>NZ_JAUDEN010000002.1:0-275528 GCF_030373775.1 Bacteroides gallinaceum | reverse complement strand
TAAATAAAAAGGTATGAAAGTTTTTGTTAAGTATTTGATAGGAGTCTTGTTGTGTGTTCCTTTTAGTTTGAAAGCGCAAGATGTGAAATTTGATATTACGCTTAAGGGAAATACGCTGAACTATACCGTTGTCAATGATACGCCGAAAAGTGTATTTTTGGTGCGGTATAATAAATTCAATGAGGAAAGCACTTCGCATTGTGTTCTTTATTATAAGGACAAGGATGGATATGTAGATGAGGTATCGTTTGCTTTAACGGACCGCATCTTCTTTTTGATCAAGCCGGGTGCTCGTTTCAGTTGTGACCTTGACATTTCAGAGATTGACAGACAGAAACTTGTGGAAATATCCGGTAGAGCAACTATAGTGGCGGAAGATGAGCAAGGTAAGTCGGGTATAAGAAATTTGGATAAAAGCATAACATTTTGATTGGTAGTAGAAAATTACTGTCGGTATTCCGTTGTGGACTGATTATTTTGCGGAGCGGCTTTATCCGTCCATCTTGCTGTCCGGCTGTTTCTGGAGAAGTATCGCCGTTTGCTGCTTTATGGCTTTGTCCTTTGGGGACTGGTTGAAAGCGTGGCGGTGGTGTTTCAGCAGACCGGTCTGCTGAGGCTGGCCTTCGCGCGTGAAGCATGCTTTGGGAGAAGCCGGCCTTTTGGCTGTCCTGTCGGTTTCGTTTTGTCTTGACAAGAAATTGTTGTATATCCACTTGTGTGTTTAGTTCTCAATTATAAGGGCATGAAGCAATGTATTGTATGATCTTCATGTCTTTAGTGACCATTCTGGCTTAAACTATAAAGGAATAGGGATACAGAGAACTCAAATAGAAATCTCCGTATCCCTGTGCCTTTGTGTTCGACAAAGGATTTCTCAGAACAGGCTCCACGAAACGGTCAGTCCTGCCATGACGATGGCAACCATGCTCATCAGCTTGACGAGGATGTTGAGGCTCGGCCCGGACGTGTCCTTGAACGGATCGCCTACCGTATCACCCACCACAGTGGCACGATGCACTTCGCTTCCCTTTCCGCCGAAGTTGCCTTCTTCAACGTATTTCTTCGCATTGTCCCATGCGCCTCCTGCATTTGCCATGAAGATGGCAAGCACGAAGCCGGACGAAAGTCCTCCGATAAGCAGTCCGATTACTCCCGGAACGCCGAATATCAGGCCGGTAGCTACAGGAGCAATGATGGCGAGCAGGGACGGGAACACCATTTCGTGCTGCGCTCCTTTGGTGGATATCTGCACGCAGCGCGCATAGTCGGGTTCGGCCTTCCCCTCCAATATGCCTTTTATTTCACGGAACTGGCGGCGTACTTCTTCTACCATGCGCGAGGCGGCGCGTCCCACCGCATTCATGGTCAGTCCGCAGAACAGGAAAGCCATCATGCTGCCGATGAACATGCCTGAAATAACCTTCGGATTCATCAGCGTTACATCGTAATACATCATGAAGTCGGTAAAGCTGGCCTCGTGGACGGCCACTTCAATGCCGTTTGGAAGCTCCAGAATGGCTGTACCGATACGGTCGAGCCCGATACGTATTTCCTCGATGTAGGAAGCCAGGAGAGAAAGTCCCGTAAGGGCTGCCGATCCGATGGCGAATCCCTTTCCAGTGGCTGCGGTGGTGTTGCCCAGCGAATCGAGTGCATCGGTGCGTTTGCGCACTTCTTCGCCCAGGCCGCTCATTTCAGCGTTTCCCCCGGCATTGTCGGCGATGGGGCCGTATGCATCCGTAGCCAGGGTGATTCCCAGTGTGGAAAGCATTCCTACGGCGGCGATGCCGATGCCGTAAAGTCCCATGCTGATGTTGGTGAAGTCAAAGCCTGCGGCAAACCAGTAGGAGAGGATAATTCCTATCACGACAGCAATGACCGGGATAGTCGTTGAAATCATGCCCAGTCCGATACCTGAGATAATGACGGTGGCCGGACCGGTCTTTCCGCTTTCCGAAAGCTTTTGTGTGGGCTTGTAAGACTGCGATGTGTAGTATTCGGTAGAACGGCCGATGATGACTCCTACCACCAGACCGATTACAACAGAGATGGACAGGTTTATCCAGTTGTCGATGCCCAGCAGCCACATGATCAGGAATGTGGCAAAAACAATCAGCACCGAACTCAGGTTTGTTCCGAACGACAGGGATTTGAGCAGGTCTTTCATGCTTGCGTCTTCCCGTGTGCGCACGGCAAATATGCCGAGTATGGAGAGCAGGATGCCCACCGCGGCAATCAGCATCGGTGCGATGACGGCCTTGAACTGCATTTCCGTATCGCCGGAAGCGATGAATGCGGCTGCTCCCAAAGCCGATGTGGCAAGAATCGAACCGCAGTAGGATTCATACAGGTCGGCTCCCATTCCGGCCACGTCGCCCACATTGTCACCCACATTGTCGGCAATCGTTGCCGGATTCCGCGGATCGTCTTCCGGAATCCCTGCCTCCACTTTTCCCACCAGGTCGGCTCCTACATCGGCTGCTTTGGTATAGATGCCTCCGCCTACACGGGCAAAGAGTGCCTGCGTGGAGGCTCCCATTCCGAAAGTAAGCATGGTGGTGGTGATGACGCAAAGTTTGGATGCCGGATTCATCACGTCTTCCGGTATGCAGTATTGCAGCAGCAGATACCAGAAAGAGATGTCGAGCAAGCCAAGTCCTACAACGACCAGCCCCATTACTGCCCCGCTCCGGAAAGCGATCCGCAAGCCTTTGTTGAGCGAGTTGCGCGCGGCGTTGGCTGTCCGCGCCGAAGCGTATGTGGCGGTCTTCATGCCGAGATAGCCCGAAAGTCCGGAAAAGAATCCGCCGGTCAGAAACGCCACCGGAACCCAGTGGTTTTGCAGGTTGAATCCGTATGCCATGATGGCAAAGAAGATGACCAGGCAGACGAAAACCATGGTCACCACTTTATATTGTTGTTTCAGATACGACATGGCACCCGTCCGCACGTGCAGGGCGATGCATTCCATTGTAGGAGTGCCTTCGCTTTCGGCTTTCATCTGCCGGTAGAAGTACCAGGCAAGCAAGAGTGCCAGCGCGGATGACACCGGCACAATCCAGAAGAGAGATGTTTCCATAAGAGCATTGATTTTAGATAATGATATCCAAAGATAGAAAAAGCAATGAGAAAATCTGTTTTCTCTGATTTAAAGAATGTTTAAGGCACTGTCCCTGCTGTAGGCTTTAGCGGTCTGTTTGTCGTTGCCGGAATTTCATGCAAAGTATTGTGTGTTTTGAATGGAGGTTGAGCGTTTAAAATAGTTTAAATAGGGCCTGCCTTTCGTTGAAAAAAATTGTATTTTTGTATCGAAGGTTGAATTTTTACAAAAACTCAAAGAATTATGTTCAGATTGAATGTAAGGCCGTTAGCGGGTGTGCTTGTGCTTTTGCTGTTGGTCGGTATCATGTCGTGTGTGGATAACAGATACGACCTCGACCGTGACATTGACATGACAATCAGTGTGGGAGGGGACTATCTGTCGATTCCCGGTGGAAGCACTGATACCACTTACTTGAGCAAGATCATCACCGAAGGAGATCTTTTGGTTACGGATGCTGCCACGCATGAATATCAGCTTGCGAGGAGGGGCCTTGTAAATGTAGAGCCTACTTCGGTGGGTACGTTTGATATCGGAGAAATCAGTTCCAGCGGCTTTCATCCTGTAGTGATCGTTGGGGGAGGTTCTGCCGTTGGCCGCGGCTCTGTTGAAAAAGAAGTAGATATGCAAGGCAGCTTTAGTCAGACGGTTTTCGGAATAGACGAGGCATTGATGGAGGTGGGCGATGTGGGAGCAGGGGTGCCTGCGAAACTTTCCATTGCTTTTGCTTTTAGCGGCAGCCTGAATTATCAAAGTGTGATAGCCCGGAACTTGCATGTGGAATTGCCTTATTTTTTTGTTGTAAGAGCATGTGATGAAACAAAGGGCGAATTGAGAGGAAATACGTTGGTGCTTGATGGGGTGGTTCTTTCGTCGGGGAACAATGATTCGTTTGCGACGGTTCTTGAAGTGGACGGATATAAATTCGGTGATGCGGCAGGAAATGGTAAAAAGGTTGATAAGGCAAATTCTTCTATAGAAATTGATGGGGAGGTCAATGTGTCAGGTTCTGTAATCACTGTATTTGATGGAAACCTGGATGCTAATACATCTTTGTCTTTTGCTCCCTCGGTTGTGCTCGATGCCATGACTGTCAATAAGGTGACGGGAATTATCCAGCCAACCATCGAAGTAGAGCCGACAAACATCGGGCTGGACGATATTCCCGACTTTCTGAAAGACGATGCGACTCGCCTGGAAGTCACCAATCCGGTCGTTGCTTTCGGTACAGAAAACAAACTTGATACGCCGGTGGAGTTTGATGTGACGCTGGTGTCGCACCGCAACGGTAAAACGGCTCCGCTGGCTACGGTTACGGTGGACGACATTGAAATTGATGCTGGATGCATCACGGCCATTATTCTCTCCCGCCTCGGAAAAAGTGGTTATGCGGATGCCGAGCACGTGAAGAATGTGAAGGTGGAGGATATCAACAACTTGTGGGAACGTATCCCCGACTACATTACGGTGGATATAAGCCCGTCGGTTACTAATCCGAACTATTATACGGTTGAGCTGGACAGGGGGTATGATATGCTGGCCGGTTATGATGTGGTGATACCGCTGAGCTTTGAAAGCGGTCTGAATATTGTTTACAACGATTCGATCTGTGACTTGAACACTGATTTCTCCGACCTTGACCAGGTGGACTTCGATCAGGTCGGCCTGCAGTTCACCGCTGTAAGTACCATTCCGCTCCAGCTCGAACTGAAACCGGAGAATGTGGTAGTCAAGGATATTTACGGGCAGCAGATAGAAGGTATCAAGGTAACTGCCGACGGCAGGAAGATAGCTGAGAGTACGGATGGGACAACGCCGGTAGAGAGTCGGTTTGCCGTAGTCTTTACTTCTGCCGAAGCCGGCGTATTGTCGCGTGTAGACCGTATCTGCTTTAAGGTGACAGCTGTTCCGGGACAGGCCTTGAACGTTCCGCTGAGGGATAACCAGTGGATCCAGATGTCAAAAATCAACTTGAATGTGCCGGGAGGTGTAAAGGTCGACTTGAATTAACGGGTAAAAAGAACCATGATGAAACAACAGATGAAAACACGTGTCGTAACAAGTATATTGTCGGCGGCTGCTGTCTGGGGACTTGCAGGGCCTGCCGCCGCACAGACTCAGAATAATCGTTCCGCCTATTTTTTGGGCGGAGCCACATTCCGTCATGAACTGAATCCTGCATTTATGGGCGAACGCGGATATGTCACTATGCCGGGGCTTGGAAATCTTGCTTTCGGTGCGCAGGGCACATCGGGTGTGGGCGACTTTCTTTTTGTGAAGCAGAACGGCGATCTCATGACTTTCATGCACGAAGATGTGGGCCGTGACGAGTTTCTGAACGGCCTGCCGCGCCGGGTCAAGTTCGGATTCAATCTTGAAGAGACAATTCTTTCTACGGGGTTCTATGCGTGGGGAGGATTCAATACGTTCGGCATCTCGGTGAAGAGCAATACCAATTTTTCGGCTCCCGACGCGCTTTTCAAGTTCATGAAAAGCGGAGTTGACCGTCCCGAAGGCACCCATTACCAGATAGATGATATCAGCGCCGTTTCTACCAACTATGCTGAAATCGCTTTGGGGCACGCCCGTGAGCTGAACGAGCAATGGACGGTGGGAGCAAAGGTGAAGTTCCTGGTGGGACTGGCTAAAGCCACGGTGAAGATTGACCGTCTGGACGTGGTGGCAACTCCCGACTATTGGCAGATAACTCCGTCGGGAGCGCAGGCATACCTTTCCGCCAAGGGACTGGTTGCTCCGACGCGCGGTGAAACGGGAAACTATGATGACAGCGATTATGCGCTGGACGATGCAGGAAACCGTACAGACCAACTGAAGCCGGGCTCTGAAAATCTTCTGTCTTACGATGACCTTGACTTTGATGACAACAATATCGGGCCTACAGGCTTCGGCATGGCGTTTGATTTCGGGGCTACTTACCGTTTGAATGATGAATGGACTTTCTCGGCCGCTGTCCTTGATCTCGGTTTTATCCGCTGGAAGAATACGGTAAAGGCCACGATGAACAATTCTTTTGAGTTTGACGGGTTTACGGAAATTCCTGTCAACTCTGATTTGGGTGATGATGATCCGAACTCGATCGACAATCAGGCAGACCGGATCGGAGATGATCTGGAAGAACTCTCCAAGTTTACAAAGGAAGGCGAGGGATTGAAGCGTACCACTGCATTGGCGGCTACGCTGAATCTTGGGGCGCAGTACACGCTTCCGGCATATGACCGTCTGAACTTCGGACTTTTGTCTTCAACCCGCTTCCAGGGACGGCACTGGTGGACCGAAGCTCGCGTTTCTGCCAATGTTTCTCCTTTGAAATGGTTTGAGGCTTCGCTCAACTATGCCATATCCAACTTCGGCTCAACGGGAGGTCTGATGCTGAACTTCCATCCGCGCGGATTCAATTTCTTCATAGCAGCCGATGCGCCGATGGGCAAGTTCTCACCCAAATATTATGCGCCTGTCAACCGCTTCGCGCTTAATGTCAACTTGGGCATCAACTTTACTTTCGGACCGGAATACAAACGGAAATACAACTGCGTGGAAGTACAGTCGTTGTAATTGTTCAATCTTCTTGATTCAGAACATTGAATTTCCTGTGGAAAAAACGCTTATGAACCTATAGGCAAGTGATGTTTAAGGTGCAATAAAAAAGCAATTCCCTTCAAATTTACAGGGGGATTGCTTTTTTATTGATGGTAAGTAATGCTTGATTTATCCGATATAGTAGTTCAACTCAATATATAATACACGCTTTTTGCCTATAGTCGTGTCATCAATGCTCAGTTTGCCTTCGCGGGCGAGCCAGCCTATAGCCGCATTGATTTGTCTGTCAGGCAGCCCTGTCGCTTTTTTGATTTCATTGTAATCCCATTTCCGGTGTTCACCTTCGAGCAGCCTCCAGATAACACCTGCACTTTCACCTATACTTTGTACATCCATAAGCTAAAATTTTAAAAGTTGAACAGTTGTGATGTGTCCCTTTATTTCGAAGGTGGAGCATACCGGACTCGAACCGGTCACCTCGACACTGCCAGTGTCGCGCTCTAGCCAGATGAGCTAATGCCCCTTTTCGTTATGCAAAGATAACATGAAGATTTTATATTTTCAATTTTTCTTTCATTAAATTGCGTCCAATTGCTACATTTGCCGGAAATTTATCTCTGTTTTATAGAATGAAATTGAAGATTCGGAAGGCGGTTCCGGGTGATTTGGACCGTTTAATGGAAATTTTTGACGCTGCCCGTGCGTTCATGGCGGCTACTGGAAACCCTAATCAGTGGGTGGGGGGATATCCGCAAAGGGAATTGATTGCAGGGGAGATTGCTGCGGGCCATTGTTATGTCTGTGCCGCTGATTCAGGGAAAGCCGTTGCTACATTCTGCTTTATTCCCGGTCCGGACCCTACTTATGCTTATATTGAGGATGGTTCCTGGCCCAATAGCCGCCCTTATTATGTGATTCATCGGTTGGCTTCCGATGGAACGTGCAGCGGTATTGCTCGTTTGTGCTTTGAGTGGTGCTTTTCAAGATGCTCCTGCTTGCGTGCAGATACGCATGCCGAAAACAAAGTGATGCAAAAGCTGTTGACTGCCAATGGCTTTGTACGCTGTGGCATTATTTATCTCAAAAACGGTTCGCCACGCATAGCTTATCAGAAAGAATAGCCGGCAGCACAGCGTTACAGATCGGACTGACTTCTTAGAAACTGTTTTGAATTTCTCCAAAAAGTTTTTCTTGGCTTGATGTGTTCGTTTTCGTGTGTGCTTTGGGCTATTTTTTGTCTTTTCCGCTTCTGTTTTTCGTCAGATAGCCGCTATCTTCCTCATCACACAAACGGAAATGCCTCAAAAACTCATCCCAGATCAGCACACGATAAATTCAAAATAGTTTCTTAATTTGGCTTAATTGTTTGAATATTTTCTTTTGGAAATTTTTTATTGTGACTATAATTGTTTTTCTTTGCATCAGTTTCCATTAGAAAATAATTGAATTATGAAGTATGTGATAGTTGGCGGTGTGGCAGGCGGCGCTACAGCAGCGGCCCGTATCCGCAGAAATACGGAAAAGGCAGATATTATTCTGTTTGAACGGGGAGATTACATTTCTTATGCCAATTGCGGTTTACCTTATTATATAGGCAATGTAATAACCGAGCGTGAACGTTTGTTTGTGCAGACCCCCGAAGCGTTCGGAAAACGTTTCCGGGTGGATGTGCGTACGCGTTCGGAAGTGACGGAAGTCAACTTGCAGAAGAAAACGGTAACGGTGCGCACATCCGACGGAGATACGTATGTGGAAGCGTATGATAAGCTGTTGCTTTCTCCGGGGGCTTCTCCTGTACGTCCTCCTTTGCCCGGCATTGAGTCCGAGGGCATCTTTACGCTTCGGAATGTGAGCGATACAGACCGTATAAAGACTTATATGCAGCAACATGCTGTGAAGCGTGCCGTGATTGTGGGCGGCGGTTTCATCGGTTTGGAAATGGCGGAGAATCTGCATCATGCAGGTGCAGAAGTGGCTGTTGTGGAGATGGCCGACCAGGTGATGGGGCCTGTTGACTATTCAATGGCGGCTTTGGTTCACGAGCATTTATTGCAGAAAGGAGTGAAGCTTTATTTAAAGCAGGCCGTTGAATCTTTTGAACCCGGAAGAAACGGCATAACGGTGCGCTTTCAGTCGGGCATTTCGCTTGATGCGGATTTGGTGCTTTTGTCAATAGGAGTACGTCCGGAAACTTCGCTCGCCCAAAAAGCGGGACTGAAGATAGGAGAGGCCCGTGGCATTTGGGTGGACGAATACTTGCAGACATCCGATGCGTCTGTCTATGCGGTGGGGGACGCGATTGAATATCCCCATCCGATAACCGGAAAGCCTTGGCTGAATTATCTTGCAGGACCCGCTAACCGTCAGGCGCGTATTGTCGCTGACAATATGGTTTTCGGCAACAAGGTGAAATACGAAGGAGCTGTAGGCACTTCAATCGCTAAAGTCTTCGATCAGACGGTCGCTTCTACAGGACTTGCTGCAAAGCGTCTGAAACAGATGAATGTTCCTTATCTTTCGGCAACGATCCATTCGGCATCACATGCAGGATATTATCCGGGTTCTTCCCAAACAGATATCAAAATCGTGTTTTCTCCGACTGACGGACGCCTTTACGGCGCACAGATTGTGGGATACGAAGGCGTTGACAAGCGGATTGATGCGTATGCGTTGGTTATAAAGCACCATGGGACGGTCTACGACTTGATGGAGGTGGAACATGCTTATGCTCCTCCTTTCTCTTCCGCTAAAGATCCTGTGGCCGTATCTGGGTATGTGGCCGGCAATATTCTTTGCGGAAAAATGACTCCTTTATATTGGCGGGAACTCCGTGACGCAGATCTGACGAAAGTCACTCTTGTCGATGTGCGGACTGCCGATGAGTATGCTTTGGGGCACATCGACGGGGCATTGAACATTCCTTTGGATGATTTGCGCGAACGGATTGGAGAGATTCCTTCCGACAGGCCTGTATATGTGTATTGCGGTGTAGGCTTGCGCGGCTATCTGGCTTCCAATATTTTAAAGGAGAACGGCTATGGAGATGTGCGGAATCTGATTGGCGGCATCAAAACTTATAAGGCTGCAACGGCAGAAGTGAAGCTTCCGGGCACGGGTGAGAGTGAGGAGGAGAAGGCGCGGTGTGCTTGCAATGCTCCGGCAACCGATGGGTCAGAGCACTCGAAAACGATATGTGTGGATGCCTGCGGCATGCAATGTCCGGGACCTGTATTGAAGTTGAAGAAAGAGATGGAAAAACTGCTCCCGGGACAGCGTCTGGAAATAACCGCGACAGATGCGGGATTTTCTCGGGATGCTGAATCATGGTGCCGTATGACAGGAAACCGGATTGTGGAAGTTTCATCCCATGCAGGCAAATACAAAGTGGTGGTCGAGAAGGCTACTTCGTGTGCGGCGGAAGCTGTTCGCCAGGAACCGGAGGGGAAAGGCAAAACTTTTATCTTGTTCAGCGATGACCTTGACAAAACTTTAGCTACTTTTGTGCTGGCAAACGGCGCGGCAGCTACGGGACAGAAAGTGACTGTCTTTTTCACATTCTGGGGTTTGAATGCCATAAAGAAAGTTGCAAAGCCTTCGGTAAAGAAAGATGCATTCGGCAAAATGTTCGGCTGGATGATGCCCTCGGACTCCAGCAAACTGGGACTTTCAAAAATGAATATGGGCGGAATCGGGGCTAAAATGATGCGTCATGTAATGAAGCGGAGAGGCGTTGACTCACTTGAATCGCTCCGCCAGCAGGCCATTGATAACGGGGTGGAATTTATTGCTTGCCAAATGTCGATGGATGTGATGGGGGTGAAGAAGGAGGAGCTTCTTGACAATGTAACTGTTGGGGGTGTGGCGACCTATATGGATCGTGCCGAAACGTCTAATCTGAATATGTTTATTTGAATAATGGAAAAGATAAAATGTATTTGTGTGATGAGAGAGCTTTTCAGGGCTCTCTCTGAACTTGAAAACAGTCTGGTGGATGTGCACGGCATTTCGCTGAACGAGGCTATGGTGCTGTGCAGTATCGGTGACGAAACGATTGCGGCCAGTGTCATCGTGAAGCGTACGGGCATGAAAGCTTCGCATACGTCGAAAGTGATCCGTCTGGTTGAAGACAAGGGATTTATCAGGCGTGAACTTGGAACGGAAGACAAGCGGCAGATGTATTTTTCGCTGACAGACAAGGCTAAAGCTTGTCTTGCCGGCATCAAGGAAAAAGGGATTGAGGTTCCCGATTTGCTTTTGCCTTTATTCGGAAGCTATGTTGTGACGGATGACTGCCAGGCTTTTTGATTCGATTGCCATGAAAAAGAAGAAAGAATGGGAAATTCCCGAAGGAGTGGACAAGGTGCTGTTGCACACCTGCTGTGCGCCTTGTTCATCGGCTATCATCGAATGGCTGGTGGCGCATGGCGTGCGCCCTACCGTCTATTATTGCAATCCGAACATTTATCCGGAAGAGGAATACCGCATCCGTAAGGATGAGTGCTCACGTTATGCGCGTTCGCTTGGACTTGACATCGTGGATGCCGACTATGACCATGAGGCATGGCGTTCATGTGTGG
Source organism: Bacteroides gallinaceum (assembly GCF_030373775.1). Classification (NCBI taxonomy): domain Bacteria; kingdom Pseudomonadati; phylum Bacteroidota; class Bacteroidia; order Bacteroidales; family Bacteroidaceae; genus Bacteroides; species Bacteroides gallinaceum. The sequence continues at coordinate 264,293 of NZ_JAUDEN010000002.1, read as the reverse complement.
CTGGCCTGGAGGGGGAGCCTGAGCGGGGAGGACGCTGTTTGCAATGCTTCAAGATGCGTCTGCTGGATACGGCACGCTATGCTCACGAGCACGGTTTTCGTGTGATTACCACAACGCTTGCTTCTTCGCGTTGGAAGAGCCTTGACCAGATCAATGAAGCGGGACGTTTTGCCGTAGCCGCTTATCCTGATGTGATTTGGTGGGATCAGAATTGGCGTAAAGGCGGCTTGAACGAGCGCCGTGCGGCAATTATCAGGGAATATGGCTTTTATAACCAGCAGTATTGCGGCTGTGAATTCAGTATGCGGAAAGACTGATGCACAGTTCTGGCGTTTGGCTGTTCTTGACGCAGCCAAACCGCTTTTGTATGTCTGGGCGGTGCTCTACACAGTCACCTTGTCGTGCCGTGCCGCCGGCGAACTGAGTCCTTCTTTGTCGGGGGTAGCTTGTGCTGCTACGGTATCTGACTGCAGCGGTATGGTGTTTTCTTTGTAGGCGGCAAATCCTTTCACTTTAACCCTTTCCTTTTTTTCCTCTTCGTTGATTTCTCCGGTTCCTATCTGGTTCATGTTGTCTTTGATGAAATTGTGGATATCGAAGAAAAAGTCGAGAAGCATCTTCAGGTGTTCCTCCAGTTCGCCTTCATTCGGCGAAAAATAGGTATGGCAGTGTGAGTGCAGTCCGACGGTTTTCCCGTCTTCGTCCATCATATATACTGTCGTCACAATTGATTTCACATTGGCCAGATTGATGATTTCTTTCAGGACAGGAAATGCTTCGTTGTCGGCATTGATGCATCCCCACCACGGATTCCAGATCATAATGAAACGGTTTTCCTCTTCTGCCGCTATGTAGAAGTCTTCGCCCTGGTATTTGAAGCAGATTTGTTGTTCTTCGTTCATCTCGGGCTGGCATCCGATTTTTTTGAGCGTGCTGATTACCAGGTCGTTCGTGCTCACTTCGTCAAGTTCGTCCTTGGTCAGGCGTTCGATATGCTCCAGCCGTTTGCGGCGTATGTTCAGATAGCGTAGTGCGAAAAGTATGACCGGCCACAGCGCCAGGGCGATAACAGCTATTAACAGAGTGATTTCACTGATGTTTGTCATGGTTTTCTGATGGTTTAAAGGGTTAGACGGGAGGTTGTTTGACTGTTGTCACTTTAAAGATAAGAAAAAAAATGATAAGTCGTTCTTTCGGCGGACTCTTTTTTATTTTATTGGACATTGTGATGCGGAGCCGGCAACTTTTGAATTCTGCGGATTTGCGCATGTTTCTTGTCCGTTTTGATTCCTTTCGTTTTGACGCACGGTTTCGCGATATTATAATCTCTTAGTTTTTTTTAATCTGTTCCGGTGCAGCAAAAGAGAAAAATCTTTGTTTTACTTGTGAATAGGTAAATATAAAACAATGAAAAAGATTTTACTATTGATGTTTGTCCTGTCTGCAATGGCAGGAAACATCCAGGCTCAGGAAACAAAGGAGCCGACCAAGGAAGAAAAGAAAGCATTGCAGGAACGATTAGACAGCCTGCAGTATGAAGAGGCTCTGAAAGCAGTCAATGCGAAAGAGTTTACTTTGGAGGCCGATCAGGTGGTTTTTAAATACGGACAAACGGCTTATGTATCTTCGAATACCAACTTTGTATCCGTAATGGGTGAAGATGCGGTAGTGCAGGTGGCTTTCAATATTCCGTTTTCCGGACCTAACGGACTGGGGGGTGTGACCGTTGACGGCACCGTTTCAGGCTATGATCCGAAAGTGGACAAGAAAGGCAACCTGTCGCTCTCGATGAACGTGATGGGAGCAGGAATTTCGGCCCGTATCGACATTTATCTGCCGAAAGGATCGAACCGGGCTTCGATAACCATTTCACCGAACTTCAACTCCAACCGTTTGACGCTGAACGGAGTGATTCTTCCGGCATCGCGCAGCAACGTTTTCAAAGGGCGTTCCATTTGAATAATTTAAAACAACCGATAACAATTAAGAGGAGGAGATTCACTATGAAAAAACTGTTTTTTCTGGCATGTGCGGCATTGGTGATGTCGGCATGCGAAAAAGATCCCGATATGGGGGAAATGGATGCAAATCTGGCCGTATATACTGATTATGACAGTGATACGGATTTCAGTGCATTCAAAACCTATTTTTTGCCTGACAGCATCCTTGAACCGGGAAGCCACCATGCTTCTTATTGGAAAGACGAAAATGCACAGGCTATAATCAGCGAGGTGGAGGCACAGATGAACAGTAGGGGATATACCCGCATCACTGATCCGGAACAGAAAGATGATGCAGACGTCGGCGTGCAGTTGTCGTATATTGCGCAAACCACTCACATTGTGACCGGAGGCTATTTCGGTGGCTGGTGGGACTATGGCTTCTGGGGACCGTGGAGCGGATGGTATTATCCGTATCCTGTAACTTATTCGTATGATACGAATACATTGGTTATGGAAATGGTTGATTTGACTGCATCCGGAGAAAGCGAAAACAACAGGCTGCCGGTGGTTTGGTATGCCAATGCTTCCGGCTTTGACTTTGGCGGACGTTACAGCCTGAAACTGCTCGAAGATGCGGTTGTCCAGTCGTTCGTACAGTCACCTTATGTTCAATCTGCTAACTAATAATCGAGGAGGATGTCAAATGAAAACAATGGATAAATTGCTGAAAAAAGCGCTGTTTTTGTGTGTTGTCTTGCTGGGACTGTCTGCCCGGAGCTTTGCACAATGTGATATGTCTAAGATGAGTCTGAAGGTAGACTGGCAGATGAACGCTCCGTTGTCTACTGATTTTGCTGACAAGTTGAGCGGGTGGGGAATGAACTATGAACTGACTTACAGTTTCACGCCTCGTTGGGAAGCGGGTCTGTTTGCTTCGTTCCACACCAACCATAAGTATATCGGACGGCAGACTTTGGCCCTTTCGCCTACAGAATCTCTGACCACCGACCAGCAGCGTTCGGCTTTTCAGGTTCCTTTCGGGCTGACTGCGGCGTTCAATTTGTCTACAAACAGGTACTGCAAGCCTTATATCGGTGTGAAAGTCGGCGCGATGTTTGCGCGTAACACCACTTATTACGCTGCAACCAGGCTGTATGACGATGGATGGGGATTTTATGTATCTCCTGAAATTGGCTTGAAGATTTATCCGACCGGAAAGCACTGGGGATTTCATATTGCCGGATACTACAGCTATGCAACCAATCAGACGCAAACGCTGACTGTTCCTATAGACGGACAGAGTAACGTCGGTTTTCGTCTGGGTGTGATATTTTAACTCTATCCCTTTCCGCACCTCCCCTTGACGGGGAGGTTTTTTTATCTTTATCGTATTATAGGTCCCTCTTTCTGGAGGGTGTGAAAGGCTTATCCGTTGTTTCTGTATTCCAGCGGACTCATTCCCACATAGCGTTTGAAATATTTTCCGAAGAACGACATGTTGGCAAAGTTCAGCGAGTCGGATATGTCCTGGATGGACAAGTTGGTTGATTTGAGCTGCGACTTTGCGTCCATAATCACGATGGACGAGATGATGTCGACGCAGGTTTTTCCCGACACTTGCTTTACCGTGGTGCACAGATGCGCATGTGTAATGCCAAGCTGTTCGGCATACCATGCAACATTCCGGTTGTGCGTATAATGCTGCATGACCAGTTGCGTAAAGCTTCTGAATATCTGTTCGCTTTTTGATATGGGCACGGTTTCTTCCGTTGAGTTGCTTTTGTAGATTATGGAAATTCCCTTGTGCACGTCTGCGTAGAGGTTAGGCGTGATTTCATGCTTGATTTTGTCAGGGAACCGTTCGTAGATGTTTATGAGGAATTGCAGGTATTGTTCCATTAGCAGCACGCCCTCCTTTCGCAATTGGAATGTCGGTCTTCCTAGGGTGAAGTAGATTGCATCGAGCATGGAGCGCGACTGGTTGGTCTGTTCGACAAATTTGGACGAGAATCCGAGGAAGTAGATGTTCAGGTTTCCTTCGATGCTGTTGATTTGGAAAATGCTTCCCGGCATGAGTGTGACGAAATCGTTTGCCTTGACGGTAATATGGTTCAGGTTTACCGAGGCTTCCACAGTGCCTTCCACGCAAAGCACGAACATCTCACATTTCAGTCTTACAGGATAATTCGTGTACAGTCCCAGCAAATCTTTGTTGATGTCTGTGCCGACAACCCAGTCCTCAGGCAAGTCTATTTTTGGCAGTTCTTTTTCCATTGTGTCTTCTTCTTCGTTCGTTCATGCAAATATACAAGTTTTTGCGTTATAAAATCACATTTATTTCTGTAAGTAACAGAACATAATCGGGTAAATATTGGTTAAGAACTTGGAGGAGCTCAGATGATATTGCTCTGCTTTCAGGTTTCGGCGCATCCGTTCGTTTTTCTGTTGGGAGCATTTTATCTGCATGATCCGTTCGATTCTACGTTCCAGCTTCTTGGAGCGTAATCTTTGCCGTTTTGTTTGAGAAAAGATTCCGCAGTGAAAAAACGAACAGATACAGCAGTGTAGGAAAGTGTTTCGCATACATGGATTTTCTTATGCTGTGTAATATGAAATTTTAAATTTAGACTATAAACGTTTTGAATTTCCTTGCGTAAAATCTGTAAAACGACATTTTTTAATGATGAAATGTCTTTGTGATGAAAAATAGAGCAGAAATAAAAAGAATTGACCTTGTAGGGTTTTGGCAAGAGTTGTTATTTTGCACCCTCCAAATAACGTTGTATAACAGATTTAAACCGTATTTTATTTAAGAATGAGGACAAGTGGTGATTTTTTCATTTTGTTTGGACTTTTGCTTGCCGGTTTGTCTTCCTGTTCGCAGGAGGATTACTCAAGTTTGGGTGAAACCGGGTCTTTCAGCATGAATGTTCAGGCAAGCAATGAAGTGATTGTAGGGGTTGATGCCAGCCGTGCTGAAGCAGGCGGGAAATCAGGTGAGGGAGCTGCGGCCGAATCGTTGCCCGATGTAAATGACTTTTCCGTATCTGTATCCAGTCACGGCGAGAAGGTGCTTTCGTGGGATACTTATCGTACGATGAGCGAAGAGGAGAATTTTGAATTGCGTCCGGGTGCCTATGTAGCGAAGGCATGGTACGGTGATTTGTCTGATGAAGGCTTTGACAAGCCTTATTTCGAGGGTTCGCAGGATTTTACGGTGAAGCGGGGCGAAACGACTCCGGTCAATGTTTCCTGCTATCTGGCCAATGCCAGGCTGGCCGTCGTGTATACGGATGATTTCAAGTCGTATTTTTCTGCGGCCTATTCCGCAGAAGTGACCGGTGCGTCGGGGAATAAAGTCGCTTATGTTCAGGACGAGCAGCGTTCTGCCTATTTTGTTCCGGGAACGGTTTCCGTGCGTGTGAAGGTCCGGAAGGCCGGCCAGGCGCAAGAAGCTGAATACGAAGTGAAGTCGTTTCAGGCTGAGGCCCGTCATGCTTATACGTTGACGCTGGATGTAGATGTTTCGTCGGCTACCATGACTGTGGAATTTTCAGAAGAGGTTTCTGACGAAAATGTTTCATTTGATGTGTCAAACGAGGCGTTGAATGCTCCGGCTCCTTATCTGAAAGCTTCAGGGTTTGTTCCGGAGAACATTCTGGAGCCGGTTGAAGGAGCAAATGCGAAAGAGCAGTTGTCGGTGTATGTGAATGCGGCAGCGGGGCTGGCTTCCTGCAAGATGACGGTCGCCTCGTCTTATCTGGAAGAGAAAGGAGTGTCCGGCGAGATTGATCTGACGGCTGCTGATGCCAAACTCGAAACGCTGAAAGGACTGGGTTTCCAGACAAAAGGGCTTTCGGGCAATGTTTCCCAAATGGCTTTGGTTGACTATACCGGTCTGGTAGGCAATCTCCCGGCAGGAAGAGGAGAAAGTGCTTTTGAATTGCGTGCGATAGACAAATATGGAAAGGTTTCCGATCCTTTGACGCTGAGAGTCGCTCCTCAGCTTTGCAATTTCGCTGTTTCGCCGACCGACGTTGAGGTTCCTTTCTTAGGAAACACCTGCCAGGTTTCCATTTCTTTTGTGGACGGTGATCCGTCAAAGGCTTCCTTTGTTTTGGCGGACGGAAGCCAGCCTCTGACCGTTACAGGGATTAGCGAAGGCATGGCTACGGAAAACGGCAGGCAGTATATTGTCAGCCTGCAGGCCCCCGACGGTGTGCAGTTCAAGGACCCGTTCAAGGTTTCGGCCTCTTACCTGGCATATAGTCTGGAGTCTGCCGAATTGCCTGTAAGTTATGGAATATTGGTTGACAGTGAGGCGGATGTTTGGGCTAAAAGGGCTGTGGTTCATGTTTATAATGAAGAAAATCTGTCCGCACTCCAGTTCCAGCAATATAAGGCGGGCAAATGGGAGAATGTATCGGTTAAGGAGATTGATGGCAATTATGTTACGGTGAATGGATTGTCTTCCAATTCGGCATTGAAACTGCGTGCCCGGAAGACGGATGCAGAGCCGACCAATGAAGTGGAAATTCAGACAGAAGAAGAATTGCAGGTTCCAAATGCAGGTATGGAATCGTGGAGTTATGAACGTGGCGGTGACTATTGGGGAATCTGGTATCCCTGGAATGAGCCGGAAACAGATGGATGGAATACGCTGAATTTAAAAACCACTTCTGACGGCAGTGACAATTTTCCTTATGATTATGCGTATGTCGCTAATTCCGGAACAAAAGAAACGGCAGACTGCCATAAGGGAGAAAAGGCTGCCCTGATTCGTACGGTAGGCTGGGGAGCAGGAACGACGGCTCCAGGACCTTTCTGGGATGGTTCTATGACACATACAGATCCGGGATATTTGTATTTGGGAAAAAATTCGGAATCTCCCGAAACGGATTATTCCCCTTATCTGTTTGCATCTCGTCCTGATGCGTTGTCTTTTTATTACAAGTATACGCCTTCAAGCGGACGATCTGCGAGCAATGATAATTTTGAAGTCTGGGTGAAAGTGGAGAACAGAGATGGAAGTCCGACTGTTTTAGGGCAGGGTTATCTGAAAAGTGGAGGAAAGGTAACGAACTATACGCAGGGAAGCATATCGATAAAATACACTGCTGATTATCGGGACCGTAAAGCGACTCATATTTATATTATTTTTAAGTCGGGTACGGAAACGCGTTATAACTATATGAGTGTTCCTCCAAGACTGAATCTGAGTGATGGCGAATACATAGGCAGCCAACTTTATATCGACGATGTATCATTAATTTACGAATAAAAATAAAGCAATAAAATGAAACGAAACTTGATATTTGCATTCGTTTTGTTGGCAAGTCTGATGTTTGCAGCATGCCACAGTGAGAAGATGGATTTCGACTTGAGTCAGACCGGACAGGTCAATCTGGCTCCCTTGAAAGACAGCGAGCGTCCGAAGCTTACTTTCAATACGGAACCGCTGGTCAGCATATCGCGTGCCGCTTCGGATTTGGAAGATTACGTGATTGGCATTTATACGGCAGACGATGCGCTGGTTCAGGAATGGACCTACAGCGAAATGCCGGAAGTATATACATTGAATGTGGGCACATATAAGATAAAGGCGCACAGCCCGGCAACGGAAGGCGCGGCTTTTGATACTCCGTACTGTGAAGGCGAGTCCGGGACATTTGCAATCACGAAAGATAATATCGTGGATGCCGGCCAGGTGAACTGTACGTTGAAGAATGTCAAGGTGACAATCAAGTATGATGAGAAGCTTGCCGCTTTGTTGGGCGATGATGTCAAGGTGAGTGTCAAGGTGGGAAGTGAATCGCTGGAATTTGCCAAAGATGAAACCCGTTCGGGATTTTTTCATGGTCAGGCAACAAACAATGCGGTGGATGTGGTGCTGACAGGCGAAGTGGAAGGAGAAAATGTTTCGATTACCCGTTCGTATCCCGATATTGTCATTGGTACGGAACTGATTGTCACTTATACGTTGGTGGAGGCTTCTACATCGGTCGACCCCGGAACGGGTGGAATTGTGTCTGTCGGCAGATTGGCTTTGAATGCAGCGTGTGAGAAGGTTTCCATCGGAGGAATGATTGTTCCTGACGAGGATGAAATCTTGGACTTCGGGAATCCGTCAGTTGTTGGACAAGGATTCAATATCGATGAAACGGTTACGGATTTGACCCAGCCGGTTGTGGTTTTGCTGAATGCTCCCGACGGACTGGCTCATGTTTATGTGCAGATTGAAACGACAAGCGGAAGCTTTGCTGCGGCTGTAGAAGAAATCTTAAGCCTTTCTTTTGATTTGGCTTATCCGGGGGATTTGGCTAAAAACCTTGAAGGTTTGGGATTGCCTGTTGGAGAAGCAGTAATCGGCCAGCAGCAAGTGGTGTTCGATGTGACTCAGTTTGTAGGTTTGCTGGCTAATGAAGCTTTTGCCGGAGTACATACATTTAATATCAGTGTGGTCGATGTCAATGATGTTGAAGCGAAAGCCGCTTTGACTATCGACAGCCGTAATGCCGAATGAAAAGAAGCAGGTGTATGAAGAGGATTTTGTTTATACTTTGTTCGCTTGTCTTGTTGGGTGCGTGCCGCCAGGAAGACCGATGGTCGGACGCAGGTGAGGGTACGCTGCTGCTCGACATGAGGCAGGGTGAGGAAGTGAAGGTTGTGTCGCGTGCGGAAGGAGATGAAACGGAGGATGGTGTTTCTGATCCGGCTGAGGCATTGAAGGAAACGGCCCGCGTGCGTGTGTTTCAGGGAAACAAATTGGTGCGCAAGTATAAAGGATGGGGCGGTGAAGTGGAGAGCGGAATCACGTTGGCTTCGGGTGACGATTACAAGGTGCGTGTTACTGCCGGAGATTCTGTAGCCGCCTCGTTTGATAGCAAGTTTTATGCGGGTGAGGAACCGTTTGTAATTGCCAAAGGGCAACAGACCACGGTGAATGTCACATGCAATATCGCGAACGCCCTGGTGAAAGTGAACTTCGACAAGGAATTTGACACTTATCTGAAAAGTGCGGAAGTGAATGTCGCCGTAGATGCGGAAAATGGAGGCTTGAATTATCAATGGGCAAGCAGTGAGGAAGCGGCGGAATCTCCGGTCGGTTATTACACGTTCCCGCAGGGAAAGAAATACTTTATCTGTACACTGACCGGTGTAACCAAGTCGGGCGAGAAGTTTACGCAGACGGACCGTATAGAAAATGCGGAGGAAGCTACCTTATACACGCTTACTTATAATTATGGACAAGGAGGCGAAGAGCCGGAAATTCCGGAGCAGGGCGGAAGTTTCTTTGAACTGCAGGTGGATGAAACGCCTCTGACTAAAAGGGAAGAGTCTGTCGGGATTTATCAGCGGCCTGTCATCCGGTGGACAAATGACAATGTGGTTCTTCCGGACGGTGCGGACTGGACGTTGGAGCCGGGGACGGAAGTAAGTCCGGTAACGGTGGTTTCTGCTTCTTCTGTTCTATCTCAGGTTACAGTGGAAGGTTCGCTGCTTGCTGCTTTGGATATTGCATCGGGTGATTTGCTGGATGAGGCTTTTCGCTTGGAATTGCAGAATAAGGGCATCGATGTGGCGCTTGATTCGGAATCACGTCTGACTGTTAACTGGAATGCTGCCTTGAATGCGCTTTTTGAGAATGAGGGCGTTTATGAACTGACGGTTGCTGCGGCAGACGCGAACAATAAATCCAGAACGGAGGCTTTAAGCATTGTGGTGTCTGATTCGAATGTCCGTGCCATAGCTATACCTTATATATATGAAATCTGGGCAGACAGAGCAACCTTGTATGCGGAAGTGATTGAAGGTAAGAACCCGACCGGCACGTTGACTTTCCGCTATCGTCAGAAAGGAACAGGTTCCTGGACAGAAGGCATTGCGGCCAGCCGTGAGGGAAATCAGATCAAGTCTGTGCTGTTGACCGGACTTGTTCCCGGGACAACTTATGAGTATCAGGTGCTGGAAGATACGAAAGTTTCAAATGTGATTCAGGAATTCACAACGGAAACAGCCGTTCAGTTGCCGAATGCCGGATTTGAAAAATGGTCGGGAAGCACGCCCATGCTGATTTATGGAAGCGGCGAAGAAATGTTCTGGGATTCCGGAAATCACGGATCAGCCACGTTGAATATAGATGTGACAACATCAGACTCTTCCATAAAGCATGGCGGTTCCTATTCTGCCAAACTGAAATCTGCTTATCCAAGTCTTTTGGGTATTGGAAAGTTTGCGGCAGGCAATCTTTTTATCGGCAAGTATCTTGCAACATCCGGGACGAACGGCGTGCTTGGCTGGGGTCGTCTGTTTACTGCTCGTCCTTTGGCTTTGCGCGGACATATCCGTTACGTAAGCGGAACGGTGGATAGAGGTGGAAACCATATAGCCAATGACCAGCCTGACCAAGGCATCGTTTATATAGCCTTGACAGACGGAGAGCCGGAAACATACGACGACGGTTCCCAGTGGGCCTTTATCGTAAAGACGGCAGATCCGAAACTGTTTGATCCGAATGCGGAAAATGTGCTTGCTTACGGTGAGCAGGTCTGGACTTCAAGTACGGACGGCAGCGGTATGGTAGAATTTACCATTCCACTGGATTACCGTGCGACAGACCGTATTCCTGCCCGTATTATACTGGTTGCATCCGCAAGCCGGTACGGTGACTACTTTGAAGGTTCTACGGGCAGCACCATGTGGCTGGACGATCTGGAGTTAATTTATGAAGAAAGCGAACTCGAAAAATGAACGTTTTGTGAAGAAGATTTTATACCTTTTCGCTTTGCTGTGTCTGGCTGTGACTGGCCGGGCACAGGAAGGCAAGATCAAGATTCCCGACAATGTATTTGTTCCTAAGGGACAGTGGGTGGTTGGAAGTTCCGTTTCCTATTCAGAGCATACGGAAGAGAATTATCAGTTTCTGATTATAGACAAATTTAATTCCGACGGCTATACATTTAATGTCAGTCCGTTGGTTACCTACGCGGTGAAAGACAATCTGACAATGGGAGGACGCTTCTCTTACGGAAGAACGCTGACCAAATTCAACGGCCTGTCTGTTGATCTGGGAGAAGACCTGAACTTTGATTTGAACGACACGTACCAGTTGAAGCATTCGTACTCGGTGATGGCGGTGATGCGCAACTATATCAATCTGGGTACGAGCAAGCGGTTTGCCCTGTATGCCGAAACGCAGTTGCAGTTCGGCGGTTCGCAGGCGAAGCTTGTGACAAAAGAAGGCAATGAACTGACCGGAACCTATACGACATCAACGGATGTGGGTGTCGGTGTGTGTCCCGGCATTGTGGCGTTTGTAAACAATTATACTGCTGTTGAGGTGAGTGTCGGAGTGCTTGGCGTCAATTTCAGCAAAGTGAAACAGAAGACAGACCAGATCTATACGGGCGACCAGTCGTCGAGTTCTGCCAATTTTAGAATCAATTTGTTTTCAATCGGCTTGGGTATAGCCTTTTATCTGTAGGAGAGTTGTATGAAATATATTATACTGTTTGTTGTGCTGTTTCTGGGCTTTGGCGCGTTTGATGTGTCGGCCCAGCATCGTGATACGATTGTAATTCATGATACGGTGTATGTGGAGCGGACTAAGGAACCGATGCAGCCGAAGAAGAATGTGATTGTCGAGTCAAACAGCCTGATACGCATCAAGCCTATCGGACGCTATGACCGTGGAATCCGTAACTACCGTTTTGTTGAAAAGGGGAAGTGGCTGGGAGGCCTGACTTTTTCGTTTGTAAACTATGACAGTGACGAAAGCACCATGCTTTATTCCATAGTCGGCGATTTGAACGCCAATTTCTCCGTAAAGTCTGTGAATCCGTTCGTGGGATATGCATTGAAAGACAACCTGGTGCTGGGGATGAAGCTGGGCTATCATCACCTTGACGCAGGGCTTGGCAACGTAGAACTGAATCTTGGTACGGACTACCACTTTTCGTTCGGAAACCTGAAATACAGTGAAGACTTGTATTCGGCAGGCGCATTCATGCGTTCTTATATAGGTCTTGACGAAAACGGAATATTCGGACTGTTTAACGAAACGGAGCTTACTTACAGGCACGGGACATCTGTCTATTCGGATGGGGCTGATGCTGATATGAAACGCACCGAAACTACTATCAATGAAATCCGCCTGGGCATTAATCCGGGTGTGGCTGTGTTCATTACCAAGAACCTGTGCGCTGAGATGTCTTTCGGTGTGGCTGGATTGAAATTCCGTTCTGAAAAGCAGCGTGATCAGGCTGGAGTGGAAGGGAAGCGTCATACCAGCGGCGCTGATTTTAAAATTAATATCCTTAATATCAATATTGGCTTGACTTTATGTTTGTAATCGGATATATGAAGAAACGGTCTTTAGTGAAATGTGTCTGCGGACTGGCGGCTGCCGTCTTGTTTTCCGGATGCATAAAGAATGATATACCCTATGCCAAAGTTCCGCTTTCAATCGTGTCTATGCAGGTTGAGGGACAGATCGGGAACGCTGTCATTTCTGAGGATGACAGGACGGTGACGCTGACTTTGGGCGAAACGGTGAATCCTTCCAGTCTGAAGGTGACCGAATTCACCTGTACGGATAAAGCTTCTTCCACGTTGTCTGTGGGGCAGGAAATCAATCTGTCTTCTCCTTACAAAGTGACGTTGTCTTTGTATCAGGATTATGAGTGGACTGTTGTCCGCAGCCAGCCGGTTGAGCGGACTTTTCAGGTGGAGAATCAGGTCGGAAACGCTACTTTTGATGAAGTGAACCTGGTGGCAAGGGCATTGATAAGGAAAGACGCTGACCTTTCTGAATTCAGCTTGTTTGCGTTGAAGCTTGGGCCGGAAGGTTCGGCTATGAACGGTGAAGTGACTTCGGTCCCGACATTGAAGTGGACGCTGTATACGAACTATGCGGAAGCATCGGTCCGGGTGACTTACGGAGGGTTTGTGGACCAGATCTGGAGGGTCAGGGTGTATAACAGTTCCACAAACGTGATAACTGAATCGGCTGACGGATGGGTGAATGTGGGCTGGATGTACGGAACGGGAGTTGCCGGTGCCGACTGCGGTTTTGAATACCGGGAAGTGGGTGCAGCGGAATGGATCCGTGTGCCGCAGGAGTATCTGACAGTCGATGGCGGCGAGTTCCGTGCCCGTGTTCCTCATCTGGATGCGAATGCCACCTATGAGTGCAGGGCCTATTCCGGTGAAGAGTATGCCGATGCGGTTGAGTTCTCTACCGTTGACGTTGAAACAGTTCCTAACATGGACTTTGAGGATTGGGTCTATAATGCCGGACGTAACGGCAAGTCGATTTGTCCGTGGGCAGAGGGCGGATCTCCTTTCTGGGATACGGGCAACCATGGAAGCACTACGCTGAGCGACAAGGATAATGTAACCACTCCCGTAAGCGATCCGCGTCCGGGAAGCCGGGGGACGACTGCCGCCCAACTGAAGTCGGCAACTGTAGTCGGTGTGCTTGCTGCCGGAAACTTGTTTATCGGCGAGTATAAAGAAACGGTGGGCATGAACGGCCGTTTGGGATTCGGACGTGGCTTTACTTCCTATCCGACGCGGCTCAAAGGATATTTCAAGTATCAGACTGCACCGATAACCAAAATCAATGCCGGATTTGAGTATCTTGAGTCAAGGCCCGACAGCTGTATCGTATGGGTGGCTTTAGGCGACTGGGAGCTTTCGTCAGCCAATTCAGAAACGGGACAGTTTACGGCAGTTGAGATTCTGACGGACAACGCTAACAATAACGGCACATATTTCGACAAGAATGATTCGCATATCATCGCTTACGGTGAGATGGTGTGCGGTGAGAATGTTTCGGATTACAGAGAATTCAGTGTGGAGCTTGACTACCGTGCTACCAACCGCCGTCCGACTGCTTTGCTTATTGTCTGCTCGGCAAGCAAGTATGGTGACTATTTCACCGGAGGTCCGGGAGCGACGTTGTGGCTGGATGATTTCAGTCTGGAGTATGATTATGATTAAATAAAGTATTCCCGCCATGGCCGAGCGGTTATGGCGGGGATATTTGTCGCTCATGGAATTGCAGATGAAAAACAGAACGTATTTCTTAAAGATTGAACATCGTTTCATTTGATTACTAGCATGCTTTTTAGCAAAAAATGAAAAACAGACAAATAATAAAAGAAATAGACCTTGTGTTATTTGTTTCTTTGTCCTTATTTTGCAGCCGATTAATCAATTAATAAAGAACAGATGAAAAAGAATGTATTTTATTATTTTTTTGCGGCTCTGTTTGCCGTAACGATGTTTGCTTCTTGCAGCGACGATGATGGCTTGAATGAAGACCCAAATCCGGGGGGAGGTACAGGAACAGGGGAAGATTCTGTATCTGTAGCTGATAATTTTGTTGGGGAATATAAAGGAACTTTGGATGTAAGTGTTGGAGGGGCTTCTACTCCGCTTATGTATCAGAATATTACAATTTCGAAGGCCGGAAATGATTCTATAGATTTGGTTATAAGTAATTTTACTTTTGCTGGGGCTATTGAATTAGGTGACGTGACATTGGCTGATTGCCAGTTGTCGTCTGAAGATAATACGACCTATACTTTCCATCGTGAAGAGGAAATGACATTTTCTAATCCGTTGGTAGGGACTTGCCCTGTTACTTCTGATGTTACCCTTTTCGGAGACAGTGTGGTTGTAGAATTGGCTATTGTATGGAACGGTGGCATTGATGTAAATGTTGTTTATAAAGGTGTTAAGCTGAAAGGAACAGAAAAAACAGAAGCCCAGATAACTTCTTTTACATTTGACAGTTCCGTAGATGCTAATTCTGTCGTAATTTCTCAGCCTGTTATCAATGAGGATAATACTATTACTTTCGGGGTTTCTGAAGATGCTGATGTGACTGCGCTTGTTCCGACTATAACAGTTTCAGACGGTGCTACTCTTTCTCCTGCAGGTGGTGTGGCTACTGACTTTTCTGATGACATAACTTACACCGTTGTTTCTGAGGATGGAAAAACAGTTGCTGAGTATACAGTAAATGTTCCTTCTAAACTTTCTTCTTGGAAATATTCGTTTGATGAATGGGGCACGAAGAACGGAACTTCTACGGGACTTGTTGATACCCAAAGTGCTTCTTGGGATTCTCCATTGCCCTTGGACGAACTGGCAAGTGCAAATGAAGGTGTTGCAGCTTTGAAGACTCCTTTTGGAGGAAAATATGAAGGCGATTATGCTATGACAAAGGAAGAGAACGGTTATAGTGGAAGTGCTGTAAAACTTCAGACGTTGTATACGAATGATCTGTTAGAGTTCATTCCCGGTAGTATTCCTGCTATAACTCCTGCTTCTTTATATACAGGTACTTTTGAGTTTTCTATGCAAACAGAGGCTGCTAAACAGTTGACGATGACAAAGTTTGGAATCTCTTATGATAAGAAACCTTTGACCTTTAAAGGTGTTTATAAGTATGCTAAGGGCGATAATTATATTGACGGATCTCAGGAGCCTGCGCTTGAAAACCAGGAAGGAGAAGATAGAGGTCTGATATTAGCTGTATTATACGAAGCTTCTGCTGATGAAACGCTTGATGGTACTAACTTGAAAACAGCTTCAAATCGTGTGTTGTTGGCTCAAGTTGGGGGTGACGCAGGTGTTGCTGATACCAATGGTGAGTGGGTTAATTTTGAAATTTCTTTTGAACCAGTAGGTGATGCTGAATATTCCTCAGATAAGCAATATAAGTTGGCAATTGTTTGTCAGTCAAGTGTAAATGGTAGTGAATTCAAGGGTGCAGCAAACAGTACTCTTTGGGTAGACGAACTCGAAGTAATTGGTGAATAATAATAAAACCAATCATTCTATATTATAATTGAAAAGCTGTTTCTGACATATAATCAGGAGCAGCTTTTTATTTTCCCAGTTCGAATTATCCGGCAAATCTATGCGAAAGAATAATGCCGGAGATTGCGTATAAAAGTTTGTCTTCAGTTTGGAGATACATATCTTCAAGCTGGAGATATATGTCTTTAGACTGGAGATGTGTATCTCTAGCCTAGAGATGTAGTTCTTTCTGCGAGTGGAAAGAAAAGGCTGAGTCCTTCTTTTGGGGCGAAAGAGTCCGCAAGGCAAGGCTGTTGCAGCATCCACTCAGAAGCAGCCAAGGATTGGTGTGCAGCCCGCGCAGATTTCTCTTCTGGGAAACGAGAGGGCTTTAGCTATATCACGGCGCTGAGCCGTGTGCTCACGGCCTTGGGCATAACTTCCGCCACGCTTGACCGGAGCAAATTCGGGAAAATTGTGACATGGTAACTGCGTATCAGATAAAATGCGGAGCCGCAGAAAATTGATGTCATTCTGCGGCTCCGCACTTTTCTGTAGTCAGCTCTTGTTTAAAATTCGTATCCGAAGCCGAAATTCAGATAAATGGGATACATGGCAAACGAGATGGTCTTGAAATCTTTTTGGAAGATGTCGTTCAGTCCCCATGTCAGGTCTGCATGGACATTCAGATGCTTGTAGGCCTTCCATGTTCCCCCCGCCTGAAGTCCCCATTGGAATCGGCGGAGCTCGTTTGAGAAGTCGTAGGTGGCGATGCTCTCTCCGGAGAAGTTGACACGGCTTCCCGTTGCGTCCGGTGTGCGCAGATGTCCTTCGTATACGTTTCCTGAGAAATCCCCCTCCATCATGTAAGAGAGATAAGGTCCGGCAGAAACTTTCCATCTGTTTCCGATTTTGAGATTTGCCAGAATCGGAACCGTAAGATAGGAAGTTCTGACTTTGGTGCGTACCTCTCCGGTCCATATTCCCTGTATTTTTCCTCCTACTTCATTAAAGATTTCCATTCCGTAGTTTTTTACAGAAGCTTCGGTTGTCATTGTTTTTCCTTCGAGCCGGAGGCCTACGCTGACTCCCCATTTCTGTTCTTTGCCCAGCCATTTGGTGGCGTTTCCTTCGAGAGCGATACCCAGTCCGGGTTTGTAGCTTTCGATGCTTCTGATTTCTTGGGGCAGAGGAAGCGGCGAAGTTCCTCCGATGTTGACCCCTGCCTTGAATTCGTAGTCCAATCCGTGGAGTGCAGACCAGATCAATCCTTTGTGTTCTCTGTTGGCTTTATAGTCTGATGATTGTGCGTACAAGCTTTCTGCATTCAGGACGAAAGCAGCTATAAGGGCAATCAGTATGTTTCTGCTATTCATGTTTTTCTGTTTTTAATTATTCGCATACAATTTCTACTTCGTCAACGTACAGTTCGCTTCCTACGGCTCCGCGGAAATAAGCTCCTTCGATGCTTGAAGTGAATACGATGGCCAGCTTGTATTCCCCGTTTCTCAGTCTTTCCTCATCAATAGTCTTGCCATTCTGCGGCTCGAAACTGAGTTCGAAGCGTGTCCATTGGTCTGTTTCGGCCATCGTCGGGTTTCCGTCTTGTCCGATTCTGGCCAGTGATACGATGTGTCCGTCTATAGGTCCGTCCTGAGGGAACAGGTCGCCGTTCAAGGAGTAGTCGCCTGTAAAGGATTCATATAATGCTGCATAGATGTCGCCCATATCAGAGATTCCCGGCACTTCTTCTTTGTTTTCATTCATGAATGTTTCTCCGGCTTTATACTTGTAGTATCCTGTCATCCGGACCGGTTTTTTTGTGAATGGGAAGCCGAAGAGAGTGGCTTGCAGCGGATGCTGTATAGCGTTTTGCACATCGAAAGATCCAATGAACAGATTTCCTGCCGCGATAGGCATTCCAATGGGCTTCCCGAAGTTTCCTGTATCTCTTGTGGTCAGTTTTACACATTTGCCGCTATATCCGTCCGAACTCTGTGCCGTAGGATAATCTTCTGCATCTTGAGCCATTCCGCTTATTTCAAATCCGGGATTTCCGCTGGCCCATTGCATGATTCCCGATTCGGTAGTCAGGTACAGAACGTGGTAGGGTGTCGTTTCTTTCAGTTCCTCGAATGAGTATTTTGTATAGTTCGACAATTCGATTGTGTTGATGCTCAGCGTATAAGTTGCCTGGTTGCTTCCACTTTCCGACTTTACCGTGAAGTGTCGCTGTTTATTTTGCGAGAAGTCGCATTGGCAGGTCCATGTGGTGTCTTTCTGAAGCGCAGGCTGTGTATCGTTCGTTTCCGGATCGTCCAACTGTATGGTAGCCTTGTCTGCCAGCGTAAAGACCAGCGTTTGCTTTGACATGTCCATATCTGCCATATAGACTTCGATTTCTTTTGTGTTGTGCGAAATGTTGGTCAGCAGGATGTTTTCACCTTCACATCCGTCGATGGCCGCTTCCACATTAGGTGCTTCGTCCTGTATGCAGGAAGTAATGGCACAGCTTGCAAACAGCCCTAATAATAGATTTTTTACTTTCATGTTTATTATCGCTTGGTAATTAATAAATTAGTAGGGCAAAATTACGGAAAATATTTGTAAATGGGAGCTTTTGGCCTGATATTTTTGTTTTTTGCTGTTGCTGAAATACGGTGCTGTTACTGAAAGTTTTGTATGGAAGGCTGGCCGTGTGTTCACTGGAGATATCGCGCTTGCCTGTAGAGGTGTCAGAGCTGATAATGGCCGGTGCCCTGCATCGGCTGTGTCAGCCAGATGTAGGGCATTTCTGTTTCATAGCGCAGCTATTTCATCGGCTGTAAGTCCTGTAGCCTGTATGATGAGTGTTGTTTCCATGCCCATCGCCTTGAGTTTTTTCGCTATTTGTACTTCTTTATTTCGTTCTCCTTGTTTCATACCTTCCTGTATGCCTTGTTTCATGCCTTGTTTCATGCCTTCCTGTATACCCTCTTGCTTTCCTTTTTGCAAGGCATCACTGACCAGCGTTTGTTCTACGCGTACCGCATCCCAAAAATCATCGTATCCGAGTAGTTGGGCATCGCTGAAGGCCGATTCTTCAAGGAGAGTCACAGCTTTCTTGATTTCCGGATTGTCCAGTAATTCTTGCGGTATTTCTCGTGTTTTTCCGTTGATCTCTGTTAGATAGCGCAGCCACAAGACATACATTTTCTTTTCACTGTATGTATGGGGAGTGAATTTGGGCAGTTCGACGAATATAAAGCGCAGGCCTTCGATGATTCTGTCCGTATGCTGTATTTGTACGATGCGATAATCGTGGTAGAAATCTTCTATGTCGGGAGCAAATACCTCGTTTACCAGGCTGAGCGAATATACCGGTTGGAGGAGTTCGTATTTTTCTTTGCCGTCAAGCTGCCGTACATAAGCCTTGGATGCGTTGAACAGTACCCTTTGCATGAAAGCTGACGACCATAACATCTGCATTTCAACGATAAACTGGCGTCCGCGTTTGTCCCGGCATCTCACATCGACAATGCTGTTTTTCTTTAAAGGCGTTTCTGGAGCCAGCTCTGGTGTAAGATATTCTATCTCGTTGATTTCTTCTTCAGGAGTTTCAAAGGGAAGAAGGGCATTCAACAAGCTTTTGATAAGGTCGGGGTGTTCGCCGAACACTTTTTTGAAGGTCAGGTCTGCTTTGGGGTCAAGGTATCTCATGATTATTTCATATTAAGGTTTGTGCAAAAATAGTGTAAATGGATGAGATATGGAAATGTATATACAAAAAATCCCGGTTCTGCCTGCAAACAGAACCGGGAGTGATTTAGATTACGGAACAATAATCTGGGCTTATACGATACCTTGAGCCATCATTGCGTTGGCAACTTTCATAAAGCCGGCAACGTTGGCGCCCTTCACGTAGTTGATGTATCCGTCGGGTTCGGTTCCGTACTTCACGCAGGCTTCGTGGATATTCTTCATGATGCTTTTCAGTTTTTCATCCACTTCTTCCTGGCTCCAGCTCAGTTTGATTGAGTTCTGAGTCATTTCCAGACCTGATACTGACACGCCGCCGGCATTTGCCGCTTTTCCCGGAGCATAAAGAATCTTTGCATCCTGGAATACACGGATGGCTTCCGGAGTAGAAGGCATGTTGGCTCCTTCTGAAACGGCGAAGACACCGTTGGCTACCAGTGCTTTTGCATCATCTCCGTTTATTTCGTTCTGAGTTGCAGACGGAAGCGCGATGTCAGCTTTTTCATTCCAGGGGCGTGCGCCCGGTACATACTTGCAGCCGTATTTTTCTGCATATTCACGGATGCGTCCGCGATACAGGTTCTTCAGTTCCATGATGTAGTCCAGCTTTTCGCGGTCGATGCCGTCCGGATCATAGATATAACCGTCGGAATCAGACATGGTAACAACTTTTGCTCCCAGTTCGATCAGCTTTTCAGCAGTGTACTGAGCCACATTGCCCGAGCCGGATACCAGGCAGGTTTTGCCTTTGATGTCTATATTGCGCGTTTTCAGCATTTCAAGCAGGAAGTAGATGTTTCCGTATCCGGTTGCTTCCGGGCGTATCAGAGAGCCTCCGAATTCGCGTCCTTTTCCAGTCAGTACACCGCTGAATTCGCGGGTCAGTTTCTTGTACATGCCAAACATATAGCCGACTTCACGTCCGCCTACGCCTATATCACCGGCGGGTACATCAGTTTCGGGACCGATATGACGCCACAATTCCAGCATGAAAGCCTGGCAGAAACGCATTACTTCTGCATTTGATTTGCCTCTCGGAGAGAAGTCGGAACCGCCTTTTCCTCCTCCCATCGGAAGGGTGGTCAGCGAGTTCTTGAAAGTCTGTTCGAAAGCAAGGAATTTCAGAATACCCAGATTTACAGAGCTGTGGAAACGGATACCGCCTTTGTACGGGCCGATTGCGTTGTTATGCTGTACACGGTAACCCATGTTGGTCTGAATATTGCCTTTGTCATCCATCCATGTTACACGGAACTGGTATACACGGTCGGGAATGCACAGACGCTCGATAAGGTTTACTTTGTCGAATTCAGGGTGCTTGTTGTATTCTTCTTCTATTGTTCCCAACACTTCTTCTACCGCCTGATGGTATTCAGGTTCGTTCGGAAATCTTCTTTTCAGATCTTCCAATACTTTAGCTGCATTCATAAGTCAAAAAGATTATCGTTATTTATTATTGGTTAGTTTTCTTTTCTAATCAGTCGCTGTTTGTTATTTGATGTGCCAAAAGTATATCTTTTTTTTGATTTATGCAACAATTGATAAATAAAAATGATGGAAAAATATCAATTTAACTTGTTTGCTGTGTTTATTGTGCCTAAGTGATTATTTGTTCCTGCTTTTTATGGACTTTATGATAGGGATAAACACAAGTGCCCCGGATATGATGAGCATAAGTGTCAGCGGTCCGTCAATTTTCGGTGCAGAGGTGAGTACGATGAAGCAGAGGGCTGCCCAAAGGAGGGTCAGCGTGATGCATTGTGCATTGTTGAGAGGTTTTCGCATAGTTTTTAAAAGGTGAAGTGTAATAAAAAACGAACACAGAGGCGCATTGTCACAGATGTTTGCGGTCAAGATTCTGTGGCTCTGCGGCTCTGTGTCCTGATTCAATCAGCCTGATTGGCGTTTATTCGTTTTCTTTCAGTTTTTTTGCTACGATGGCATCAATACATGCAATGGCTGTGATGTTGACGATATCGCGCACAGAACTTTCGATGTCGGTGAAGTGGATCGGTTTGTTCAGTCCCATCTGGATCGGTCCGATTACTTCTGTTTCGCTCATTCCCTGAATCAGCTGGTAAGTTGCGTTTGCTGAGGTCAGGTTCGGGAATACCAGCGTATTGGCATCTTTCCCTTTCAGACGTGTGAACGGATATTTTTCGTCACGCAGCGCATTGTTAAGGGCGAATTTCACTTGCATTTCGCCATCAATTGCCAATTCCGGATATTCTTTCTGCATGTAGGCAACGGCTTCGTGTACTTTAGCGGGGCTTCCTTCCTGATCAGAACCGAAGTTGGAGTATGACAGCATGGCCATAATCGGCTCCTGGTTGAAGAAGCGTACGGCCTTGGCCGACAGTTTTGCAATGTCGATCAGCGCATCAGTATCCGGATGGCGGTTGATCAAGGTATCAGCGATGAAGTAAGTGCCTTGTTTGGAATTGAGGATATGCATGGTTCCGAAGTGCTTGTAGCCCGGCTGAATGCCAATCACTTCTTTGGCCACCTTGATTGTATTGGTATATTTGGTATACAGTCCGGTTACGAAGGCGTCAGCTTCGCCTGTTTCTACCATCATCATGCCGAAATAGTTGCGCTCGAACATCTTGTCGTTGGCTTCCTGGTAGTTTGCTCCTTCACGGGCGCGTTTTTCGCTGAGGATGCGTGCATATCGTTCGCGGCGTTCTGCCTCGCGGTCATGGCGGAGATTGACGATTTCGATTCCTTCCAGACTCAGCTCTAGTTCTTTAGCGAGCTTTTCGATACGTTCTTCATTTCCTAGAAGAATCGGATGGCAGAGTCCTTCTGATTTGGCTAATACGGCGGCTCTCAGCATATTCGGGTGAATGCCTTCGGCAAATACCACACGTTGCGGGTCGCGCCGTGCCGTTTCATATAACTGGCGGGTCAGTTTGTTTTCTTGTCCCATCAGTTCCTTCAAGTGGTTTCTGTATTCATCCCAGTCGGTGATTTGCTTGCGGGCCACTCCAGATTCCATTGCAGCTCTGGCTACAGCCATGGACACTTCTGTAATCAGGCGCGGGTCGACCGGTTTCGGTATGAAATAGTCGCGTCCGAAAGTCAGGTTGTTTACATGGTAGGCCGCATTGACTACGTCAGGAACTGGTTGCTTGGCAAGTCCTGCGATAGCACGTACAGCAGCCAGTTTCATCGCTTCATTGATGGCGGTTGCACGGGTGTCCAGTGCGCCCCTGAAGATGTATGGGAATCCGATCACGTTGTTGATCTGGTTGGGATAATCCGAACGTCCGGTAGCCATCAGTACATCCGGACGGGAAGCCATGGCATCTTCATAGGAGATTTCCGGTGTCGGGTTTGCCAGGGCAAATACGATCGGATTTTCGGCCATGCTGCGCACCATATCCTGTGACAGTACGTTTCCTTTTGAAAGGCCGAGGAATACGTCTGCACCCTTGATAGCTTCGGCTAATGTATGGATGTCTGTACGGTCGGTTGCGAAGTATTTCTTTTGTTCGTTCAGGTCGGTGCGCTGTTTTGAAATGACTCCTTTGCTGTCGAGCATTACGATGTTTTCCAGGCGGGCACCAAGTGAAATGTAAAGTTTCGTGCAGGAAACAGCCGAGGCTCCTGCGCCGTTTACGACAATCTTCACATCTTCAATCTTTTTCCCTGCCACTTCGAGCGCATTCAGAAGACCTGCGCTTGAAATGATTGCGGTTCCGTGCTGGTCATCGTGCATTACCGGGATGTCCAGTTCTTCTTTCAAACGTTCTTCGATCTTGAAGCATTCGGGGGCCTTGATATCTTCGAGGTTGATTCCGCCGAAGGTTGGAGCGATGGCTTTGACCGCCTCAATGAATTTGTCCGGGTCTTTTTCGTTTACTTCAATGTCGAACACGTCAATGCCGGCATATATTTTGAAAAGCAGCCCTTTACCTTCCATTACCGGCTTGCCGCTCAGTGCGCCGATATCGCCCAGTCCAAGCACGGCTGTACCGTTTGAAATTACGGCAACCAGATTCCCTTTGTCTGTATAGTCGTATGCAGTTTCTTGATTTTTCTGGATCTCCAGGCAAGGTTCAGCTACTCCGGGGGAGTAGGCCAATGATAAATCGGTTTGTGTTCGGTAAGGCTTGGTCGGGACGACTTCGATCTTTCCCGGTTTGCCCTGCGAGTGATAGAGCAGGGCGGCTTCTCTAGTAATTTTTGTCATACTTATAATGAATTTGGTAAGTTTCAAAAATGAAATGCACGCAAATGTAGAAATAAAATGACAAATAGAAGATTTTTTATATTTAATTTCTGCAAATTGATTGTGTTTGTTAATTTGTTGGTCGGTTAAATTTGCCAGTTGGTCAGATAAAATCGCACAAACTTCGTTTTATGGTTATTCTTAGTTAATTAAGATTTCCCCACACCGATTTTTTCCTATATTTGCAGACTGAAAAAGATGTGTATATATGAAAAACTTCTAATTTATTTAAGGTAAAACATTAATTTTTATAAGATGGATAATATGGAAATGAAAAGAAACAAGAGTTTTTCTTTTAGCCGGATAGCCCTGTTCGCAGTGGGGATATCAATGTTAACCGCTTGCGGAAGTCAAGGCGGAACGATGGGTGACGACCAGTTTGCAGTGCAGGAAGTACAGTCTACTTCCAGTGAGCAGGCCAAACGGTACCCGGCTACTATCAGAGGTTTACAGGACATTGAGATCCGTCCTCAGGTGAGTGGCTTTATTGTGAAGTTGTGTGTTGACGAAGGTGCGACTGTACATAAGGGACAGGCTTTGTTCCAGATTGATCCGACTCAATACAAGGCAGCTTTCGATCAGGCTGCGGCTGGAGTTGAATCTGCCAAAGCTAATTTGAAAACTTTAACAGAAACAGAAGCTAATAAGCGGATGCTTCACGAGCAGAAAATCATCAGTGATTTTGAGTATCAGACTGCTGTCAATAATTTGCTGACAGCTAAGGCCAGCCTTGCACAGGCTGAAGCCTCTTATACGGCTGCCAAGCAGAATCTGGGCTTCTGTACAGTGACGAGTCCTTCAGACGGTGTAATCGGTACTTTCCCTTATCGTATCGGAGCTTTGGTCAGCCCCTCTGTTGCGGAGCCGTTGACTACGGTTTCTCAGATCGGTGATATGTATGTTTATTTTTCGCTGACAGAGAAAGAACTTCTGGCACTGACGAAAGCCGGCGGTACACTGAAAGAGCAGTTGGAAAAAATGCCGGCGGTGCAGTTGGAACTGGCGGACGGAAGCATGTATAGTGAAAAAGGAAAAGTTGATGCTGTGAGCGGTGTCATTGATCAGACTACTGGTTCTGTGAGCATGCGCGCTATCTTCCCCAACAAGAGCAATGTGCTCCGAAGCGGCGGTATGGCGAATGTTGTGTTCCCTTACACAATGGAAAATGTGCTTTTGGTTCCTCAGTCGGCAACGGTTGAAATCCAAGACAAGAAGTTCGTTTATGTTCTTCAGCCGGACAGTACGGTCAAGTATACCGAAATTCAGATTTCTAATTTGAATGACGGCAAAAGCTATATCGTTCTTGGCGGTCTGAAGTCGGGCGACAAGATTGCCGTGGAAGGTGTAACTCGTCTGAACGACGGCATGAAGATTACTCCGATTACTCCCGCTCAGAAGGAAGCCAAATACCGTCAGGCTTTGAAGGACCAGAAGGAAGGCAATCTGGCTACGGCGTTTAATTGATCAGATATGAAATATCTTTATATAATATAATAGGTATAGAACAGAATGAAACTAGATAGATTTATTAACCGTCCGGTATTATCAACCGTTATTTCAATCTTGTTGGTAATCTTGGGCTTTATCGGTCTGGCAACGCTGCCGATTACCCAGTATCCGGACATTGCGCCGCCTACCGTTTCGGTAAGTGCGACTTATACAGGTGCCAATGCGCAGGCTGTGCTGAATTCAGTTATCTCTCCGCTGGAAGACCAGATTAACGGTGTGGAAAACATGATGTATATGCAGTCTACGGCAACAAACAACGGTTCGGCACGTATCACTGTATATTTTAATCAGGGAACTGACCCGGATATGGCACAGGTCAACGTACAGAACCGTGTAACCCAGGCGCAGGGTTTGCTGCCTGCCGAAGTTACTCAGGTCGGGGTGACAACCCAGAAGCGTCAGACTTCGATGCTGATGGTGTTCTCGGTGTATGACAAGGAAGACAAATACAATATCGAGTTCCTCGAAAACTACGCAAGTATCAACCTGATTCCGGAAATCAAGCGTGTAAGCGGTGTAGGTGATGCCAATGTGATGGGTACTGACTACTCTATGCGTATTTGGTTGAAGCCGGATGTGATGGCGCAATACAAGTTGGTGCCAAGCGATATCACAGGTGTTTTGGCAGAGCAGAACGTTGAAGCTGCACCGGGACAGTTCGGTGAACGCGGCAATCAGTCTTTCCAATACACAATCCGTTATAAGGGACGTTTGTCGAGCACAACAGAATTTGGTGATATTGTCATCAAGTCGCTTTCTAATGGTGAAGTGTTGCGTTTGAAGGACGTGGCTGAAATGGAGCTGGGACGTCTGACCTACAACTTCAACAATACGGTTAACGGTCATAAAGCTGTGTCTTGTATCGTTTACCAGATGGCGGGAACCAATGCTACCGAAACCATTCAGAATCTGGAGAAGGTGCTTGCTGAATACGAGAAGAATCTGCCGGAAGGTTTGGGTATCAATATTGCGCAGAGTGCCAATGACTTCTTGTTCGCTTCTATCCACGAAGTGGTAAAAACGCTGATCGAGGCGTTTATCCTTGTGTTTATCGTGGTATATATCTTCTTGCAGGATATGCGGTCTACGCTGATTCCGGCGATTGCTATTCCGGTTGCATTGATCGCAACTTTCTTTGCCTTGACACTTATCGGATTTAGTATCAACTTGCTGACTCTGTCAGCGATGGTGCTTGCCATTGCCATAGTCGTCGATGATGCCATAGTCGTCGTCGAGGGGGTTCATGCCAAGTTGGACCAAGGTTACAAGTCGGCTCGTGAAGCTTCTATTGACGCTATGAGTGAATTGGGCAGTGCCATTGTCTCCATTACGCTGGTGATGATGTCCGTATTCATTCCGGTAAGTTTCATGAGTGGTACGGCGGGTACTTTCTATCGCCAGTTCGGTTTGACTATGGCGATTGCCATCGGTTTCTCGGCATTGAACGCTTTGACACTTTCTCCGGCTTTGTGTGCTTTGTTCTTGAAACCGCATAACTCCGAAGCTACGTTGAAGGAACGTATGGGTACGGCTTACAAGGAATCGCGTAAGATACTTGTAGCCCGATATGCAGATGCTCTTGGCCGGTGGATGAATCCGAAGATTGTCATCCTCTTTACGATTATTGCTATTTTGGGTATGATTTTCGGGCTCTTCAGCTTTAGCGAACATCCGGTACTCTGCATTGTGATGATTGTAATCAGTGTTCTGGCTTTTGCGGGAATGACTACTGACAAGTTCAAGGATTCGTTCAACAAGTCGTATAACTCGTTGCTGGCAAAATACAAGAAACGTGTCGTTGCATTTATCCATAAGCGTTGGCTGTCAATGGGTCTGGTTGCCGGGGCGATTGCGCTTTTGGTTGTATTCATGAGCATTACGCCTACCGGTATGGTTCCGAATGAAGATACGGGTACGATTATGGGTTCTGTGACTTTGCCCCCGGGCACTTCGCAGGAACGTGCTCAGGAAGTGCTGACTAAAGTTGACAGCTTGATCGCAGCGGACCCGGCTGTTCAGTCGCGCACGGTGATTTCCGGATTCAGTTTCATCGGTAGCGGACAAGGTCCTTCTTACGGATCTATCATTATCAAGTTGAAAGACTGGGAAGAGCGTACAACACAGCAAAGTTCTGACATCGTGGTTGCATCATTGTTTATGCGTTCGCAGAAGTTGTTCAAGGATGCACAGGTATTGTTCTTTGCGCCTCCTATGATTCCGGGTTACTCTATTTCGACCGATATCGAGTTGAATATGCAGGACAAGACCGGAGGTAGCCTGGATCATTTCTTCCAGGTTGTAAACGACTACATTGCCGCATTGCAGAAGCGTCCGGAAATCAATTCTGCATCAACGAACTTCAACCCGAGTTTCCCGCAGTATCAGATGGATATCGACGCTGCCGCTTGTAAAAAAGCAGGTATCAGTCCGAGCGACATTTTGACGACGATGCAGGGCTACTTCGGAGGTATCTACGCTTCCAACTTCAACAGCTTCGGTAAGATGTACCGTGTTATGATTCAGGCAGAACCGGACGCAACGAAGAATCTTGAGTCGTTGAACAGCATTAAGGTGCGCGGAAGTGACGGTGAGATGGCTCCAATTTCACAGTTCGTTTCGATGAAGAAAATCTACGGTCCGGATGTGATCAGCCGTTTCAACCTGTATACTTCTATTCAGGTGATGGTATCTCCGGCAGCCGGATATTCTTCAGGACAGGCTCTTCAGGCTATAGCTGAGGTTGCAGATCAGGATTTGCCTGCCGGCTTCGGTTACGAATTGGGAGGTATGGCGCGTGAGGAAGCGCAGACAACAAATACAACGGGAATTATCTTTGTATTGTGTCTTGTGTTCGTTTACTTGCTGTTGAGTGCTCAGTACGAAAGCTACCTGCTGCCGTTGGCCGTATTGCTTTCAATACCTTGCGGTCTGTTGGGAAGCTTCCTGTTTGTGAACGGCTTCTCTGCTTTGGGAAGCATTCCGGCATTGAAGATGATATTGGGAACCATGTCGAACGATATTTATATGCAGATTGCATTGATCATGTTGATGGGTCTGTTGGCTAAGAATGCGATTTTGATCGTAGAGTTTGCCCTTGACCGCCGCAAGCAAGGCATGAGCATTTCGTGGGCCGCCGTCCTCGGAGCTTCAGCCCGTTTGCGTCCGATTCTGATGACATCATTGGCGATGATTATCGGTTTGCTTCCGTTGATGTTTGCCTTTGGCGTAGGTGCTCATGGTAACCGTACGCTGGGTGCATCCGCTATCGGTGGTATGTTGATCGGTATGATATTCCAGATTTTCATTGTGCCTGTGCTGTTCGTGATATTCCAGTGGCTGCAGGAAAAGGTTAAACCGATGGAATGGGATAGCTTGGACGAAAGTGAAGTGGAAGCAGAAATAGAACAGTATACTCCTAATAAACGCTAAATGACAAGACAATAATGAAGAAACAGATAATAGGAATGATGTGTGTAGCTGCTATGATGAGCAGCTGCCACATCTACAGAGCTTATGATCGTCCGGAAACGATAGATGCTTCAGGCATCTATCGTGACCCGGTATCAGAAACGGACACGCTGGCTGTTACCGATACGGCGAATATGGGTAATCTTCCGTGGAAGGAAGTGTTCCGTGATCCGAAACTGCAGGCTTTGATAGAGGAAGGACTTGCCAGCAATGTGGATTTGCAGGCCGCCATTCTCCGTGTGGAAGAGGCGAAAGCGATGCTTACCGCAGCCAAACTGTCTTATTTGCCTTCCATAAACTTTGCTCCGCAGGGAACGTTGAGCAGTTTTGACAAGATGAAGCCAAGCCAGACGTATCAGATTCCGGTTGCCGCAAGCTGGGAAATCGATCTGTTCGGAAAGTTGCTGAATGCGAAACGCGGACAGCGTGCGGCTTATTTGCAGAGCCAGTATACTCAGCAGTCTGTCCGTTCGCAGATTATTTGCGGCATTGCCAATACATACTACTCGCTGCTGATGCTTGACCGTCAAGTGCAGATCACTTCTGAAACGGTAGCTATATACAAGGAGAATGTACGTACGATGGAAGCGATGAAGATTGCCGGCATGACTACCGAAGCAGGAGTAGCACAGATTCGCGCTGCTTATCATCAGGTGCAGGCTTCTTTGCTGGACTTGCAGCGTCAGGTGCGCGAAACTGAAAATTCGCTTTGTATCTTGCTGGCAAAGACTCCCCAGCAGATTGACCGAAGCACACTGGAGGAACAGGTAATGCCGGATGAACTCATGGTAGGAGTTCCCTTGCAGTTGCTGGAAAACCGTCCGGATGTGAAAGTTGCCGAAATGACTCTGGCAAGCGCTTATTATACTACAAATCAGGCACGTTCTGCTTTTTATCCGAGCATTACAATCAGCGGTACGGCCGGATGGACCAACAGTGCCGGAAGTTCGATTGTCAATCCCGGAAAGGCTATATTAAGTGCTGTGGCTTCGCTGGCGCAGCCTATCTTCAATCGCGGACAGCTTATTGCTAATTTGAAGGTGTCGAAGGCTGAAGAGAAGATTGCGCAGATGAACTACCAGCAGACAATTCTGGAAGCTGGACAGGAAGTGAGCAACGCTTTGCGTCTGTATGATACGCAAGACAAGAAGCTGGAGCAGGATCGCCAGCAGGTAGATCAGCTGGATAAGGCAGTGACTTATACGAAGGCTTTGTTCCAGAGCGGTGATGCTACTTACCTGGAGATTCTGACAGCACAGCAAAGTCTGCTGAGTGCCCAGTTGACTGAAGTTTCAGACAATATGCAGCGTATACAGGCCGTGGTTTCCTTGTACAGTGCATTGGGCGGCGGTAGAAATTAATTTAACCTTAAAATAATTGTGTATGACTATGATTAGCCCTTTAGCTTATGTTGATCCGTCTGCAAAGATCGGAAAAAACGTCACCGTTCATCCGTTTGCCTATATCGACAAGAATGTTGAGATAGGCGACGACAATGTGATCATGCCTTATGCCAGCCTGATGAGCGGAGCGCGTATGGGAAACGGAAATACCGTTTATCAGGGTGCGGTGGTAGCTGCCGTTCCGCAAGATTTCACTTATACGGGTGAGGACACTTGCGCGTATGTAGGAAACAACAATGTGATTCGAGAGAACGCAGTGATAATCCGTGGTACGCATAAAGGGCATGATACGGTGGTCGGTAACGGAAACTTTATCATGACCGGAGCGCGCTTGTCGCATGACGTGCAAGTAGGTAATAGCTGCATCATCGGAAACGGATCGCAAGTTTCCGGCAATTGCATCATTGAAGACTATTCGATTCTTACGTCGAATGTGCTGATGCAGGGAAACACCCGCCTGGGCACTTATTCAGTGGTTCAGGGCGGCTGCCGTTTCGTGAGGGATATTCCTCCTTACATTGTAGCTGCGCACGAGCCGATTGAATTTTACAGCATCAATACGATTGTGCTGGAGCGTGCCGGTTTCTCGGAAACTTTGATCAAGCATATCGCGCAGGCTTACCGCATTCTTTACAAGGCGAATACGTCGCAGCACGATGCGCTGATCCGTATCCGTGAGCAAGTGCCCAACAGCAAGGAAATCAACCATATCATTGAATTTGTAGAAAGTTCGAAATTAGGGATTATCCGTTGACAGGTTGTCGGCACTGAATTGATATTGAAGGTTGCTTTCGGAGAGCTTTTCCGGAAGCAACCTTTCTTTTTGCGAAAAAACGGTTTGCTTCATGCTTTCTTTCCAAATTTACTCTATCTTTGCAGCGCTTTTATAGAATGGATTTGTCATGAAAAATAAGTTGCTTGCCACATTTTTGCTGGCATTGCTGGTTGTGTCGGGATTGTTTGTCCTTCATTTTCTTCCTCCCATGTCGGTGGGAGGGAAGCCTTTGCGTAAGGTAGACTTGCTTTCTGACATTCGCGTCGACAAGGTATTGCCCGCTGATTCGGATACCTTGCCGCTTCCTCCTCCGGTCAAGCCGGCTTTTGTGGATACCTGCAAGGATGGCATGGTGTGCATAGAAGACTATGCAGACTCAACGGGGCATGGTATGGCTCATTTTTATGAAGCGCTTGCCGGCAGGCAGACTTTGGGCAGGCCTGTCCGTATTGCTTATTTCGGCGATTCTTTTATCGAAGCGGATATTCTGACCGGTGACCTGAGGAAAATGCTTCAAAAACGTTTCGGAGGAAGCGGAGTTGGCTATGTCCCTGTAACAACCCGAATTGCCGGGTTCCGCCGAAGCGTCCGCCAGTCTTTTGGCGGTTGGGGCAGCCATTCGATCACAGATTCTGTCCGGTTCGACCGTTCGTTGCAGGATCTGTCAAACCATTATTTTATACCTTCTCCCGGAGCTTTTGTTGAATTGAAAGGAGATACTTCATCCGTTTCGTCCTGCTATTTTGTCGCTTCCGATTCCATTTGCATTGCCGTCTCGGTAAACGGGGCGGAACCCCAGCGTTTCCGTGTCGCTGGCCAAGAAGGATTGCGTAAGCTGTCGGTAAACGGGCGCATCGGTACTGTGCGCTGGACAGTGGAGCGTTTTGATTCGATACCTGTTTTCTATGCGGTTACGATGGATCCTTCAGAAGGCATCATTCTCGATAACTTCAGCACGCGGGGAAGCAGCGGCCAGCAGTTGGGAGGCATTCCTGCTCCGTTGTTGAGGCAATATGCCTCCTTGAGGACATACGACCTGATCGTTCTCCAATACGGTTTGAACGTGGCTTCCGGAGGACTGACGAATTATGCTTATTATAAGGATGCCATGACACGGGTGGTCAACTACCTGAAGCAGGCGTTTCCACAAGCTTCTGTTTTGATTGTGGGAGTAGGAGATCGGGAATCGAAGGATGAAAACGGCAATTTGCGTACAATGCCTGAGGTGAAAAGCCTTATCCGCTACCAGCAATTACTGGCGGCAGAAACCAAAGTGGCGTTCTGGAATATGTATGATGCGATGGGGGGCGAAGGAAGCATGGTCAGAATGGTTGAAAGCAAGCCCGCAATGGCGAATTATGATTATACCCACATCAATTTCCATGGAGGCAAACACCTGGCAGGCATCTTGTTCGAAACGTTGATGTATGGAATGGAGCAATATGAAAAGCGTAAGGCCTATGAAGCGGAATAGGAGGATATGCATTGCTTGTCTGCTGGCGTGCCTGATGTGCGTATGCCCTTCGTTGCAGGCGCAAGACTCGTTGCCTCAGCTTCCTCCGCGTGACCGCAATTCGGGTCCGGTATACGGAAGTTTTGCGATGCAGCGGCTGATGAAATATATTCCGGTTGCCGGCTCGATGCCTTCAGCATTCAGGGAAACGCTTGAAAACCGGATTTCTGATCCGAAGAAAGAACTGTTTCCGTTGTGGAAGAAGATTTCGCAAATGAATGCCCCGGTACGCATTGTGCATATCGGCGATTCCCATGTGCGCGGTCACATTTATCCCTATGTCGTACGCAAGCTTCTGGAGGAAGATTTCGGAGGAGATGCTGTGCTTGACATGAAAGTGACTTACGGTACTTCGGGTCTGGCGCATGAAACCGGGGCTCCCGGCATTGTCTATCATATCCTGGGAGTGAACGGCAGCACCTGTTCTACCTTCTCCACTCCCGGAAACATCCGTGAGGTTGCAGGCCTTCATCCGGATCTGGTCATCCTCTCTTTCGGAACGAACGAAGCTCATGGGCGGCGTTATTCTCCGTCTGAGCACCGGGCAAGCATGGATTCATTGCTGTCGCAGATTCGTCGGGAATGTCCGGATGCGGCGTTTTTGCTTACCACTCCTCCGGGAGCTTATGTCAGGAACGGTCGCCGCGGGCCGCGGATGGTCAATCCCCGCACTTCTCTGGTTGTGCAGACGCAGAAGGAGTACGCTGCTTCTCACGGACTTGCCATCTGGGACCTTTATGACATTGTTGGCGGAAAAAGCTTCGCCTGCCGGAATTGGAATGCCGGCCATTATTACCAGCGGGATAAAATTCATTTTACGGCCGACGGCTATAGGCTGCAGGGATTATTATTACATGAAGCAATTATAAAAGCGTATAACGATTATGTGGAAACTCAATTGGGAGGAGATGGGCATTGACTGGAGCAAGGTGGCCGGCGTGCTTACGTATGATCCGCACCAGCCGATGATATTTAACAGCGGACTTTTCCTTTTCCTTTTTTTAGGATTCAGCCTGGTTTATGTGCTGTTGCGTCATAAAACGACGGCACGCCTGCTGTTTGTGACGTTGTTTTCTTATTATTTCTATTATAAGAGCAGCGGAGTTTATTTTTATCTGCTGGGCATCGTTACGGTGTCTGACTTTCTGCTTGCGCACCGTATGGAGCGTACGGAAACTCCCTGGAAGCGCAAGCTGCTTGTCGTCACCAGCCTGTGCATCAATCTCGGGCTGCTCTGCTATTTCAAGTATACGAACTTTTTCTATGAGATGCTGGCTCCTCTCTGGAACGGAACTTTCACCCCTCTTGACATTTTCCTGCCTGTGGGGATTTCGTTCTTCACTTTTCAGTCGTTGAGTTATACGCTTGATGTATACCGCAGGGAGCTGAAGCCTCTCTCCAGTCTGCTGGACTATGCGTTCTATGTGTCATTTTTCCCGCAGCTGGTGGCAGGGCCGATTGTCCGTGCCCGTGATTTTGTTCCTCAGATTCGCCGTCCGCTGTTTGTTTCTTCTGAGATGTTCGGGCAGGGAATCTTTTTCATTGTGAGCGGATTGTTCAAGAAGGCTGTTATTTCTGACTATATCAGCATCAATTTTGTGGAACGCATTTTTGACAATCCGGGACTTTATTCGGGTCTGGAGAACCTTTTCGGCGTTTATGGCTATGCCCTTCAGATTTATTGCGACTTTTCCGGCTACAGTGATATGGCTATCGGTCTGGCGTTGCTGTTGGGCTTTCATTTTCCTCTGAACTTCAACTCCCCCTACAAGGCTGAAAGCGTGACCGATTTCTGGCACCGCTGGCATATATCACTTTCTACCTGGCTGAGGGACTACCTGTATATTTCATTGGGAGGGAACCGGAAAGGAAAAATCCGCACTTATGTCAATTTGATGCTGACCATGCTGCTGGGCGGTCTGTGGCACGGCGCGTCGTGGAATTTCATTGTATGGGGAGGTCTTCATGGGGCTGCTTTGGCTGTACACAAATATTTCCGCAGTGTATTGGGACGTCCGAAAAACTACCGCAGTTCGGGGCTCCGGCGTTTTTTTGCCGTAGTTATTACGTTTCATTTCGTGTGTTTCTGCTGGATTTTTTTCCGCAATTCCACATTTGAGGCATCTACCGTGATGATACGTCAGATTTTTACGGCGTTCCATCCTGAGCTCTTCATGCAGCTTGTCGCCGGATATTGGCAGGTTTTTGTGCTGATGGGAGTGGGCTTTGCGCTGCACTGGTGTCCTGACAGTTGGCAGAATGCGTGCGGACGTGGAATGACCCGCCTGCCTCTTTTGGCACAGGCTTTGGTGCTGGTTGCCTTGATTTATCTTGTTATTCAGGTGAAAAGCAGTGACATCCAGCCTTTCATTTATTTCCAGTTCTGACGCAGGAAAAAATATTTTTGTGAAAAAATTAGGAGATAAGCGCGAATAATTGTACTTTTGTTCCGCATTTGAAAAAGATGTCTTTTGCGCCCGTAGTTCAATGGATAGAATAAAGGATTCCGGTTCCTTCGATTGGGGTTCGACTCCCCACGGGCGTACAAAAAGCGAGGTCTATAGCCTCGCTTTTTGTATTTGTAAAGGACAAAGGGGAATGGGGGGTCAGAGGTTATGGCGGGCCATTGAAATATGAAAAGTGTGAATCCTGAGAAAGCGGCAGAAAGCTCCGGGAAATGGCGGTTTTCCGCAAAAAAACTGTATCTCCAGCCTGGAGATACAAATCTCTAGACTAAAGATGCATATCTCTAACTTGGAGATGCATGTCTTCAGGCTGGAGATAGCTTCTTCAGCGCATGTTTTTTGTCTAGCTTCTGCGGAGAATTTGTTTTCTGGCAGGCATCGCTTCGTTTCTGCCTGTTGGAAGCGGTGATAAAAGATTGAGGTTTGACATTATGGTCTTGCTAAAAGTTGTATCTTTGCGTCTGAAAAATCAATTGGAAATAAAAATAGAAAATAATTATGGGAAGAAGGTTATTTGTTGGCTGTTTTCTGGCGGTCATTTGCTGTCTGCAGATGGTGGCCCAGATTCAGGAGCCTGTAAAGTTCAAGACAGAATGGAAGGCGCTTTCGGAGAATGAGGCAGAAATAGTCTTTACCGGGACGATAGAAGCCGGATGGCATGTCTACTCGACCGATTTGCCGGAAGGAGGACCTATCTCTGCCACTTTCAATCTTGACCAGATTTCGGGCGCCGAACTTGCTGGGAAACTTGAGCCGAGAGGGAAAGTGGTTGAAAAGATGGATCCTATTTTCGGAATGCAGGTGAAGTATTTTGAAGGAAGCAAGGCTGTCTTTGCGCAGAAGCTCAAGCTGAAAGGCGGAGCTTACGATGTGAAGGGGTTTCTGCAATTCGGTGCCTGCAACGATGAAAACTGCCTGCCTCCTACCAATGTGGACTTTTCGTTTGCCGGGAAGGCGGAGGGCAGGAGTGTGCCTGCTGCTTCTGAGGAAGAGCAGAAAGATACGGCGGTTGCCGCTCAGATTCCCCTGATACCGCTGACTCCCGCTGTCCGGCCGGATGCCGGGAACGATTACTGGAAACCGGTCATCAATGAACTGCGCGGTTACGGCGAGCAGGTGAGTCAGGAATCTTATTCGTGGCTTTATATTTTCTTTGCCGGGTTTGTAGGCGGTCTTCTGGCTCTGTTTACTCCCTGCGTGTGGCCTATCATACCGATGACGGTGAGCTTCTTTTTGAAACGCACGAAGGACAAGAAGAAAGGCATTCGCGATGCCATCACATACGGTGCTTCCATTGTAGTCATTTATGTGGCCTTGGGACTTGCCATTACACTGATCTTCGGGGCCAGCGCGTTGAATGATTTGTCGACAAGTGCGGTTTTCAATATCTTTTTCTTCCTGATGCTGGTCGTGTTTGCCGCATCGTTTTTCGGGGCGTTCGAAATCACCCTGCCTTCGAAATGGAGCAATGCCGTCGACAGCAAGGCGGAACAGACTACCGGCCTGTTGAGCATATTCCTTATGGCATTTACCTTGTCGCTGGTTTCATTCTCCTGTACAGGACCGATCATCGGTTTCCTTCTGGTTGAAGTGTCAACAACGAACAGCGTGATAGCCCCTGCTCTTGGAATGCTTGGATTTGCCATTGCGCTTGCCCTGCCGTTTACTTTGTTTGCACTCTTCCCGTCGTGGCTGAAGTCAATGCCGAAATCGGGAGGCTGGATGAATGTCATCAAAGTCGTGCTTGGCTTCCTTGAACTGGCCTTTGCGCTGAAGTTCTTGTCTGTTGCCGACTTGGCTTACGGCTGGAGGATTCTCGACCGCGAAACATTCCTTGCTTTGTGGATTGTCATTTTCGCTTTGCTGGGACTGTATTTGCTGGGAAAAATCAAGTTCCCGCACGATGATGACGAAACAAAGGTCAGCGTGCCCCGCTTCTTCCTCGCATTGATTTCGCTGGCGTTTGCCGTTTATATGGTGCCCGGGCTTTGGGGCGCTCCGCTAAAGGCCGTGAGTGCTTTTGCTCCTCCCATGCAGACGCAGGATTTCAATTTGTATAAGAATGAAGTGCATGCTAAGTTTTACGACTATGAGGCGGGAATGGAGTATGCGCGCCAGCAGGGAAAGCCGGTGATGATTGACTTTACAGGGTATGGCTGCGTGAACTGCCGCAAAATGGAACTTGCCGTGTGGACGGATCCGAAGGTGAGCAAGTTGCTCAATGAAGATTATGTGCTGATCACTTTGTATGTGGACGAAAAGGACAAGTTACCCGAGCCGATCAAGGTTACAGAAAACGGGACGGAACGCACGCTTCGCACCGTGGGCGATAAATGGAGCTATTTGCAGCGTTCCAAATTCGGAGCGAATGCCCAGCCGTTTTATGTTTTGCTCGACAATGAAGGGATGCCGCTGAACAAGTCTTATTCGTATGATGAAGACATTGACAGGTATGTGGACTTCCTGGAAACCGGATTGAAGAACTATAAGAAGTAAGGTGATGATTCCAAAAAGCGAAAGAGAACAGATCATAGCGCTGATACACAGGGAGGTTGTTCCCGCAATCGGCTGTACGGAGCCTGTTGCGGTGGCTCTTTGCACAGCTAAGGCAACCGAAACGCTGGGAACGTGTCCGACAGAGATTGATGCCTGTTTGAGTGCCAATATCCTGAAGAATGCGATGGGTGTGGGAATCCCGGGTACGGATATGATTGGCCTGCCCATAGCCATAGCCTTGGGTGCCATTGCCGGCAAGTCTGCATACGGGCTGGAAGTGCTGAAAGATTCCGGTCCGGAAGACGTGGAAAAAGGCAAGGAATTGATTGCTTCGAATGCCGTCCATATCTCTTTGAAGGAGAATATTGAGGAAAAGCTTTATATTGAGGTGGTCTGTAAAGGTGAAAGCGGGTCAGTGACTGCTGTCATCAGCGGAGGGCACACGAATTTTGTTTATTTGGAAAAGAATGGAGAAGTTCTGCTCGACACGAGGCCGGCTTGCAAGCGTGAAGCGGAAGTGGGCGAAGTGGATCTGAATATGCGCAAGGTCTTTGACTTTGCAACGACTGCTCCGCTTGAGGAAATTCGTTTTATACTTGAAGCCAGGAATCTCAACAAGGCTGCTGCCGAGCGTTCGTTCAACGGAAGTTATGGGCATGAATTGGGAAAAACGCTGCGCTATAGTCCCAGCGAACAGGATGTTCTGGGAAATAATACCTTCACTCATATCCTTTCGTATACGTCAGCCGCCTGTGATGCACGTATGGCCGGTGCCATGATTCCGGTGATGAGCAATTCCGGCAGCGGCAATCAGGGCATCGCTGCAACGCTTCCGGTGGTGGTTTATGCGGAAGATAACTGCAAGTCGGAAGAGGAATTGATTCGGGCGCTTACGCTTAGCCACCTGACCGCTATCTATATCAAACAGAATCTGGGCAAGCTGTCTGCCTTGTGCGGATGTGTGGTTGCTGCGACAGGAAGCAGTTGCGGCATCACCTATCTCATGGGTGGAGGCTACGATCAGGTGGCAGATGCTGTTCAGAACATGATAGCCAATCTGACCGGAATGATTTGCGACGGGGCCAAGCCGAGCTGTGCGCTGAAGGTGACCAGCGGAGTGGCTACGGCTGTATTCTCGGCGATACTCGCAATGGAAGGAAAGTGTGTAAGTTCCGTAGAAGGAATTATTGAAAATGACGTTGATTTGAGTATCCGCAATTTGACCCAGATTGGCTCGAAAGGCATGAATGAAACAGACAAGATGGTGCTGGATATCATGACGCATAAACATTGTGACTGATTCTCCTTTATGAAACCGATGACAGATGCTGATTATATTCGGAAGCTGGTTGCTGAGGGAGAACATATACATCAGGATTTTAAATTTGCCATTTCGGACATAAGGAAGATTGCAAAAAGTCTGTCTGCCTTTGCCAACACGGAAGGCGGCCGCCTGCTTGTTGGGGTGAAAGACAACGGAAAGATTGCCGGTGTGCGCTCTGAAGAAGAAATCTATATGGTTGAGGCTGCGGCTTCGGTTTATTGCAGGCCGCCGCTGATGCTTGAGAATCATGTGTACAATGTGGACGGAAAGGATGTGCTGGAAGTTGTCATCTCTGAAAGCGGAGCCAAACCGGTATATGCTCTTGACGAAAACAACAGGCCGTGGGCTTATGTCCGGATTGCCGACGAGAATATTCTGGCTTCTCCTGTCCATCTGTCGGTTTGGAAGGAGGGCGTGAAAGAACGGTCGGTTATGGCCTATACTGACCGTGAGCGGTGTCTGCTGGATCTGCTGGGGAAGAAGGGAGAGCTGACGCTGAACCAATGTGCCCGCCTTTCGGGAATGCCGAGGAAACAGGTTTGCGGACTTCTGGCCGATTTTATCCGTTTTGAGCTCGTGGAGCAAACTTTTAAAAATCATGTGTTCTATTACAGCTTGCTTTGAAAAGGTGATTTTTTTCCGTTTATTCCGGTGATATTTTTTATCTTTGCAAGCGGTTAGTATACAGAAACAATAAATAACTACGTATATGTCTATATTTTCAAAACTTTTCGGAAAAAAGCAAACAGATACAGAAGGTGCGCGCGTGGGTGGAATGGAAGACTTCATGACGCTGATCCGTGTGTATTATCAGGCTGTGATTGCTTCTCAGCTGGGAATCAGCAATATAAATCTTTTGCCTGATATGGCGGTATTTAAGCGGACATTGAAAGTCCCTACGCAGAACAACAAGCTTGGCGTCGCTGAAAAGGCGCGTTGCCGCAAGATGCTGATGGAAATCTACGGCCTCAGCGAGTCTTTCTTTAAGGAAATAGACAATTCCGTGAAGAAGAACTGCAAGACGATGAATGACATCAAGACTTACTTGTTCATGTTTCAGGGCTTCAGCCAGGATTTGATAATGGTTGTCGGCAACCTGATGCAATGGAAGTTCCGTATCCCGGGCTTCTTTAAGAAGACCATGTGGAGCATGACGGAAAAGACTGTGCATGACATATTTACCAAAACAAACTGGAAGGATGACGGTGTGCGCAAGACTTGCGGAAATATCCGTCAGTACCAGCACGCTCTGCATTATTCTGAGAGTTGGATTACAGAATATGTCTACAACATTGTGATGCTGGCTAAAAAAGAACCCAAACCCAAGTCATGACTCAGGAAACATCCGGTTTGTTCCCGCCGACAGGGACAGAAGCGCACCCGCTGGAGCCTTTTTTGCCTGCAGGTGCGCTTCTCTTGATGCTTGGCAGCTTTCCTCCGCAGAAAAAGCGTTGGAGCATGGACTTCTTCTATCCGAATCTTCAGAATGACATGTGGCGCATATTCGGACTGATTTTCTTTGGCGACAAAGACCATTTTCTTCTTCCCGGGAAGAAGGCTTTTGACCGCGAGCGTATCAGTTCGTTTCTTCAAGAAAAAGGAGTGG
Source organism: Bacteroides gallinaceum (assembly GCF_030373775.1). Taxonomy (NCBI): domain Bacteria; kingdom Pseudomonadati; phylum Bacteroidota; class Bacteroidia; order Bacteroidales; family Bacteroidaceae; genus Bacteroides; species Bacteroides gallinaceum. Next base: position 224,007 of record NZ_JAUDEN010000002.1, on the reverse strand, counting down.
CTCTTTATGATACGGCTTCAGTGGTCCGCCGCCTTCAAGATAACGCTTCCGACAAGTTTCTGGAAGTGGTGGAGCCTACAGATATCGGTGCGCTGTTGCGTTCCATTCCGTGTTGCAAGGCGGTGGTGACTACCGGCCAGAAAGCTACGGATGTGTTTTGCCAGCAGACGGGCGCATCCGAACCTCCGGTGGGAGAGAAGAGCGAGTTTGATTTTGCAGGGAAGAGAATGACTCTTTACCGGATGCCTTCTTCAAGCCGCGCTTATCCTTTGAAGCTGGAGAAAAAGGCTGAGGTTTACCGGGTTATGTTTCATGAACTGGGGATGATTTGATTTTTGTGTAAAATAATGCGGCAGAAGGTTTGCAGTTATCAAAAAATATGCTACTTTTGCACTCGCAAACACGGGAATAGCTCAGTTGGTAGAGCATCGGTCTCCAAAACCGAGTGTCGGGAGTTCGAGCCTCTCTTCCCGTGCCGAGATAAAAAGCTGTAACTGAATAAGTTGCAGCTTTTGTCCGTTTATAGGTCGGACAAATTTCGGACAACTAATTTTCATGATGTCAAACCGTACTGCGTTTTCGAATTCGAAAAACGTAGAAAAAAATGTGTTCATCACTTAGAAAAAACGCATCGATTCAGAGTGTTATTTCGTACACAGAACCCAAGTTACATACTGGTAAAACATGGTATATTGACTTCACGGCATACGATCCGCTGGAACAGAAAATGAAGCGGAAAAAGTATATGCTGGATGGAATACCCAAGCTGACCGACCGCCGCCGTCGGGCAAATGAAATCATCACCAATCTTAATGTAAAGCTCCGTTCCGGATGGAATCCCTGGGCTAATGTGGAGAACTCCAGGCAATACACCCCGTATATAGATATTATCCAAAGGTATCATATATATCTGGGCAAACTGTATGCAGCTGGCACCATTAAGGAGAATACCCTGAAGGATTATGAGAAGCGCCTGCGGGTATTTGAGGAGTATACAGCCAAACATATTCCGGCCATCGTGTATGCGTATCAGATTGACCAGTCTTTCATCTCTGACTTCTTGGACTACGTGCTGCTTGACCGGGATTCATCGGCCAGAACCCGGAATAACTACCGTACCTGGTTGTCTTCACTCTGTAACTGGATGATGGAAAAGCAATACCTGACTCATAATCCGGTTGAGAAGATTCGACAGCTAGCAGAAGAAGAGAAGAAACGTTCTGCCCTGACGGTTCCGGATATTCAGAAGCTCAAGAAGTATCTCCAGAAAGAGAACCCACATTTCCTGTTCTTGTGTCAGTTTGCTTATTACACCTTTATCCGTCCGGATGAAATCTCCAATATCCGATTGGCTGACATCAACCTGAAGGAACAGAAAGTATTTATCGGCTCCAGTATCAGCAAGAACCGGAAGGATGGCATGGTCGGACTGAATGATGCACTGATTAAGTCAATGCTTGACCTGGGCGTCTTTAATTCTCCCAATGATTATTATCTGTTTGGTAAGGGCTTCAAGCCCTCACGTGAGAAGGTGACCACCCGTGTGTACAGGAACTACTTCAATAAGGTCAGAGCAAAGCTGAAGTTTCCGGACAGCTACCAGTTCTACTCTCTGAAGGATACCGGTATCCGTGATTTGGCTAATGCTGAAGGAATCGTCATAGCCCGTGATCAAGCGCGTCATGCGGATATTTCTACAACCAACAAGTACCTGAAAGGGGCGGATATGACGGTGCATGAGGAGACTAAACATTTTGAGGGGAACTTTTAAAAATAGAGATGTCGTGCTTCCCAGCAGGACACCCCGTATTAAGTTTAAACAGAATATTACTCTATTAGATAGAAAGTTCCTTCAACTACATCATTTAATCCATTCATTTCGACTATGTAATGTAACTCTTTACAAAAGTATCGTTTATTTCGGATTAAGAAAATGGATTTGGGGTCATATATTTGTTTTGCAAGAAAGCAGAACTGGTATTCAGTTCGGGTATCTATCTTTAAATTATTTTTATAGAATGTTTCGTATAATCCTTGGTTTCCAGAAAGCTGTAAGGTAAGTTCTTCATCTTGGAATTTTAGCAAGTAATTGAAATTATCAGTATTGATATAGTAATATGTATCTGTTGCAGACATAGGCAGTTTATAGTCCTTGTATTGTGCGGTTGGTTCACCTGCTCCTACAAACAAGCCTTGGTATCCCATATATAGTGCCACATAAATTTTGTCTGGAGCTTCTTCTTCTGGTATCCCTTCTTTTATTAACTCGTTCAGTCCTGTTTCATTTGAAGTTTCGTCTACCGCATTATTGTTGCGGGCATAAGCAGCAGTAAAAGCTCCATTGGTAAAACTTTCGTCTGAAACGCCGGAAACACCAGCATAAATCTCAGCCGGAATTATTTTTAATGATGTTATATCACCGTCTGAATTGTTTTTTACTGCAGAAAAACGATTCACTATCCGCTGTCGGTGGAATCCGTTTATTTCGACTCCAACAAAATCCAAGTTAAAGTCTTTGGTATGGTAAATGTATCGTTTGTCGAACTCAGAATCCAGCATAGGCCATACATCGAGAAATCGGTTATAGGTCTTTGTTGTACAAAGTGATAAAACTTCAGGATTGATGCAGCTGTATTTGTAATCTTCTATGTCAGGAAAATCAAATTCTACATTGTCATAGTCAACAGATAATTCTTCGTCTGCATCATACTTTTTAATGATATCTTCATCTTTTATATCTTCGAGGCATATAGTCTGAGAATTTTCGTAAAAACTATTAATGCTGATAATCTGAACAGTTTTATCTGTCTGATTTACGAGAAAGATACAGTTGAAGAATTTCTCAATCTCATCTAGAAATTCGTCTACACTCCAGTCTGGTAGCATCTTTGCGAACGAGGTGGTTCTGTAGCCATTCACCATAAAGAGCCGGCACCATCTCTTATTTTCTCTTAATGTGTTCTTTTGTAGTTTATAACCCAATATTTTCACTAGCTCTTCTACATAAAAAAGCAAATAAGGCTGTGGTGAGATGTAAGTCCCTTGAATAAAGCTGGCTCCACCAGTTGTGATATTCATCTGATTATCAAAGTATCTTAAATTGCCGCTTGTATCATAATTGGTAAAAATAGGAGTGCAAACAAAATTCATGTCTGGAAAAGCCTGGTTTAAGCTGGTGTATGCTGTCTCCAGACTGGTGTCACAGGTACCAAAGTCCAGTTCACGCAATCTTTTATCGCTGCCTGAAAGATAGTTCAGCTCGGAGTTTCCAGCCACAATCTGAATTTTAGCAATGTTGTCTTCTACTGACAATATAATTTCAGTTCCACGTATGATATTTATCGCTCCACAGATTAATATGGCCTAACGATTCTCAGGCCGTTGGGTAATATCAGAGCGGTTTAAGGATTGATATATTCTTCTATTATGAGGATGATTCAAATCAATATCCAAATCATACGTGTAGTCACCATTGCGTGTAAAGAATGGATTCTGCGTATAAAAATCAAGCTCAAATCCATCCTGTAGTGCCACTTCTTTTCCATCAATAAATAATCGTGTCATGACCTGCTGCGTTTCCGTGAAACATTGTTTTTCATTTTTTCTACTAACTGTTGCGCTTCATTCACGCCCATTTTACCAGTCGCTTTTGTATAGGTAAATATCGGTTCGTTTAATCTTTTGAGAAGTTTCTCCATGCATTTCATATTTTGCAGCATGACTGCCGTTGATTCCTGGCTGGATGATTCGGCAGTCTGATAGTAGTTGTTTGTTGTCATCCTATTGGTAGGTGATAATACGGCTGATACGTCTTTTGCAGTCAGGCTGCCGATGGTATTGTTTCGCTGTGCCTGGTCTATCAGGTCAAGAACCGGACGGATGACTGGATTCTGGACGGCGTAACGGTTGGCCACGAACTCTCCGGCATGGACTATTCCTTTGGGTTCGTCATGTCTTCCGGAGCCGGTGTAGCCACCTTCTTCAAAGCCATTTATTGCAGCTTTAGCAGTTTCGAAGGCCGCAGTAATCAAAGCTGTTTTAGCTGCTGCTGTTGCAAGTCCTACTAAAAGTCCGTTTTTTGCTATAGATGACATAGTGGATTCAGCAATGTATACCATCATCGTTTTTTCTAGTGTGTCAAGAATTAAAACGACTGTTGCTTTCAGAAAATCACCTAAAGAGGTTTCTGAATCAGTTAACATTTCAGCGAATGTTTCACCAAACTGCTTTCCAATATCTTGAGCAAATGAAACTTGTTGTTTGACTTTGGCTTTATATTCATCGTAGTTTTGTTGGGTTTGTTTTAGACTCTGTTTTTCTTTTTGGTCTTTTATTTGGTTTTTAAGTTCTTCAGATATTTCTGTAGAGGAAAGCACTTGGTCATAATACGAATTTTGAATATCAAGCAACTGTTGCCGATATTCCTGTTCGGATGACAGGCCTGTATAATGTCGCTGTGTTGCATCTTGGACTTCCATTTGATATTGCTTCTCCATCTGGGTAAAGGCTTCTTCAGATTTCTGTTGTGCCTCTTGTTCGTCTAGCTGAGCACATTGTTCTTTAAACTTGATTTGTGCTTCGAGAATCTTCTGTTCAATCTGCTGGCGTTTCTCCGGTTCCAGTCCGGCGATGGCCATCATGTTCTCAAGGTGACGCATCTCCAGGTCTTCCATGAAACGGGTGTATTCCTGCTGTGTCATCTCATCGCTGGCCAGATAGGTGCGTTTCAAATCGGCCAGTTCATCGTAATAACGCTTGTTTTCTGCGGTTACCTGGGGATTTTCTTTGGTTGCTTTGACTGTCTTTTCGTTGGTTGTAATGGTTGTGGTGATATTCGTATTTTTATCCTCTGGTATGGAGCTGATTATTTTCTTCAGCTCCTTTTGCCGTCTGTCCAGTTCCAGCAAGGACTCAGATTTTTCTTCTGCCTGGTTGTCCAGAGAGTGAAGCAAGGCTTTACGCTGTGATTCGTCTATATCGGTACGGGCTTCGATAATCTTCTTTTGTTCATCATAATACTTGCGGTAAGCTATCACTTCTTTTGATAACTTATCTTCGATGATAGCCAGTTCGGATTCTGCATCCGATTTTAGTTGCTGACGCTGACGGCCATTCAGGGCATCGATATTTTTGTACCTATCCTCGATGCTTTTATACTTCTCTAGTTCATCCTGAGTACGCTGTAATTCTTCGTTGTACTTTCGCTGTGCTTCTGTAGCTGCGTCTGTATTGGGGATGAGCTTAGTGGATATGTATGTTACAAGGGCGGTTAGTCCGGCAAGAACCAGTCCGACCGGATTCAGCTTCAGTACTTTATTAAATCCATTGGTCGATACGGTTGCGACCTTGACTACCAGGTTATACGCTTTGGTGTAGATGGTGGCGGCATTGACCGCAATATTATATGCGGCCAGTGCGGAACCGGATGCTATCAGTACCGCCTTATATTTGATGCACCAGTCAATCAGGGTAGGGAGGGCCACGATGATTTTTGTCGTCCAGCCGGTAAGCAGGGACAACGACGGGTTAAGCCGCTCCATCAGTTCGATGCCGGCCTCCTTGATGCTGTTTCGGTACTGCGCCATCTTCGCCTCGTTGGTGTCGGAGTTAATGGCGGCCTGTTCCATGGCGATGTTGGTATCCGTGACGGCTTCTGTGTATTGGCGTACTTTATCCGCATTGTCTATCAGGATGGTGGCAGCTGAGTAGGCTTCTTCACCAAACATAGTTTGGATCTGTGCGGCAGACAGTGACTTTTTGTTCAGGTTCTCGAGTGCGGTTTGCAAGCCCACTATCTTTGGGTTGGTTTCATCCGGTCCGGTCTGCAGTACCAGGAAGAACTTACGGAGTGCGGTACCGGCCGGTTCTGCCTCCAGTCCTTTTTCTGCCAGCATCTGGATGGTACCCTGCAATTGCTCGATGCTCACCCCGGCACCGGAGGCGGCTACACCCGCATTCTTGATGGATGCTGCCTGGGCGGAAACATCGGCTGCACCTTCTTTGGATCCGGCGGCCAGCACATTCACATAGCGGGCTGCCTGGTCGGCTGATTCTCCGTACATATTAAGTGATACTGTAGTGGCCGTTACGGCATCCTTCAGGTCGATTTTGGCCGCTGCAGCCAGTCTCATGGCTTCTATAGTGACGGCGTTCAGGGCTTCCTTGTCCTTCAGAAGCTCCGGTTTCTTGGAACCGATGAGCATGTATGCCTGAAGAATTTCGTCGGATGACTGACGGATGCGCAGGCCGGACTCTTCCATGGTAGTGGACAGTTGCTCGGCCTGTTTTGTAAGCCACTGGATAGATTCATCATCCAGGCCGGTCAAAGCCTTCAGCTCTGCCTGGGAGGATTCCTTTGAATCGCGGTTGTTGCGAAGGGTATTCAGGGCCATAGACACGCCCGTGATGGTGGCTGCACCCGTCGCCAACAGGCCGCCCCATTTAGCAAAACCGTTGTTGAAGCGGGACAACCATCCTTCTGTCTCCTGTACTTCAGTCTTTATCTTCTGAAGTTCGGCCGTCACCAGTTTAGCCTGCTGCTGGTAGTATTTCCACTCTGCAGAACCTCGCTTAATATGCCCGCTGTTCAGTTGTCGGTTGATGGCTGTCAGGGTAGCACGAAGTTCTTTAGGCGTGGCTTTGTCGAGGTTATTCATTACCTCGGTAAGCGCCGTGGTATCTTTCTTCAGCGTCTTAATCTGGGCTTCCGTTTTCCGAAGCTCGGAAGTGACCTGCTTGATTTTAGATGTATCACCGGCCTGGTAAGCATCTGCCAGCTCCTTTTTTAATCCGGACGCAATCGTTTCCAGATTCTTGAGTTCCTGCTTTGCTTCTTCACCGTTTACGCGGACCTCGACGGTTGCTACCTGGTCTATAGCCATATTATTTCTTGTTTAAGATTACACGAATTTTGTACACTGCAAACAGCACAAAGAGAATAATCACTACGATAGTGAATACCATGCAGAACTTCTGCCATGGGGTAAGCCTTCTTTCTACTTCTATCGTCTGCACTGATTTTTGAATGATTGTACTGTCTTTTCCTGGAATGAATACCGTATCTGAAGGTACCTTGAAGTCTGTCATCAGGTTGCCCATGGAATCAAGTTTGAACCGTAGGCGTGCGTTTTCGGACTGTGCCATGTCTAACCAGGAAAGGACGACGCGACCGTTCGAGTCGCATTCCAGCAAGGCCCGGATGGATGCGGAATCAGCCGGGCGGAATACCGGCACCAGTTTGTCATGCACGATGATCTGTGTGTGACTGTCTGAAGTAAGGTGCTTCCCGGATTTACATCCGAGAAACACCGAACCACACACAAAGAAGAAAAAAAGTATGATTAAAGCTCTCATAACAATGCCCATCCTTTTTCTACATCTGCCATTACAGCCGGAACTCCATTCTCTACCTGAGAAATGGCAGCTGCAAAGGCACACATGGTCGTTTTGTCCTCCACGTTCGGGACGTAGGTTGTTGGTACCTGCATCTCCTGGCATACGCGTGAAATGTAGCCTGATGTGTTGTTCTCGGTTCTGGGTGCCCATCGGCTGATGAAGTCTGCAATCGTCTGGCATCCGTATTTCCGGCGGTAGTTCTGCAGCAGCTTGATTAATGCCCGGTAACCATGTGCTATGTCTTCGAATTCTTCGAAGGTGTTGTCTTGTTTTTTAGATGCAGGAATCTCTCCCTGCCAGTCTGTCGCATCTGAGTTGCGGATGTTGCCTGGGTTGTTATTGCGCAGGCCTCGTGGTTGTGTTGTCATAAAAACTTGCTTTTATAGTTAATAATCATTGGGCGGTTGTCTTTTACCGCATCCTCTTACGTCACACCTTTTTACAATCAGCTTTTGATTCTCTAACTCCAATGTTGTATTTTTCTCCATGAGCTCACGAATTCGTAGGCGGTCTTCATTCTTTTCCGCATAAAGCTGGTCTATCTTTTTGTCCTGCTCTTGTACTTTAGCTTCTTTTTTTTCATAAAGTTCTTTCCATTCTGCAGCATAACTGGTAATGTTGTCCGTTTCGGCTTTACGAGCAATTGCTTCTTCCTTTTGAGCTGTTGCTTCCTCTTTTCTACGCCGTGCGTCGTGAAACATGAATACTCCTATTAGTGGGAGGAAAATTGAAGAAAGGATACTACTGATTGTATTGACGATATCATTTAAAAACTCCATACAGGAAAATAATCAGAACCGCAATTACAGGAAGAAGTACTCCGGCCAAAATGTCTAGCCAGTCCCATTCTCCACCAATGCTTTTTTGAATATATTCTACTGCACACATAGCTACAAATACGCATATTGTACCAGTCAATGTAGCTTGTAGGATAGTCATGGTGGTAAGAAGAAGGACTGAGCCAATCCAGATGATAAAAATAATGATACCTGCTTTGAGGTGTTTTGGGCGGTTACTAATCTTCAGCCACTCAAACAGATTGGATAAATTTGTCATACTTTTGATTGTTTGTTACTCAAAAGTATGAAGTCATGGAGTAGGGTAAAAAGACATAGTGAAGTAGAATATGGGTAGAAATAACTAGCTAGTAGCCTTGTTTCTACTTATATTCTACCGCATCTTAAATACACAACATAATACCTTGATCTTATGGAATTGCGCAAGTTCCGGCAGAACTTAGGACTTCCGGACTGACCGTCAGCTTCCTGAACGAATCCGGAGATACAGAGAAATGGGAGTTCAGCGGAGGTTTCTGGGCGGTTGGTAGTTTTGAGCAGGTGGGGGCTGGAAAACTTACTGAATTAGGAGGTTCCGTATACCTGTCTTCAAAAAACGGCTACGGAAATTTCATCAGGGAGTTGTACATTGTAAATCACAATGAAAATATCACCGATTTTCTTATAAGAGGCATAAAAAGGAACTATAACGGGGGGTGGCAATTTACAATCCGTGCAACGATGGAAGAATCTGAAATATTAATCTTCAGTTACTCTTTCAACGAAGAAGATAAGGAAAAAGATACATTCGTTTATAGAAGGCATTTTGAAGGCGATTTATTAGTTGCAGAAGTATATATCATGCTGAACTGGTCTGCCATCGCCAGTGGAACCAATGACAACATATCTTATACTCTTTCAGACGCCGCATTTGACCTGAACGCATCCCCTGTTGTGCAGAGCGAGTTAAGGAAGCAGGACAAGCTCGTTAGCGGTACCAACATAAAGACGATCAACGGACAGGACCTTTTAGGCGAAGGAAACATTGAAATTCAGGACAAGCTCGTTAGCGGTACCAACATAAAGACGGTCAACGGACAGGACCTTTTAGGCGAAGGAAACATTGAAATTCAGGCTGGCGGTGAGACCGTTACAAACATAACAAATGTAAATAATGTCTTTAACAGCTACAGCATCGGCAGTGCAACCGTCGGTAACTCATCGGTCGAAAAGAGAACCCTGTTCGGTTCTTCTGTAAATGTAGAGGGGGCTGTGTCCAATGAGCTGCCAAAGATTTCAATCTTCTCCAAGCCGCAGATAGAAGAGTCTGGGACTGACAACCTCATAACCTTCCCGACCTCCTTTAATCTGACAATTGGCGGCGAAGGCAAGGCCATAACGAATGAAAATCCAATCAGAAGCATAAGATTCACTTCTGATAAGAACACGGAGGTAAGCGACTTCACATATTCAGATGACGAAGGTGCGTTATATATCTCTGACAGTGTAGAGATATATAACGGCAAGTATTACTACATACAGAGAGTTGAAGAGAAAGTCTGGCATACCGGAGAGGAAGAGCCGGAAATATACCTGTCGAACAAGGTTGCCGGACTTGTAGACGGGGCGACAATCTATATTCCCAAGGACGCTGAAAGCGTGATGGAATTGGGCGATATTTCCGTATCAGCAGACAATGGGAATGTCATAACAACTGACAACTCCGCATATCTGTATTTGCAGATAGAGGAGCTTGTGCCCAAGCAGATTATAGATAACCCGTTGATTTTAACAAAGATGTCTGAACTGACCGACAAAGACGGAATTACGGTCAAGGGAAGGAATGTGGCATTCGATGAGGATGAGGATATATTGTACATCTGCGCCTATTCGGGAACGCTCTACAAGGTGGATGTAAGCGATGTCAGACACCCGTCTGTTGTCGGGAATCTGACCGTCAACGAAACCCCTGGTCATGTATGTACGGGGTGTGCTGTGACCAATGACTATCTGTATGCGGTTGACAGGAATGAGGGGCAGACAACAAGTCCGAGCTATCTTACTGTCATAAGGAAGTCAGACTTCACAATTGTCAATCAGATAAATGTCTGTGATGAAGAAACGTGGTACTTGCAGAACGGCAACTATGCGTGGGGACAGTCGCCTTGTATGTGTGCAATAGACAAGAGAGGTTACCTGTTCGTCCCAGAAAACCAAAACTTCTGGGACATATATGATATAAAAACAGACCCGGAAAACCCAAAGCTGGCATTCAGGCAGACGTATGATACAAGACCGATGGATATAGACTACAGGGAATATCAGAGCGTGGACTTCCTGAATGTCGGTGACAAGTATTATGCCTTCTTTGCCGGATGGACTTCCGGTGTGTCAATCTGGGATGTTACCGATGTGTCTTCTCCGTCTTTGATTGGGCAAATCACTCTTATTCCGTGGAACAAGAGGGCGCAAACCATGGACGTTTTGGTCGAATACCCTTACCTGTATATACCGTGCGGAGCAGCACTTGCATATAGATTCATGCACCATCCATTGAATCGGAGTGTTGTAAGGTTTGACATATCGGATTTGGCAAAATATTCCGGGGAAATAGACTATCTTCATAACCCGGAGCTATTTACCATCGCCAGTATTCCTTATGACAAGTTCTACCCAAGCATCACAAGAGAAGGTGACCCTGCCCCTACCAGAATAACCAAGTGCGGAGATTTCATCGCCGTCAATTATGCAGAGGCCGGTACTGCCATATTCCGATTGATAAACGACGTTCCCGTATTCCAGTCGTGTTATCAGCTGGCAGGAAAAGGAAACACAGTGCAACCAGTTTATGCGACAAAAGATGGAAGGTTTTTTCAAGTAAACATCTATGGGAGCAGCAACGGTATGCAGATATATGGATTGGGTAATGTGAATTATTAGACGATAAACAAGGTCACTTCTTCGGGCTTCGATGTTCCTATGCAAGCAGCAGAAGACGGCAGTACAACTTTGGGGCAATACAAATGCTACCGAAGCTCTTCACCAATCAATAGCGGAAACATAGTAGTATAACCCTGTAACTTTAAATAAACCCCGCTACCTGTTTTGTCTGGTAGCGGTGTTGTACTATTATATAAACTTACCGAGTTATTCTACTAATCTTCAATCAAATTCTTACGCATTACCTATTTCCACCATCTATAAGAGCCTACTTTAATTTGTATGTATTGGCTCTGTAGCAGGTTCTGTGCTTGCTGTATTGCGCCTGAAAAAGCATCTTGGCACCCTTGTATACATGTCCTGAAATGTCTGAATCTTCATTGAAGTTCCACAGCCCCCACATTCCATTATAGCTGTACGCAATGCTCAGTATGCCTTCATCATACATGGTCGCTCCGCATTGTTCCTTGGAATACATCTGAGGAAGAACGTATATCTTATAGTCAACGACTTTTTTGTTTTCCCAATCGATAGACATCTGGACAACTCTTGATACTGTACGTTCCTTATATTTGGCATTTGAACTTAAACTCTCATTGTAGTAGTTGTAGTTTCCTCCTTGGGGGTTGTTGCCGTGATTGTTTCTTCTGTTCTCCGAATTGAAGGCATTGGGAACGTATGAGTTTCCGGTCCAATAGTTGTTGTCAAAGATTGTGTATGTGGGATATTCTTTACTGCCGATCTCCTTCATGCCCCAGTACTTCACGTCATGCGGGTGGAAAAACTGCCATTCCTCCCATTCGTCCGAAGAGACCTCTGTAAGGCCTGAAGGAATGTCCGTAAAGGAAAAGCCTTCACCCAGCACGCGCTTAGCATCTATGTAGGCCGAATTATGCCTTCCTCCGACACGGCCGATCACAGCCTCGCTGTAGTCCTTAGTCGCAGAACCTAATGTATATGTCCCGTCGCCGTTATCCACACGCCGGATCTTTATCCAAGTGTCCCAGTTCCTCATGTTCAGAATCAGATTGCCGTCGTAGTCAAGGCCTATCGTGTTGGGATGGCTGTCTACGGCATCTCCCATTTCTCCGAATGCGTCTGTACACAGCTGCGGATAGTCGGTTACGGCAAACCAGCCCACAGATTTCCATTCTCCGTTCCGCTTCACAATTTCCTGTATTGTAGCTCCTCTTATATTCTTCATGCCGGCACCGCCTATATTGACATTGGCATTCATGCTGTTCAGCAATATCAGGTGAGTGTCAGATATGTAGATAAAGTCATGCGAGTCAATACCTGAGGCATTGCCTGTCATTCCTATGTTCTTGTCTATGATGCTAAAGTTCTCATCGAATATGGTAATGTACTTGCTTCCTGTTCCGGCAACGTCTTCATTGGTGGCGACAACATAACGCTCCTTGTTCTCCGGTGTATAGAAGTGTTCGAAGTTATCGTATTCGCTGGTCAGAGATGGAACTATAGGCTTGACCCTGACCGGTCCATTCTGATTCATGTCAATGAGAAAGTCCTTGGTCATTATATTGAACCTGTCAAAGAAACCGTTGAATGAACCTTCTACTTTGATTTCATCCCAATTAGACGGCAGCTCACTGGGAGGTATTACATCCGGATCCACTTCCCGAATCTGAAGGGAATGGTTTCCGTCAATGTACAATTCCCAGTATGTGCCGTCCGGGGCGGACAAGTATGCTACATCTTTGGCCAGATTCCTCTTTTCAACCCTCAATGAAGGGACGGTTATGTAATCTCCACGCTCTTCTCCGGTGAATGCGTGCTTTCCCCTGCATATGACCACGCTTCCGTCCTTAGCTCCTGCAACCTGTACGGCTATCCTTATATAGCGCACCCATGACATTTCTCGAGGTATCTGGAAGGAATTTCCCAATGTTGCCCCTCCTTCCCCTGTCAGTCTTTGGCCGTTCTTGTCTTCTGAATCTGTTACAACGATCATCCCGGTAGCCGTGCCTGTTCTCGTGAACCATTCTCCCGCAGCCGCGTCTATGCGGTTGGAAAGCTCATAGCCTTCATTCGGGGGGCTGAACGAATTTACCCCGTCATAGAAAGTCTTCTCCGTCCCGTCAGGATCAAGAAGGTTTTCTGTATTATGGTCTACAACACCTTCGATATTGTTTATGCTGCCTGTAAAACCGGACAATTCGTCCAGATTCCGTTCCACTTCCATATTAAATTCTTCCTGTGTCATATTCCTGTAAGACACAGACCGTGAACTGACTGCGGGTTTGGGGATAAGTTCGTAATCACCATTATATTCGAATGGCATATTTTCATTACCTGTCTTTAGCCAACTCCATTTAGCTGTCTTTGCATTTTTAGGAATGTCAAGTTCGGCATCAATGTAATATGCACTGTTATTTTCTCCATATCCGCTTATATAAACATCTTCGTTGTCGTAAAATGCTATACCTACATTAGTGGTTGGAGATACACCTATTTTACATTTTATTTTTCTATAATCTAAAACATTTGCAGAGAATGATTTCCAAGTAGTAGAACTAATCAATTCACCTGATTCGTATTTCACAACGTAGTTATCTATAAGATTAGCTGTACCATTAATATTTTCGGAATTAAGGCCTTCTAAAACTTTGGAAACATTATCATTAAACTCTGTTAGCGTTTTTTCTTTATACAAAACTAAATCACTTGATAATGAAGGTATAGGGATAAGTTCATATTCTCCGTCATATTTAAATGGTTCATCTCCGTTGTCCAGCCAGCTCCATTTTGCTGTCTTGGCGTTTTCCGGGATGACAAGCATGACTTTTTCATACCCTCTATTCTCCAGCTTATAATATCCGCTAATATACGCATCCTCCCCGTCATAGAACGCAAGACCGATGTTAGAATCTGAGGCGGAGAAACCGACAGTGCATTTGATCTTTCCGTAGCCGGATACGTCAGCGGAAAAATATTTCCAGGCGGCTGATGAAATGACCTCGCCGGTAGAGGCGTTGATGGCTGTGTCAAGTATCGTTTCTGCAGTTCCCTTTTTCCCCAATATCTTGTCGGCATTATCATTGTTTCCCAATTTTTTCTCTAACTCAGTAAGTTTCCCAGCCCCTACCTGCTCAAAACTACCAGCCGCCCAGGAACCTCCGCCGAACTCCCATTTCTCAGTATCACCGTCTGAATTAAGGAAGCTAACAGTGAGCCCAGAAGACCTAAGTTCTGCCGGAACTTGCGCAATCGCACTTGAGAGGTCGTATTTGTTTGAACTGGATATACCGGAAGTCGGATGATTTATTGATACGTTATACTCACTTGTTCGGTTGTTGATTGTTGTCTTGTCGTAGTAATCCTGCTCGAGCTTGTTTATGTGTTCCAGCATTGCCGTGCCTACACGGGTGGCTGTGTTCTGTTTGTTTGTTTTTTCGTCGCGAATCTGGATGGCCAGTTGCTTTAATTCTTCGAATGTTTTTGTTGCCATAATTCTGAGTTTTTTACGAAGTAAACTTACCGAGTTAGATTTCAAAAAGACATTGTTTTATTTACGTTTGTGCGTTCCGTATAAACGTGATTTGAGAGTAGTGCTGCGTTTGTGGTTTGCTTCCTCAATTTTATCGACAAGCAAACCGCAGAACTCTTCGCCGTACATGTAGGCCATCTGTTCCTTCAGTACCATGATGGATGCAAAGTAGGGGCGGGAAAACCATTCTCGAGGTTTACGCGGATTGCCGGATGTATAGTATCCACCGGGCTTAGGGCCAACTTTGCGAGGTACATTTAACCCGTGTTCCTCACGATAAACCGGGTTTAATATCTCTAAGTCACCGCCGTTACCTTTGGTATATCCGTTGCCGACACCCATGTCCTGGTATATGCCGTACTCCAGAAACTTGTGCTGGATGGTGGATACCGAGTCGGTGGCAGATATGACGTTATCGCGTATCTGCTGGTGAAGCGAGTAAGTATTAATGACGTGCAGCCTCTCAATCTTTTCACGCCAGATATTCACCATCATTTCTGCCCAGGCTTCCTGATATTTTCTGCGGTCTTCATCGGTGGCTGCCGGCCTGTTAGTGTCTGTATTAGCCATTCCACTCGTCCTCCTTATAACATAAATCCGTAGGTTCGGTCAGTTCGACCATAAAGTACAGGCCGGTGCATCCGGAAATAAAGTATTCACCCAGTTCACGGGTGTAGATGCGGGATACATTCAGGAAGGATAAATCCAGGTCTTCGTAGATGTATTTGTCACGGATCATGCGGGAATGGAACTGTCGAAAGAGTTGCCGGCAGATGTCCAGCTTTGCCGCACGCTCGGTCATGTCGTCGTAGCGGTAACGAATCAGGAGGAATACTGTGAAGGTGCGCTTTTTGAACCAGCCGCCTCCGATTTGTTCGGTAGCTGCGTCGTTGGTATCGTCGACGCAGACGAAAGCAGATTGTTTCCGGAAATTGTCGAGTACATCCTGGAGTGAATTGATACCGCTGCAGGAACATGGAAAGAATGAGTTGGCTTTGGCCAGCTTGTTCTTTTCGGTCAGTTCTTTAAAGTAGGCATGGCCGTCAAAGAATTTACTTGTGTCCATTTTGTTTTGATTTTAGTATTTGAATATCGTGTGCTTTGGCGTCCAGTTCGGTCAGGGCCCGCCAGCAGTCCATCTGCAGGACTTCCTTTTCTTTTGTCACGTCACCACCGGTCAGTGCCCGGATCTGGGCGTTCATCGCGCCCATCAGGTCGGGCAGTTCCGGCTGATCAACGTCGGTCCTCTGGTGGAACGGCTGGAAGAAATGGGGAAAAAGGGAAGCGAAGTACAGTTTGATGCTTCCCCACCAGAGGAATACGGAAACCAGTTCGTATTCCTTGATGCGGGAAAAGGCGGCTTTCAGTGAACCTCTGACACCCGGCTTCTTTTTGTAAAGGAAACCATATAGGGCTTTGAGTTGGGAAACGTCCTGCGAATACAGGTAGCCCTGGTAGTGGTTTTCACAACAAAGGTAATCTTCGAAGCTCAGGCCGTGTAGCAGTGCATCGATGGCATACCGACCGCCTATCCTGTCCAGCCGGACGGGATAAGCGTTGGGCTCGGAGATGAAATCAATCTGCCGGAGGAAACTGCGCACCTGCCAGTCCTGAAGGATGAACCTCAGTTTCTTGTGCCAGTTCAAGCGGAAGGTGCAAAGCCATCCTTCTTTCACTCGCTTCCGGACACGGATTCCGGTGAAGCGCATGAAGACGTAAGTCTTAGCCTTGACCGGAGAAAACAGGGTGATGACCAGGAATACGTACCGAAGCTGTTCCTGGTTGAGCTGCTGCCAGGAAGTGGGGAACTGGAAGTCGAGTATTCTACCCCCAAAAGTATGTGGAATCATTCTTTTCATTCTGGTAAGTCTGGAAATGTTTGACTTTGTAGGCCTCGGAGTCCTTGTAGCTGGTGAATACCTCTACTTTGGATTCCGCGTAGTTCTCGATGCGTTCCAGCATGCTCTTTGCTGCCGACCAGTTCTTTGCGATGCAGAAGCCGATGAACTTGCACATGTAGTCGGCCATGGCAGACTCTTCTTTGGTGAACGCATTGTGCCGGGCCTGTTCGAGGATGTGGTCGAAGAACTCGGCCGACACGTGCTGCCGTATCTTTTCTTCTGCCTGGTACATCTTTGTCCGGAACTCGAGCAGCTTGGAACGGTGTACGTCTGCTGAAGGAAAATCAACGTACATTTTCAGTTGTTTGGCTGTATACATCAGGTTCGGGATGTTGATACGGGCCTGTGCCGTATCTGCCCAGCTGGTACCGACCAGCAGCTCCAGGCATCGGTCGTAGGTATCTTCGGCTGCGTTGGTGACTTGCTGCAGCAGGTTCTTCACTCTGTCGGCCGAAGCTGGGGCCAGATTCTGGTTAGACACCACACCGAAGCCGGTGGGAGTCAGTACCAGGTCGAGTTGTGGTATCTGCTCCTGATAGGTACGCAGACAAACCAGTTTTGTGACCGCCTGCTCGAGTCCGGGAACAGTATCTAATTTGTCTGCCATATCACCCAGCAGCACACAGTTGATGCTTTGAAGCGTGTCATCCAGGTGAGGAGCAATCATATCATAGACCTCTGCCGTGGAATTGGTGGCAGAGGAACAAATCTTCTCGAAAATCTCTTGTGAAAATGTGATAGCCATATTGATTCGTTTTAGGATTTGTTTTCAAGGTCTGAAGCTGTCTTTTGTTTGGCATCGGTGTTCTGGTCAAGGGTGGTGAGCAGCACCATGGGCACATCCGGATACACCTTCTCACTCCATCCGTTGTACTCGATGACGATGTTATGCGGGATGTTCATCAGGTCGTGGAAAGGAATCTCCAGTGCCTGCTTGAGCGTGAACAGCTCGCGCTTGTCTGAACCGGAGTTGTTATTCTGTCCCTTGCCTGGTGTGGCACCTACCAGGTTGGGATGGATGTTGTCACCGTAGCAGGTGATATTGCTGGCTTCCTGAATGTCTTCGCTCCAGTCGCCGCCTTCCTTGCCGGTCTCTACCACATTGATGCGTACCATCCGGACTTCACGGCCATTCGGGTCGATGTAGTATCCGGTAATCCAAACCTTGCCGCTGTTTTCGATTCCGGAAACAAAGTTCTTGATGTTTTCCTTTTCCTTTTTGATACGCTCCATCTTTTTCAGCGGGTCGGTAATATGCTCTTCCGCACAGATGTTACTCCAGTAGTCCTTGTGTACTTCGACCTGGTATTTTACGCTGGCATGGTTGCGGAGCTTCGCTTTCTTGCCTTTCCCAATCAGTCGCTTGATGTCGTACCAGTCTCCCCGGAAAATGCTGGTGTAGTAGGGGATGGGGTAATACTGGAAGCCGGGTGTGGGGAAGCGTACAAGGATAGCGAATTTACGGTCTTCAGTACGGACTCTTGTTTCGCCATCGCGCCCAGGTTCACGCCCCATGAGCACCATCAGGTCGCCCAGTGGGTCGCGCGGATCCAGCAGACGGATGACTTCGTAGTCTTCCGGACGGAGGGAAGCGTTTTCGCGGAAATTGGCATAAATCACGTGATTGATTTTGCCCCTTCTAGCCTGTTGAAAACGGCAGTAGCAGGCCTCTTTGTGAATGAGCCGGTTGATTCTTTTGCCGTCCCTGGAAAGAATGATGACCGACACACAGAAAAAGAAATACTTCATGTCTGTAGCCTGCTCGAGCTGGAATAGCGGCAGGCTGTTGTGAATCAGCCAGCGCTTGATTTCGGGATGGGTTGTCGGCTGTCTGGTGTCTACGTCCATGTACTTCAGTCCGGCACCGTAACAGGTGATGACGTTGAACAGCTTGTTCTGGCTCATCACTTCGTCGATGCCTATCATCTTGATGATATTAAACGGAAGCTGGTTGTCTTCACCGAAATTGACATACGCCATGCCTTTCCGTCCGGGAACAGGCGTAGTCTTCACATTTGCATCTTCATCGAATACCAGGCTGCTGTCTTCTACGGAAGCCATTTCGGTGGCCACGTTGGAAACCTCGATGTCGAATATCTCACCAGGCATAAAGTCGCCGTCGTATTGCAGGATTGTCTTGTCCATATTAGAGGTAAATTGTCATGTTGTTAATTTCGAAAAGGGATATGTCACGGAAAGAACGGATTAGGCCGGATGCCGGAAGGCGGACCCGGTGAAGTCCCTGGCGCCAGTGGGAGCCAACGCACACCGCGCCTCGGTATTCCAGAATGTCGCCTGTGCTGAGCTTCCACAGCTTCAGGTTGCAGGGCTGCCCGGACTCGAGCAACCTCAATGCGTCTTTGATATGTATTACGTTCATAGGCTTTAGTTATATGTGTCATCGAATGAGTCGTCGAAGATGTCCGGAAGCAGACGGAGCCGCTGCTGGCACCGGGATGCGAAGATGTAAGAGACAGTGAAAGCAAACAGACCATCGTCTTCATCGCTCCGGCTGGTATTGCTTTCGGTGATGGTTATCGGGATGTCGCCGGATTCATCCATCAGCCAGACTTCGGTCGCCCTTGCCACATCGTCGGCCAGGGCGAACATAGATTCAGGGATGTAGCCTGTATTAAGTGTGTGTTTGCGCTGCTCGTCTACATGATAAGTCTTGTATTGGCCGGCGAAATAAGCGGCACTCCGGGACAGTTCCGGCTCGACCGTGTCTCCACCCACGAAGTAGAATGTCTCGACAGCTCCGAACGAGTTCCGGAACTTCAGTCCGATGGATTCCGGTTCGTCCTGGTCCACGCGGAAGGTCTGCTTCCGGGCTCCGGCCAGGATGGTGTACCGCAACAGTTTGTAGCCGGACTGGGTGAATCGGGAAGGGGATACATCAATGGAACGGATGCCATAGTCGGCTACGTTGCCCAAGGAACGGGTGGACTTGAGCAGTTGGTTCTGGTCGTTTACGAAGATACATTCTGCCGTCACTGGGATGGTTGTGCCGCCGGAAGACAGTTTCCCGGTCGTCAGGTACAGCGTTTCCGTGCGGCCAAAGGAAGTGATTTTGTCACGTCCGGTCAAGGTCGTCAGAAAGTAGTTCGCTACAAAATCCTCAGCACTGCAGGGGACGATGGGACGGCATAACAGTACCGTGAAATTTGTGGAATTATCCCACAGACTATCCGCTATCATTTCGTATGTGAAATTTGTGAGCGGCTCATTGATTAAATAAGATTCGAGCAGAGAGAACAGATCCAATATCCGGATGATATTTTGGGAGTCTGGTGTATATGATTCTTGCAAAATTACAGAATCATTTTTCTTCAAAATGAATGTAACCTCTTCATCTGCATTGATTACGATTTCATTAAGTTGAGAAGAAAGCGCAAATTCCGGTATATTTTGAGTGACAGAAACCATGATTCTTTGTTTTTCTCAAAGATACCCGGCTTCGGAAAGTGGTAAAAAGACAAAAGGCGCAGCGCCCTCACGGCGCCACGCCTTCACTCTATCAATGTAGAAAAAATGTAATCATCTAAAAACTCGCAGTCTATCTGCGCAGCATCATCCATGCCGGCCGGCCATCGGGCCCGATGGTGAGCTTGTATTTCAGTTCCACCATCGTGGCCGCAATCTGGTTGATGCTGATGTCGGCCATTTCAGACAGTTCGTCCTGAATCTGCTGGGATGTTTTGTATATCACATTCTCGCTTTCCTGTTCCACCGGGAGATATTCCTGGAAATAGCGGATAAGGATATATTTGTCGAATTTGATTTTATCGGTTGCCATGATCTGCCTCCTTTCTGTCATTTAAAGCGCGTTGGATAAGTTTGCTTAGTTGCTCCATTTCGGGGCGGGTGCAGCATAGTTTTTCACTCCCATACATGAGGATGCTGTATTGTTCGAACAGTACCGTTTCCTCTTCGTATGCCTGGTATTTATCGACACGGAATATAGGTTGCTGTGAAGAGTCGGTCATCGCAAACCTCCTTTCTTGCAAAGTAAGATGGAACAGGCAAACCAGCAGAGGCAGGCAATGGCGGCCAGCCAATGGGTGAATACGGAGCCAGTTAGGATACTGAAGGAAGCCAGTGCCTGAGAAATAAGCACAGCTTGGCGGTTGGAAACTTTCTCTTCCATGATGGAGGAGAACAATACATTTTCACGGTTAAGCCATAACGATATACGGCTTTGTTTTGCCTGGTTTGCAGGCAGGGCAATTTGATTTTTCATTTTTGTAGGACATTTAAAATGAAACAATATGTTGGTTAATTACGGGAAAGGAAACAAAAAAGGTTCCGCTTTCCCGTTGTCCTACACCTTGAGAAAGGCAGTGGGCGCATTAACGCTCCACACGGGGGTCGGAACCAAAAGTTTATATAGCCAAAGCTAAGGGCATAAAAAATGCCCGCAGCAAAGTTATTTGGCGAGCCATCTCGCCTTTCTCAAAATGTAGGACATTGCAAATGTATGTTTTTGTTTTGGAATAGCAAAAGAAAAAGCAGAAACTTTTTTATGGTTTCCGCTTTTTATAGAGCCTTTCAGTCATGTTTTCAGTACTTCCTAAGGAGTACTTCAGTACTGCCATGGAAGTACTGGAGTACTTTCAGGGAAGTACAGCGGTACTGGTTAAGGAGTACTGAGTGTGATTAATTTTTCTTGTTATTCATAAATAGCAAAGCGTATCAATGAAATTAAAGATAGCCTAAAGTCTTATTGCTCTTGTTTCAGTTTCTCTAATCTCTTTTCATATTTTAGTTTGTTTGATTCTGAAAGTTTATTTTTTAGAGCATATTCAAGCATCCTTGTTTCATTTGATTTGTCATTTAACTTCCGATAGCATTGGATGATTCTGTCAGTTAAGTTTAAAACAAACTTATCTTTATTGAAGTAAAAAAGATAAAGGTCAAGTGCTTCTTTATATTTTCCTTCCTTTTGGAGAGAATATGCTTTGTCCAGTTCTCCTTTTTCATTCTGTTTGTTGATGTAATATTCTACAGATTTTAGCCGTGATTCATATTCAGGAATGTATTCTTCTTTGCCTTCGTCTTTACATACTGCAATAATCTGCTGTATCAATTCTTTTTCTTTATCATAGGCTTTCATTTTACGATAGCAAAAGCAAGCCTGGTGTAAAGAATACAGTCCAGATTCATTTGCAGCGCATGACAAAAATATCTCAACGGCTTTTTCAGGCTCACTATATTTTAATTTTTCAGCAAGCTCCAAATCGGGGTTGGTTTCATGGGCAAGACTACGCTCGGTAGTAATCTTGACAGTTACTCCATTGCCTATGTATTGCCCTTCTTTAGATGTCATCTTCTGAACTTTTAAGTCATCATCCGGAACACGTGCATCAAAAGGCAGAAAAGCGTTGGCATATATAAATGGTACATCGTCATTAGTTACTTTAGATACGATACATTTATATATTTTGTCCTTATATGCAAAGAAGCACATGGAATACTTTTTTTCTACATAACCAATATGATGCCCATCGGAAGTTAATACCATCATTGCAAATGAGTCATAATCATTATATGCTTCATGAATTAAAGTAAGTTCATCACCTACTCGAACATTTCTTGCTGCATTAATATCGGCTTGAGAGCGATAGGATGTACCCTTCACTGCAAAATTCACTTTTTTTGCAGTGGAAGGTATTTCTTTAGCTTTTTGCGTATTAGATGCATGATTTAATTGTGTTCTGTTATTGTCATAATTTGAAGTATTGCTACTTATCGTTCCATTGGATTTGTTATTTGAAGAGTCGTTCGATTTTTTCAAATAAGCGATAAATATAAATCCAGCTAAAAATATTATAAGGATAAATCCAATCATACTTGTTTTTATTTTATCTGTAAGATCTGTTTATATTTGAGATATACAGGTCTAAGTTTTGCTATTTCTGGAAAATTCTCTGTTTGAAATCTTTCACTGATTTTATTTTAATGCCTTCGAAAAATCTTGCATGTCTATTCTTAATGAGATTCTCTATATGCATGTTTTCAAAGATGTTATATTCTTTGTATAATTTTTCCGCATTTGGAAACAATAGCATATTATAGTATATCATGACTAATTCATATGATGATAGGCTGGCTTGAGCAAAAGAAAAATAATGGTGAATCTTATCGTTAATTGTCTGGACCTCCTTCTCATAATCTTTGGATTGACTATTTAATTGAGATAAAAGTTTCTGTTTATAATCATCTATGTATTTGATTATATTATAAAAATGTCGACAATAATGCCCTAAACAATATTCATAACGATGATAGAATAGCCAATATGCATAGGCACAAATTTGCCTTTCATTACCAGATTCATGAATAGTCTTAAAGGTTTTCTCATTTGAACCATAAAGTGTACCTAAACATTCATAATATGCATAATATTTAATAGTATCCCATAATTCTTCATTAATAATAATATCATTAAACTTATCGTAAAAAGAACCTATTTGATTTTCAATATCTTCATTTATACCATGAATAGAAGTTCCTTTATACTCATGGGATGCTACAAAGTTGTATATAGCTTGATATTCTGTTCTAGCAATATTGAAGAAGTTAATACCATAAACTTCATATTGACTAACAGATAAAGAAAATGCTTTAAACTCAATTTTGGGGAATTGAGCTTTTATATTGTCCCTTATATTTTCTTGAGCCTTTAATAGATTAAAGAATGTACCTTCAAATAGTTGTTGATCCAAGAGTCTCTGGCTAGTTGCCATCTCCTCTCTTTGGCTTTTTAGTTCTTGCTGTTGTAATTTTAAAGCACTAAAATACAAGAATACTCCGGCTAAAGCCCAAACAGAGCCAATAACTCCACCAATGAAATCGCCAACCTGTCCGGTTTGAGCCATTTCCTCAGGAGTTAAACAGCCACCGACGTTATAGGTCTTGTTTATAAGTAATAAGAATCCTCCCCAAATGAGCAATCCTATTCCAACACAGATATAAGCAATGGAGAGTATAGGATTGTGTTTAATCCAATTTATTAATCTCCGCATATTATTAATGCATTATAAAAATTATAGCTATAAATTTTTATTCTTGAAAATGTGTAGCAACTCGTCCGATGTTAAAAATACCGATAACTAAATCTTTTAAAATGAAGACAGAAAAAAACAGTAGGTAATCCGATAAAAAAAGAGCACTATAATTGACGAAATCAGCGTATATAAAATCAAATTTTAGTTGGTGAATTAATGATCCGCCAATAAAGAAAAGGATTCCTATAAAAGAAGCAAAAATACTTGTGGCGAAATCAGAGTTGAGTTCATCCAGTAATTCTTTTCCTCCATTTTGATTTGCTATTGTTTTTCCTGTATTTGAGCAGAACATAGATAGTAATATGGCATAAGCCGCTATAAGTAATGAAAGCATAACAGGGACAATGGTTAGTCCGATATTTAGAGTCTTACCTAAAAGGGTGTAAGATTCAATATCACAGATTATGCTTAAAGCCATTACAATAGCAGAGAATATGACCGGATATATAGAATCTCTTAAAAAGTCTTTCAGCGTATAAAGCTGAAAGACAGCTGTCCATCCAAAGAAACTATTTTTATTGCTCATGCTCTGTTGGTTCGTTACCAAATCTGTTTATTAGTTCATTATAAGTTGCAGTATATATATCATCTCCAGCGTTATTCACTTGCATATTTAAAGGATAACGTTCTGTATTGATAGTTGTAACTTTTCCACCTGCTTGCTCACGGATACGAGCCTTAATATATCCATTACTTTCAGACATATTAGCAGCGGCTTCTATTAATCCGTCTGATGGAGCTTCCAGTGGTTGGTCTTTTGTTCCTTTTATGTTCATTTTAAACTGAGTCGGATTCATTTCTCTAATCTTTTGATCAAACACAGCCTGAAAATTCTGGGATGGATCCCGATTAGAGTAGGTGAAATCTGCTTCAATTGAATAAATGGCATAAGAAGAAAAAATACGTTGTATAACGTCTTTATCTTTTACAATGGTTACATCAAAACTATTGGCTCCCATTGTCTTATCCAATGCTTCCTGGAAGTATTTTAGCACATTTTTCAAAGAAATTTTACTGCTCTTTGGCATTGCAAAGCGATGAATCTTAGGAACGAAAATAAGCTCTATTTCAGATTCATTGGCAACAATGTCAGGATCTAAATACAAAGATACATTTTCTTTACTTCTTCTATTATAAAATTTGTCAGAATCTAATATGTCGTATGCACTTAATTTTACAAGAATGGATCGGGTGTACCCTTCTTTTTCTATATATGAGCCTTGAGACATTGATTTAATACTCATGTGTCGATTACCTCTTAGTTGAATCAAGGGGTCTTGTTCTTTCAAGCATTCAAAAGCATGGATATAGGTTTGTGGGGTTTGGATGCCGCGTGATTTGATATTGATAACATTCCAAATAGTTTGTCTTTTTGCTGTTTTTATTTTGCCCATAACTATAATTTTTATTATTATTTTAATAGTCACAAACTTACAAAATATTCAGAATCAGACAAAGAAATGGATAAAAAAAGGAGCCTACAAAGAGGCTCCTTCTATCTCTCAGTCAAAGCAAAGTGTTGAATTAAACAGTGACCGACATTAAATCTTTTGCTAGATTATGTAACCCTCTGGCTATTTTTTCAGCCTGTTGAGGGCGTGGCTTGCTTCTGCCTGCTGCATAATGTGCAAGCTGCTTTTGGTTTATTCCAGTAATAGTTTGTAGAGCAGAAAAAGAGAAAATACCCTGATAATAAAGTAATAGGCTTTGCACGTCAAATTTGTACACAAGCTCATATTCTCCATCAAAGACCGCAGGATATTCATCTCCGTCCTTTTTGGCGCAATCTACATAAAAGCGGATGCTGTCGACAACCTCTTTTTTAAAGTTGTCAAAATCACCAGTAGTAGCTACAATCCACCCAGGGAGCAATTCACATGCACCACTATATCCGTTTTCAGTACGTGCGGTTTCGATAACAACTTTATCCATATAATATTGTATTAAGTTTTCAAATAAAGCGGTCTTATTAAGACCGCCTATGTTGAATTAAAAATCTATTAGAGCAAGCGCTCAGGGTTAAAATTTTAACCCTGATTGCTTTTCAATACTCTTTAGCAAAAATCCCCAAACATCGTCTGAAGGATGACCGTTGACGGTTACTTTTCCTTTCTTGACAGGATGTTTGAACTGACGATGGCTACCTTCTTGATTCGATAGATACCATCCGTCATCCTGCAATTTCTGGAGAATTGCTGAAACTTTCACTGTCTTCATAGATCACTGTTTTAATTCAACAGTGCAAAGATAGTAATTTTACTATTATCTACAAATGAAAACGGTAAAATAATAGTAAAATAGTTATTATTATCGCCGATTTTAGGCGTAGAAAAAGTAAATACCTTATT
Source organism: Bacteroides gallinaceum (assembly GCF_030373775.1). Lineage (NCBI taxonomy): Bacteria > Pseudomonadati > Bacteroidota > Bacteroidia > Bacteroidales > Bacteroidaceae > Bacteroides > Bacteroides gallinaceum. Next base: position 198,072 of record NZ_JAUDEN010000002.1, on the reverse strand, counting down.
TCCCGCCGCCCGATTTTGCTTGTGTCAGCAGGCAAAATCGGGCGGCGGGCGGCCGCGACGCTACCCACCTCCCTAAACGCTGCTACGGCCATTTGCAGCCCCTACAGCCTGCCTTCGTCCCCGTAGCTGTAATAACTTCCATCCGTTACTATCACGTGGTCAAGAAGCCTGATATTCATAATTCGTCCCGCTTCCAGCAAGGCATGTGTCAGGCGGTCGTCGTCCTTACTTGGTTGAAAATTACCTGACGGGTGATTGTGGCAGAGTATCATGGATGTGGCACTGCAAGAAAGGGCCTCACGCAAAATCACTCTTACATCTACCTGAGTAGACGCCAGCCCTCCGACTGAGATACGCTGTTTGCGGATGATTCGGGCTGCCTGATTCAGGAAGATAACCCAACATTCCTCTACTTTCAGGTCTGCCATGTAGGGAAGCATCACTTCGTAAACATCTGCGCTGGAAGTTATACGCTTGTAGTTGTTTTTCCGTTCTTTGATTCGCTTGTATAATTCAATGACAGCCAACGCCATCTCCCTGCGTGCTGGTGTCAGCAGGTTGTAGATGTCTTCTATCGACACATTTCCGCCGTTCGCCAACATGGCGTTCACTTGATTACTCGTTTCCTTGTTGTTGGTAAGCTGATAAACTACTTCTGCGTCGCTCAAGTGGCGGCATTCTCCGCAAATTTCGAATAAATCTTTCATAATGTTGTTTATTAAATTGTTAGACAAATAAGGTTTTCGCTAAAAACATTCCACCGATAACGGATGCGCCAAAACTTTCAAGGTGGCAGGCAAAACGAGCGTAGGAGTAACCACGGGTTATCACGTCATCGAAGACAAGCACTTTTTTATCTTTGAAAAACTCCTTGTCGAAGTTGATTACCTGCACGTCGTTTACGTGCTTCCCTGACTTGCTTTCGTGGATTGCCAGCCGTTCACCCTCTACCGTGATATGGCTGTATCCGTTTACCGCTCCCGATAGTCTGGCCACTTCTTCCGAAAACTCTCTGTATCGGATTTCATTTTTCCGCTGGCTGCTGGCTGGGATACAGACAAACACCATGTCACTCGCTGACGTGCCAAACTGCTCGCGGATTTTCTTTGCGACAAGCTGGGCAGCTGAAACGGCACATTTGCCGTCTTTGAATGCCCACACGAATTTTCTCACCTGCCAGTCTCTTGCGCTGGCCTGATACTTTGTGGGCAGGTAGTCAAAGAAGTTGAACATGTACTTTCTGCACTGGTTTAGCATGGATTCGGTAAAGGGTTTCATATCGGTAGTTTTTGGAGTTTTATTCTTGAACCTCGAGCCGAGGTAGTGAGCCTTTTTTCTGCTCTTCCTTCTCTGAGGTTTTTTTTATTCCGTCGCCTTTCGCTGTCGGTTTGTTTCGCCTTTTACACTGCGTCAAAAGGTGTTGCCAGCCGTGAAAGACAAGTTTTCACCGTAAAGCCCTGCCTTGAATACTACCCTGGAAGGGTGGAGATTTTTACAGTGAACAGCGCCTGAACTTGGCATACGGCAGGCAATATTTACCTTTGCAGTGATGAAAAGGCGTAACCGGCAGTGAGAGGTGACACCGATGTAAATTCCGAAGAGAAGAACAGAAGAGCAGTCAAACAATACATAGCTTTAGCTATACCGCCAGTAGGGAAAGCAATGGGGCGGGTGGGCCGCTGCGTGAACGCTATCTCCAGCCCAGAAAGACTACCGAGTGTCTTTCTACCTTGTTACCCGGGAAATTCTCTGAATTTTCCGGGCGCCAGCAGATTGTGAGCCAGTAGATTAGCCTGAAAAAACAGGCCAAAACAGGGGTGTTTGCTTGGATTTTCCGGCCATCCGAAACGAAAACGGCACACAATCAAACGAATACGCCCGCCAAACACCGCATTTTATGCGGACGTCGGGAATCCGACCCCCCACCGCCCTACGCCACAGTTAACAGATGTTAACCTTCGAAAATCGGAATATGTAACGGCACACCTTTCTACGCGCACGGTACACGCCAACTCGCGCACAAAAAAACAGCCCCGACAACCATCTGCACGGTCATCAGGGCTTACCCTAAGAATAAAACTAATTAGCTTATTGAAAACTACATAGAGGATGTTACAAACATGTCGAATGTCATCTGGGGGAAACGTTCGCAGCCGATACACAGCGTATCGAACGCATCCGAACCGTCTGTTCTCGCCTGAAGCTGGTCTTCTTCTGTCTCTGCCAGCTTTTCACCCCGCTTGTCTTTGCCGCCGTTGTACACGCCTGCAGTCTGCACGGAGATAAGCAGGTCTTCGTTGTTCTGTTCGTTGAAGAAGGGGATGAGTTTAGCCTTTCCGGCAAACATACGGTTGAGGAGCAGCCACTTCTCGATGTGCTTCATCGGGGGACCTATATAGACAGAACGCACCTCCCAACCTCTGTCCTGGAAAGCACGCTCGATGACGTAATGAAAGTCTTCGTCATTGACCGCATAGTTTGAGCCTAAGGCCGTACTGTCGTAATAGAATATCACTTCCTTGTGTCGCTGGTGTCGGTAATACTTGCAGAAGTCATCCACCAGGGCCTCGAGCTTACGTTCGTATTTTACCCAGAACGACTTAATTACCTTCAGCCGGTTCCGGTCCGGCTGGCCGGCTACCAGCCAGTTGATGTTGGCATTAAAGTCAAAGGCGATGCAGATGGGCTTATCCCTATCGAGGTCAGCATCCATCAGGCAGGAAGGCTCCTTGATTTTGTCGAACTGATATTCCAAGCTGTCCAGGTAGCTGAAGTCAGTTGCATTGTATTTGTGCCCTTCCGTCATGCTGGAGTAGAAGCCGTCTTTGCTGATACCGATACGCTTGCACAGGATGGCCGTCTGAAAGGTAAGTGGGGGAAGGTCACGCTTCATCTGATTAATGAATGCTTCACCCAGCAGCTGCATGTTCTCAATCGTGGAGAACTCGCGGTACAGAACAGCTACAGAACCCATGCGGCATACGTCACGGTTCAAGGTGCGCAGATAGTCCTTCAGGTACAAAGGAACGGGTTCTGATTTAGCCTGAAGGTCGCGGATGCGTTTCTTTGTCCGCCAAATTTCATGTACTGTCGCCTGGATGACTTCAATCAGTTCCGGGTCGCATTTCTTTTCGTAGTCCAGGAACCAGGAACCTTTCTTTGTGACCGGCATATCGGAGGTAATCAGCATGCCATGGTGGAAGTAGTGATGGCCGAAATATTGCTTGTTACCACGGTTTGCCGGAAGAGTTTCGTCTTTCAGCTGCTCGAAGTCGATGTACTTTGCTTCATCGATGTCCAGGTAATCCAGTGAAAAGGAGTTGGAAGTTCCGGAACGGTCCTGGCTGATGATGTAACCTATCGAGCCGTTGTAGAAGGAAATGACATTCTCCCAGTTGTCAGGCTGGAAGATAGGTTCACCCCATCCCCAGGACTTCGGCGGTTTCTTGCCGATAGTCCAGTGTACGTCGCGCTTGAATCCCCAGCGTTGCCAGTGGATCAGCATGGACGGGATGGTGTTGGTGAGGGCACGCTTACAGTTGGCCGCCACAAATCCGGTGATGCTTCCTGGCATGCGCTGCATGTTGCGCAGGTTGATGGCGGCATGAATCGGACCTTTACCCCAACCACGTCCGGCACAAAGTACTATGTCTTTTGCCGGGGTGAATAGGACCTGCTGCTGGGTGTCATGGAAGTATTCTCTCATGGTTCGGGTACCTCCTGTGATTTTTTAGGATTGAAAATGTCGTCTTCGTTGAAGTCAGCATCCTCAAACTGGATGTCCTGGACATCCTCATTCATGTACTGCTTAATCTTATCCGCAATGCGCTGCCGGATGTTCGGTATCGGTTTGATTCCGATAATCGTCGGGTCGCTGTCCGGCTGGAAGGGTTGCACCACAATCTTGTCGTAGCCTAAATCCTTGGCATCCTCCTTGTCGAGCTGCATGTACTTGGCGTAGTAGTTGTCACAGGCGGCCATCGCCCGGGCGTCCTTCATGCGCTTGGCCATTTCGTAACTCTCTTCGTTGCGCTGGATGAAGCGGTAGCGATGGTAGTCCTTGGTGGCCTTGTTCAAATCTCCCAGCAGGTATTTGATGATGCGGATGTCTTCGTAGGCAGCTGACTTCTGTATCTGGTATCGCTTCTGAAGCTCGAGCACTATTTCCTGTTCCCGTATGCGCGGGTACTGGAGCCAGTAATTATACATGTCCCGAAGCCGGAGCAGACGCTGCTGGATGACTTCGGGAATGTTACGCTCTCGCATCTCGTCGACCGAGGCGAAGAGGTTTTCTTTGGCAATATCAATCGTTGCGGGTAATGGCATAGTTATAAATCTTCGTCGGAATCCATGTCACGGATGTAGGAACCCACAAGCTGCACCGCCAGCGGGCTTCCGGCTTCGGCCAATTCCAGTTCGTTTTGCCGGATCTGCAATGCCCGTTCGGCTTTCCCTTTGCGGTAGGCTATGCTGGCCGGATGGGATTTGTCGGAAATGATTTCTCGCAGACGTCGTTCGTCTACGTCCATCAGGACTGCAATGTCTGATACCGGGGTAAGCATCGTGGCAAGTTCCTTGATTCTGTCAATCTGTGCTGAAGTGAATTCCATTGAGGTGTATGCTGCGGGTATTAATAATTTCGGAAAACTGGTCTCGTAAGGTAAGGAAGAGGTCTGGCTGCGTCGTGATCATTGCACATTCGGTCCGGTTTCCTCGCGTCTGGTTCTGGCTGGTAACGACTGTAACCATCCAGCGGTCGTTCTCGATAAGCAGTACCTTGGAGTGATTCTCCGTGAGGTACACATCATCGAATACGGAAGACATAAAGGTGTACAGATTTACAGTCTTCTTGGCTGCCTTCAGGTCTGCCATCAGGACAGAGTGAAGAATCAGCTGCCGTTTTCGGAGGGAGAACAATCTGCGCAAGAACTCCTCGGAAGTAGAGAAGGTAGACACGTAGACTTTAGCCGGTCCGGTCTGTGACAGGATGAACTCGAGGACATCAAAAAGCTGAAGCCGGTTATCCAGGTACGCCTGTAACGGCACATCGGATAACGGCTTCAGCAATCGGTTTACATGTTTCATGCTTTCAACCCTAATTCACGTAAGGCATTCACCTGGTCTTCTCCTACGTTGTTTCCAGTGGAGATAAGGAAGTCGTATCTCTGCTGTACTTTGGCCAGCAGCTTCTCGTACTTCTCCTGGTCTCCGGATTCCTTCAGCTCTGCCAGTTTCTTCTTGTTGTCTGACAGATAGCCGCGGGCTGCACTGACTTTTTTGGCCATTTCAGCAGGGTCTTCAGGTGATTCACCTTCTGTACCGTCTGCACCCTGATTGTCCGGATTGAAATGGTCGTACTTGTTCATGTTATCCCGATATCTGGCATCCAGCTCTTCCAGTTGCTTCAGGTATTCGTACCTGTCGCATGGAAGAGCATCCTTCATGGTTTTCAAAGTCTCAAAAGTCTGCTTCAAACGGAAGTAGATGTCTTTGTTGTCTTCCCACAGCTGACGGATTTCTTCGGGTAGTGAATCATGATCCGCGCGTTTGCCTTTAGCAATGGTCGCTTCTTGCGGTGTGTCGTCGTCAGAACTGATTTCAGGCTGGAAGGTGGCCAGTGTTTCAGCTACGGCCGGAACCAGCTCTTTGTCCATCTTGACCACGTCCTGAATCGTCTTTCGGTCCAGGCGAATGGCCAGGTGTTTCTTCAGCTCATATTCAATCTTACTCGCAAACTTCTGCGGATTGTGGGAAATATTCTGATAAAGGATGCGGTTACGGGTCAGCTTGAGCACCATTTCCGCACCTTTCATCAGGTCACGCAAGGCCGGCTCCGTATTGAGCCAGCCTTGCATGTTTATGGTTAACTGTTCATCTATGTACATAACTGTAGCCTCCTATTATTATCCACCCGGAAGGATTGCGCTACCATCCGCTCCGGAAATGTCGCCATCTTCTGTTTCGATTTTACCTGTGTAGAACGGTGACGGGCAAATGTCCGTACACTGTGCCTCTAGGGTGGTACCAGCAGTACCGGTGTCTCCTTCTCCTGAAGTTTGTGAAATGGTGACTGAAGGGTCAAAAGCTTCAGAACCGACTACGCGGAACTTACCATTCTTCTGCTGACAAAGAAAGATCAATTCATCGATGTTGGCCTGGCGACAGAAACCGGAGGCTTCTTCATCTGTACCTGCGTGAACCAGCGTTGCTTTGTTCAGAATAGTCTTGGAAGGCATTTCACCCTGTGACTCTGCGTTGATGGACGATTTAGTGGTCAGTAATTCTATATACTGCCATTTTTTGTCAGCTGCCAGCACAAAGTCGCCTTCGTATGTGGCTAATGCAGCCATGCTTTCTGCTCCGTCAATAGCAGGAAGAACCGGCCATTTTTTAATCCAACTTTTTGGAATAAAGAACACCTTACGTCTGATACCTGGTGTCGAGGTCTGACCTGGACACCAGGAAAGGGATTCGTACATCCCTTTGCTTGTACAATCTACTGCCATAATTTACCCTCCTATGCCAGCGAGAACCGGAGTTGTACCGTCGATGGTACCCACCAGCAGACGCTCTTTAGAAATTGTTTCAAATTCAGCACCAAAAAACATGGTAGCAACAAAGTCAAGTTTGAATGGATGATGCTTTTCTACCAGAATCGTTTCCTTATCAGCACCATTACCGTAACCAACAAGCATATTACTTTTTGTAGTAAGGTGAATGAAAGCGGAACCGGCTTTGTTAGCCAGAGGAACCAGCTCACATCTATTGTTAGAACTTTCGAGAAACGTCTTCTCAAATGATGTATTATAAGGAACATGGCCAACGGTAGCCTGATAATCGTCTACATAGTTGTCATAAACACCCTGAGGAATAAACAGTTTAGTTTGAGTTTCTCGCAACACAGGGTCGGCAGCACGGTAGAATTCCTTTAAAACATCCACAGCATTGTCTTTGCTGATAGCCTCGATAGTAAACATGTTTTTAAGGTCTGCAGAAATCTTGGAAGCGTCCATTTCTGTTTTTGTGATGGTATCAAAACCATTAAAAAGGTCTTTTGATTTTGTTCCACTCTCATTACGTTTAGCAGACCATAAGACAGCATTAAGATTAGCTCCGAGTTTAGCAGAAAGGAAAGCAAGAACCTGACGGGTGATGTCGACATTCTTTAAAGCTTCCCCCTTTGAAATCAAGTTGCCATAAACTGTTTGCCATACAGAGTTCGGGGAAAACTTTTTCACTACGCTACCTAAGAAAGTCTCTAATGTACGCGGATCAATGGATACACCATTTTCATCAACACGCCCTTCATCATACGGCCCGAGTTCAATGTCACCATTAATTTCACCTACAGTCTCTTTCCCTATAACACCAGGTCTCTGAGACATGTGCTGCAAAGTTGAAGCCATGGCAAGAACAGGCATCATAAGCAATTCTTTTCTATACTTGACAGCCGACTTGGCAAGCTGTTCATCAGTAATCTGTACGTAACCTTTTGTATCTGCCATATTATAACAATTCTTTTACGTTGTTGAACATTTCTTGTGCTGTGTTGAGCTTTGTGAGGTCATCATCCTCACCTTCGTCACCATTAATGTGAGTGGTGTCTTCACCATCGGTTTTTTTCAGGTGTTCATTCTGCTTCTTCAGTTCCGAAATCTGATTGTCTTTATCAGAAGATTCCTGTTCCAGATTGGTGATGCGGTCATTGAGGGCCTTGACCTGTTCTTCGGTAAGCGTTACCTTACCATCCTTGTCAACTTCCACACCCTCGATTTTCAAGATGGAATTGACTTTCTGATAATCCTTTTTCATTTGTGTTGTTGAATGATTGAGTGGTTTATTTTGTGCCTGTGGAGTATCCGGCTGGTGTCCCTTGAAGAATTTGTTCACGAAATTGTTGAACCAACTGGGTGCTGTTTCTGCTTCCGGACTTTCGGTCTTGTCCTCCATCGCAGGCAAAGCCGGAAGATGGAACATGTTGAAGCGGGTCTTCATGGCATCGTCGAAGTTCAGTTTTGAGCCGTCTTCTACGATTTCGTCAATGAATCCGTATTCAAGTGCTTCCTGGGCAGTAAGCCATCGTCCTTCTTTCAGGATTGGAAGAATGTCATCCACTTTTTTCTTGCATTTGTTGGCGTAGAGGTTGGCCAGCACCAAGTCCATTTTGTCATTCTCCAGCTTGTTGGCCTTCAGGTCGTCGATAAGCTGCTGAATCTGGTCGGCGTTGTAGTTGCCCCAGGCATCCACCCAGTTTGACACTTTATGAATAAGGTAGAATGCATATCTGGACATGCAGGTTTTCTTGGCACCGGTAGCCAGGATGGTAGCCGCGCTGGCCACGTATCCATACAGGTAGCAAGTCACGTTGCCGTGATCAAGAAACTGCTGCCGGATGTCGAGCGCATCGTCCACCGAGCCACCAAGGGACGATACACGCACATTGACAGGCTTGTTTTTCAAACCTGACATCTGGCTTCGGATATAGTTCTTTGAATATCCCCAAGGACCGATGTGTGAATCAATACTAATACTATAATCCATGTTGTCGAAAATTAGTCTACGCAATATTATACCTTATATATATTGCATAAAAAGACTCTAATCTAATATGGCAAGCATCGGAATAGGGGAGGTCAGGGTTACTGTGACGGTAACACCTGCCCGTCCACTGGCTGCGGACGGAAAAGTCTCTTCGTTTTGTATGACGGGGTAGGGCTTTTCGGATGAGCCAATCAGGAACTGGGAGCCGGTGACGGTTGTTACCTTGAAGCAGAACTTTTTGGCACCAGGTAGCAGCTTCTTTGACCGGAACATGGTGAGTTTGGTGGTGAAAATGCGTTGTCTGTTCTCGATTTTGTCGGAAATCTCGACTGAACTCAGCCCGATAGTCGAAATTGGGCTGAATTGCTGGTAGACATTCAGCCATACTCCCCGGTCGGCTATGATGTCTGAATGCTGAAGGTGATAGGCCTCGATGCATTCTACTTTTCTAATGTTCTGAATCAGGTGTACCATGATTATCGTTATTGGATTATGTGTGTTCGGTGTTGTTTGGGTTTGTATAAAAACGGCCTACTCATCCGAGTGTTTTCTGGTTAAAGAACCTAAAAAGATACCTCTCCGGCTATAACTGGTCCTCATGCGGTAGTATTTCTGTCTGACAGTCTCCGAATAGTCGTCATCGATGCCGTGCATTTCACACCAGGCTGCGATGGTCTTGTTCAGGCCGCAATCGCGCTTGGTCAGGTCGCTCATCTCATTCCAGAGGTTCGCCCGGAACAGGTCTTCGATGGTCTCCTTTACAGCTGCCTTGGCTTTTTTACCCAGGTAGTTATAATATTGCGGCGGCTTGGCTTTGCTGTCGGGAATGACGATGGCTGTCAATTCGTCTTCTGCCATTTCCGGCTGAACTTCCGGTGGCCTTTTCCGGAGGAAACGGCGGATAACAGCATTCTCATTACTCTGTGGTGGAAATACCACCGGATTTCCCAGGCTATTGTGAAGCCATTGCTTTAAATAAGGCTCCAGTTTGATATAAAACACAATGTGGCTCATAATGAATTGATTATCTATTACAAATATAATATATATATTACTTTTTAGATAAATAAATTTGTCATTAATCTGCTCCAAAAGCAAAAAGTATATTTCCAGATATGACATACTTTTTGCCTTCTACACCTTCTACACTTTCTACAGAAAATAAAATATACTGGTAATCAATAGCTTATAATTTTATAAGGCTTCTACAATTGTAGAAATTATGTAGAAAATGAAGTAATTTGTAGAAGGTTTTAACAAAAACGGCATTTTGTAGAATTTTGTAGAAGGTTTGTAGAATGTATGTAGAATATATAAATATCTCATTATTAACATTGTAGAAGGTGTAGAAAGTGTAGAAGCCTTTTTCACCCCATTTGAAAAGGGTGAGTACTGCTCCGGGCATATAAAAAAAGGCGCAGCGTCCTCACGACGCCACGCCTTTCTACAACTCTAAAACCATTTTTATTACTCATCTAAATCATCATTTGTAGTCTCATTGCCTTCCACCTCTACCTCGAGGTTAATATTATAAGTATCCTTAATCATCTTGTAATCGAAACACAGGGCAATGTCCGGTGTCGAAGTTTTTTTGTAGGATATTCCTCCGGTGGAAGTCGTTTCCATTTTCTGAACTTCCACACCACGCTGTATGTTTTTGAACCGGACTGAGTTCTTTTTACCCATGTATTCCTTGGAGTTCTCCAGGTAGTACACCAGCGAGCCTTCCGGAAGAATTGAATCGCCAACTTGCTTGCCGAACTTTTTATACAGCATGAAGATGCGGTTCTTGCGCATCATAAGGATGGCCTTGGGTTCCTGATACTGCTGCTCAATCTTTATCAGGTTGCTTTTGAACTTATTGACATATTCTATACGGTAGTCACCTTCGATAAATATCTCACCATCCTGCTGCAGATAAGATACCACATTCCAAAAGTTGGCCAATTCATTGTTGCTTTTACATTCTGCATTCTGACGGATTATGCCATCCAGTGTAACCTTGCGAATATCCTGGTATGAAAACGGCAAGTCAAGTACACCCTCGAGCGTTCTGAAGGCTGCCAGCGGTATGATCCAGTTACGCAAGATTCGGTCTTCCACTTTCTCCGCCCCCAGTCCTTCAATAATGTCAGACAAACAGGAATGAAAGTTACTGACGAACTGTTGCTCCATCTTGGCCCGATGACGCAATATTTGAAGGGTCAGGTGTGACAGGCCTCGTTTGCGAATGTCTACCAGTTCGCTGTATCGTTTCTTTTCCGCATCGGTAAATTCTGATTTGGAAAACGTCAGGAATATAAGTCTACTGAAGAGAGCTATATCAGCTGTTGCCATCTCCTGTCCGGAAAGGATGACTCCTGAGTCAACGGCTGTTATCTCACGCTTCTTGTCTCTGTCCATGTTGATACGGCTGCGCCCGGCTCCATCCCATAAACCTTTCAAGTATTCGCGTTTGTCGATGTCAATGTTATTTTTAAACTCATCAATATGTACCAGGGCGTTTGAACATTGTGCTACCAGCTCGGCCAGTGCCGGGATAGTGGCATTCTGAATGTTGGGAGGTGTGTTGTCGATAATGAACAAGGACATCAGGCTGTGACCGAGCTCTGACTTTCCTGAACCTTTCGGCCCGAACAGGTTCAGGATGGGGAAGCTCTTGGTATAACCGGTAATCACGTCGCGGAACAATGTGGCCAGGAGGAAGCAGATACCCACTTTTGCATTATCTCCGAAAACTCCTACCAGTTTGGTAAAGTAGTCTCTCATGGAGATGCCGGAGTAGTTCAGGTGGACAAATCGCCGCTCGAACTGGAACAGCTTGTCATCGTCCCGGTAAATCAGACTGGAGGCCGGAAGGTAGTAGTTTCCTTTATCGCCTAGGCGAACGATGCCATAATCATCTACCGGGTGCCATTCGGTGTCAAATACTCCATTGCCGAACGCATAGAATCCTTTGCGCTGCCACCCTAACTGGGTAATCTCCACTGCGGTTTCCGTCTGTTCATAAAGATACATCTTCAGGCGTGTCATTTCTTTTTCGGTAGCCAGCCAGATATAGTTACCCAGTCCTTCGACCTTCTGTTTGAACTTTGATAACGACACCAGGTCTTCCTGTTTCATCTCCACGATTTCCTCCTGACGATTCTGGTTCTTGATGCGGTACAATCGCTTGGGGTTAAGAGAGTCCTTGATATGAAACATCGGTTGCATCACGAAGTTTGACCACTGATATTCTTTCCCGTCGTTGGTCGAGTAATAACAGTTGTTGGACTCAAAGAACCCATATTTGGCCAGCAAATCCCGGTTGATGGTCTGTGTCTTGTCTGCCCTGGATTCGGAAATTTTCTTCTTTTCACGGTTGATGGCCGTCAGCCAAAGATTCTTATGGTTATAGATTTTCTTCAGCTGCTCCAGGTACATTTGTTCTTTGACTTCATCGCCAACCATGGCCACCATCTGGGCAATCTTGGATACGGCTGAACTTTTGTCTTCGGTGGTACCGTCAGCCTTGAAGGCATATCCGGCATACCAGGTGATGAAATCTACTTCGTCAAGGTCTTTGAATTTGGTACGGCTGGTACAGTAAGAGTCCGGATCATTTTTCGTATTTCCTTCACCACATGGAATCTCCTTTACGGATACGGAGAAACCGCACTCCATAGCCAGTTGGCCGGACTTGATGACGGCTGCTATTCCGGTACCGTATTGTTCGCCTGGTTTGATGGCGTCCGCGTCCGGAAGAAAGCAAAGGGAAGTGGCATACCTTTTAATCTGGTAGAACTGTTTCTTTGTCCAGGCAGCACCCAGTGAGGCAATGGTGTTGTTTATTCCGATGGATTGCAGGCGCATTACATCGGGGGCACCTTCCACACAATAAAACTTTTCTTCTTTGGCAGCCTGCCTGATGGCGTTGTCAATACCGAATATGCTGTCGGACTTGTCATATATATCGCTTTGACAGGAGTTGAGGTATTTGGGGGTACCATCTACTTCGCTCATGTCGCGGGCAGTCCACCCGATGATGTTCCGGAACCGGTCGCGGATGGGTATCATGATACGGTCACGATAGAAGTCATAATATCCGTCACCCTCCTTGCGCTTCCGAATCAGTCCGCACTCTACCAGCAAGTCGGCAGAGTATCCGGCCTTGATGGCTGCGTCTGCAAAAGCGGACCAGGAAGGAAGTGCATAACCGATACCCTGCTCCTGAGGATATTGCTCACCCCATCTCTGTTTGATTTTGGCCCGTGCGGCGTCAGCTTCTGTTTTTTGCAGATTCGCAAGAAAGTATTGAGCCGCAAATTCATTTATTGCGAACATGGACGCACGTTTGCGAATTGCCTTTAGCTCTTCCGGATTTTTCTCTTCTTTCTTGTCTTCTATATCGATACCGTATTTGTCGGCCAGCCAGTGACATGCCTCTGGGAAGTTCATGTTATTTATTTTCTCCACAAACTTAATGACGTTGCCACCTTCTTTGCAAGCACCGAAGCAGTACCATAAGCCGCGTGCCTGGTCTACCATGAAGGACGGGGTGTCTTCCTGATGGAACGGACAACATGCCTTGTATCTGACTCCGGACCGTTGCAGCTGGACGAATTGTCCTACTACGTCTACTATGTCGGCACGGTCAAGAATCTTTTCTATGTCTGAGTTGGAAATCATGTTTTAGAGTGTTTTGGATACCGGCAAATATCAGGTATTTGCCGGCTTTATAAAAGATAGATTAGAAGTGTATGTCGTGGTCACGCAGACGGGTATTGTTGTTGATGTTGTAACAACGTCCATAGCCATCCCATCGGACTCGTTTTCGTCTGGGTGTATTTTTTGAGATACCGTTATTCAACGATTTTCGGCATATTATAATGTAACCGGTCACCTTACGTACCAGCATGTCAGAAGTGTAATAGACGTGCTCAATTTGTTTGGTATGGAAGACGGATTCCCATTCTTCCATTTTGTGTAATTTCATGTTTCCCATAATACCACTGTCTAATCTGCATAATAATTTTTATTTTTTTCCTGAAATCTGATTTTATAAGTGCCAACACATCTTCTTAATTCAGAATCGAGATTTAAATATTTAATTGACACAAACATTTGAAGACATCGTATTGATTCTTGATTCTCTCCACAGTTCTTGCATGGTCTAATATATTTCCTAGCATGAAACTTTTGCATCCTTCTACGTTTAATCAGGTGCAGTTTATTGAGTTTTACTATATCTTTTTTTCTTGTCATAATTCAATATTCTTTTAAGGTTATATGTACATCCACAAAGCAACCACCGAGGCCGGATAATGCGGTCGGTCGTGTATAAGTAACCGTGACAAGGGTTTGTCCCATGAATGTTTCTATCTTGTCTATAATTGCTTCCATTGGCTCTCCTAAGCCTGTGGCTTCGGCAGAAACCATGACCAAATCTCCTTCTTTCATATGTGACCTCCTTGTTCTCCCATGTTTGGTTTTAATCGATTTGGGTCTCTCAGTTTTTTGCTCAAATCTATCAGTCCTTTCAGGTCGTGTACAAGAGTATCCAATTCATTGTATCTTTGCTCAACATTATATAAGATTGTCTGCTGACGTGTAGTGGCTTCTCCGATTTCTTGTATGCTCAGGTATTTCTCATATCTTTTCTTTGTTTTAGCCAGTTCTTTTTCCAATGCCTTTGTTATTATCTCACCGGCAAGGTCCATTTCTTCTAATGTAAATCCTATGTATTTGTTAAGAAGCATTGGAGATTTTAAGTTGGGTGAAGTGACGTATTCCATAATTTTATTTTCTACTAATCAATATTTTACTTATTCATATTGTTGTACCAGGAGATTATCTGGGTAGTATTTTTGAGGTTTAGTTTTACCTTAATTGCCTGTATGGTATTGTGTACCGTATGGATTGAGATATATAATCTGTCTGATACTTCCTGTGGGGTCAGTCCTTCGGCTAGTGCAGCTGCTATTTGTAGCTGTCTTACGGTAAGGGCTGATGTACGTTTGGGATTGCATATCACATTCTCATACTGACAGTCACCGGAACCTCTCAGAGGACAATGTACTTGCTCGATATTGATATTCCCGTCGATAAAATCTATCTTTTGGGTATCCAGTTCTCCACAATTACATCGTATGAAGCGATTCACTATTCTGAATTTTTGGTATCTGGAATTTTTGCTTGACTTGGAATAGCATTGTTCAAGTGCGCGGTACGCATCGGAATAACACTCTCGTATGGTATCAAGCAATTCATCTACTACTTCCCGGCTGGATTCTGATAGCCGAGTCGTATAGTTGCCGTCATCACACATCACATAGCCTGATGGCGTGTTGTAGAACTCAACTTGATTTCTCATTATTTTTTTGAATAAACCTCTCTATCGCTTCGCGTTCAAGTTTGGTCCAGGAATTGTTTCTCATCTTGTAGAAGAAAGAAGGGTAGGATATTCCGCACAATTCAATTACATCTTGAATGAACTTACTTTTCACTTTACCCGATAGAGATAAATAATAGTTAGATATTACCATTTCTGTTACTTTTTAGATGATTATATTATTTGCTATTGATTTAATTATTAATTTTATAACACAAAGGTATTCTTTATTGTCTAATATGGATGATAAAATATCCATTATTTGATAATAGGTATATTTATTTATACTCATTAAAAATAGAAGAAAGGATGTTTAACGGTCGTATTATTAATGATTTAATAGAGAATAAAAGGGCTAAAAAGATAGATGTATATAATTATGCAGGTATAACAAAATCTACCTTAGATAATATCATTAAGGGAACAAGTATACCGAATTGTAATACTCTGGAAAAGATAGCAGACTTCTTTGAGGTTTCCATTGATACATTCTTTGTTCGTGAAATTCAGGCCGTAAAGAGTATCGGAAACAATGTTACAATTAACGGAAACTTAAATAGTGTAAGTAGTGACATCCTATTGAATGAATCTAAAAAAGAGGTAGAGCATCTAAAGGAACTGTTAGCTGAGAAAGAAAGATTAATTCAAGTGTTAATGAAGAAATAATGTATAATGGCAATATTATTAGACAGTTATTGGTAGAAAGAAATATACCTAACAAGGAGCTTTTAAGATACCTTGGTACTGAAGCCAATGCTTCTTTGGCTCAGATTGTCAACGGGAATCCCACCGTTAAACGTCTGGAAAAAGTGGCGGATTTTTTCGGGGTGTCGATGGACGTGTTCTTTGAACGGGAGAAACCTTTCAAGGCTTATCCATCAGCTCATGGAGATAATGAGCAGCAGTACAAAGAAAAAATCGAATTGCTGGAGCGTCTGCTTGAAGAGAAAGATAAAAGAATTCTACTCTTAGAGCAAATGAATCAGCTGGTTAACTCCGCTGAAAGTCGGACAGATTTGGGACAAACAATATAAAATAATCACATAATTCGAAAACGTGACAGCTTGAATATCAAGATAGGGAAGGAGGGAGAAAGTTTCCATAGAGTTCGAGCCTCTCTTCCCGTGCATGATGAGGGTTGCAGCATTGCGGTGCTGCGGCCCTTGTTTTTTATTGTGTCTGTCGTTTTTCCGCCGGGCGGTATAGAAAACAAAAAAAGGACACTCAACAATGAGCGCCCTGCTTGCGTAGCCCATGGGAGAATCGAACTCCCCTTTCAAGAATGAAAATCTTGCGTCCTAACCGATAGACGAATGGGCCATCCTTTTTGCCGCTGAAATTCCAGCTGGCTTTTTGGTAGCCCATGGGAGAATCGAACTCCCCTTTCAAGAATGAAAATCTTGCGTCCTAACCGATAGACGAATGGGCCAATCCTATGTTTGTGATGAAGCGTTTTTCAATCACGGGTGCAAAGGTACGGATTATTTTTGATTCTGCAAGCTTTTTGGGAAGAAAAAGTTCAAAAAAAGCATCCTTATCCTCCTTTTGGGGGCTGAAAGGATAAGGATGCTATGATTTTATGGAAAAAGTTTTAAACTTGTGGAACGTCTTTCAGGCTCTTTTCGATTTCCTCTTCAGGGAGTGTGTAGTTTGTTAAGTTCCCCGACAGGTATTGGTCGTATGCGCTCATGTCGATGAGTCCGTGGCCGGAAAGATTGAAAAGGATAACCTTTTCTTCGCCCGTTTCCTTGCATTTGTTTGCTTCCTGTATGGCCGCTGTGATGGCGTGGCACGATTCGGGTGCCGGAATGATTCCTTCCGTGCGTGCAAACAGGCATCCGCTCTCAAAGCTTTCAAGCTGCTGGATGTCGACGGCTTCCATCAGTCCGTCTTTCAGCAGTTGCGATACGATGACTCCTGCACCGTGGTAACGCAGGCCGCCGGCATGGATATTGGCCGGAGTGAAGTTGTGTCCCAAGGTATACATTGGGAGAAGAGGAGTGTAGCCTGCTTCATCGCCGTAGTCGTATTCAAATTTTCCTCTGGTCAGTTTCGGGCAAGAGGCAGGCTCTGCTGCCACATACCGTGTCTTTTTGCCTTCCAGAATGGTGTGGCGCATGAACGGGAAGGCGATGCCTCCGAAGTTGGATCCTCCGCCGAAGCAGCCGATGATCACGTCGGGATATTCGCCGGCCATTTCCATCTGCTTTTCAGCTTCCAGTCCGATGATGGTCTGGTGCAGGGCAACATGGCTGAGCACAGAGCCGAGTGTATATTTGCAGTTCGGTGTGGTACGTGCCAGTTCGATGGCTTCAGAAATGGCAGTTCCCAGCGATCCCTGGTGATTCGGGTACTTGGTCAGGATGTCTTTTCCGGCACGCGTAGACATGGACGGAGAAGGAGTTACCTGTGCGCCGAACGTTTGCATGATGCTCCGGCGGTAAGGCTTCTGTTCGTAGCTGATTTTCACCTGGTAAACGGCGGCTTCGAGTCCGAACACTCTGGCTGCATATGACAGTGCCGCGCCCCATTGTCCTGCGCCGGTTTCGGTGGTGATGTTGGTTATTCCCTCCTGTTTGCAGTAATAGGCCTGTGCCAGCGCCGAGTTCAGCTTGTGCGAACCGATCGGGCTTACGCTTTCGTTCTTGAAATAAATGTGCGCGGGTGTACCGAGCGCCTTTTCCAGTCCGTAGGCCCGTACCAGTGGGGTACTGCGGTAGTATTTGTACATATCGCGTACGGTTTCCGGTATTTCAATCCACGGATCAGTCTGGTTCAGTTCCTGGTGGCAAAGCTCTTTTGCGAAGATGGGATAGAGATCTTCCGGTTTGAGAGCCTGCTTGGTGGCAGGGTTCAGCGGCGGCATGGGCTTGTTTTTCATGTCGGCCTGGATGTTGTACCAGTATCTGGGTATCTCATCTTCCTGAAGGATGAATCTTTTCTGTTTTTTATCCATATTTGCTTTCAAATTTATAGTTTCCGTCAAAAATATGGAAATAAATGATAACAAGCAACTGATTCTTCTTTTTTCTTTGTTTTCCGTGCCAAAAAATGCCCGATACATGTGCCTGTCAGAGTTGGCGGGAGAAGTTCCGGGAGTTGTCCGCCCGCCTTTCTTGAACTGGCCGCTCAAGTTTCCGGTCTTTCCTTGTACTTTTAGGGGCAGAAATTCGGAAGAAAAAGAAGTGTGTATTGTTAAAAAACTATAAGAAGGGCAGGAATGGTCATCGGTAAACATGTTTTTCAGCAGTTATGCGTATTTTTGCCTGTCAACATTATGTTATTGTATGGACTATTGGGAACGATTGTTTTTATACCGCAAAAAGTTGCTTCTGCCCCGCATCAACCAGCTTGTGAACTGGATGCTTGGGATTACTTATGTATGTGCGGTAGCGTTTCTGGCTGCGCTCGTTTATGAGTACGGCTTCAGGATATCCGAAGGCGAGCGTGCCATCATTCATTGGGTTTACCGGAGTGTGTGGGTTGTCTTTCTGCTGAGCATGACTTTGCAGATTGTTTTCCGTCAGGACGACTCGCCCTATAAATTTACCCCATGGACGTGGGTGCTGAGCGTCTTGCTCTATCTCACTCTTCTTCCCGTTGTCTTTCATCAGCCCGAATCCGGCACGGAGGTCTATTGGATATGGGCCTTTTTCCGGAGTCCTTATTACCGGGGGGCCATTCTGCTTCTCTATTCGTTCTATCAGCTTTCGGGCAGTCTGGTCCGGCTGATGGGCAAGCGGACAAATCCTCCGCTTATTCTTGCCGGGAGCTTTCTTGTCATCATTCTTCTGGGAACGGGCATGCTCTTGCTTCCGAGAGCTACGTATGACGGCATTCACTGGATAGATGCTCTCTTTACGGCCACCAGCGCGACTTGCGTCACCGGTCTGGTTTCAGTGGATGTGCCTTCCACCTTCACGCTCGAGGGGCAGATCATCATCATCCTGCTCATCCAGATAGGAGGCTTGGGCTTGATGACGCTGACCAGTTTCTTCGCGATGTTTTTCATGGGCAACACATCCATTTACAATCAGCTGGTTGTGGGGGACATGATCAGCTCCAATTCGCTCAACTCGTTGCTTTCTACCTTATTATATATATTGGGATTTACCTTGACCATTGAGGGCATCGGCATGCTGGTAATCTGGTACAGCATTCACGGGACATTAGGCATGACGCTGGACGAAGAGCTGTTTTTTTCTGCTTTCCATTCGATATCGGCATTCTGCAATGCCGGCTTCTCCATTCTGCCCGGCGGGATGAGCAATCCTCTGGTCATGCAGAATCATAACCTGCTTTATATAACGCTGGGACTGCTGATTGCTTTGGGCGGCATCGGTTTCCCGATTCTGGTGAATCTGTATGAAACGGTTTCCTACTATCTGGGCTATTGGAAGTGGAAAGTGTTCGGACGTTCGCGCCGGTTTGACAAGCGTGTGCATCTGTATAACCTGAACACAAAGATCGTGCTTGTCTGTACGGCCGTACTCCTTGTGGTGGGAACGCTTGTCATTGCAGTCATCGAGTGGAACCAGGCTTTGGCAGGCATGCCGGTGGCAGACAAGCTGGTGCACTCCTTCTTCAACTCATCGTGTCCGCGTACAGCCGGTTTTGTCAGCGTGCCTCTGCTTTCTTTTTCGGTGCAGACCCTGCTGTTCATGCTGATACTGATGGTAATCGGAGGCGGCACGCAGTCAACTGCCGGAGGTGTGAAAATCAACGTGTTTGCCGTGGCTATGCTGAATCTGTGGGCGGTTATCCGCGGCTCGGAGCATGTTACGATACTGAGGCGCGAACTTTCGCATGATTCCATCCGGCGTTCGAACGCCGTAATCATGCTTTACCTGATGATCGCTTTTGCGGGAATGTTCATATTGAGCATGCTTGAGCCTGACGCTCCTTTGCTGGCCATTGTGTTCGAATGCATTTCGGCGTTGAGCACGGTCGGTTCCAGCCTTGACCTGACACCGAAGCTGGGCGGCTGGGGCAAGATTCTGATTGTTCTGATGATGTTTGTGGGGCGCGTCGGAGCCTTTACGCTGGCCACGGGACTGATCAGGCAGGAAAAGAAGCGGAACTATAAATATCCGAGTGACAATATAATTATCAACTGATTATGAAATATCTGATTATTGGTTTGGGACATTATGGAGGCCTCCTGGCTGAAGAGCTGACTGCATTGGGGCATGAGGTGGTAGGAGTGGATAAGGACGAGCTGCATGTTGACCGGGTGAAGGACAAGATGGCGACTTCGTTTGTGCTTGACGCGACGGATGATCTGGCACTTTCTGTGCTTCCTGTAAAAAACGTAGACCTCGTGATTGTAGCCATCGGAGATAACTTTGGAGCTTCCGTGCGCATTGTTTCTTTGCTGAAGAAGAACAAGGCGAAGCATATTTTTGCCCGCGCCGTAGACGATGTGCACCGTGCCGTGCTCGAAGCCTTTTCTATTGACCGGATTCTGACCCCGGAACAGGATGCCGCCCGCGAGCTGGCACAGTCGCTCGACTTGAGTTCTGAGGTAGAATCGTTTCAAGTGGACGAAAGCAATTATGTGTTCAAGTTCCGCCTTCCGAAGAAGCTTGAAGGCTATCATGCCAACGACCTGAATCTTGAAACGGAGTTCGGGCTGAAAATCATTTCACTGGTCCGGGGCAACGTGGCTTTGAATTGCCTCGGCATTTCTGTCGTGGAGCGGAATGTTGCCAACGAGTTCCCGGAAGACTATGAGTTGTCTTTGAACGATATGCTGGTATGTTACGGGCCTTATTCCCGCTTCACCCAGTTCTGGAAATCCGTCCGGTAAGCGGAAGCTGCCTACCGGATGTTCCTTCTGTTCAGTGCCTGCTGGTATCGGCGGGCATTGGCCTGATGCTGTGCGAGCGTATGCGCAAAATTGTGTGTGCCGGAGAAATCCTCCTTTGCGCACATATACAGGTAATCGTGATGCGCATAGTTCAGCACGCTTTCGATGGCATGGATAGATGCTATGCGGATTGGTCCGGGCGGAAGCCCTTGTATTTTATAGGTATTGTACGGGCTGTCCGTTTCCAGATGCTTGTGCAGGATGCGTCGAAGCCCGAAGTCTTGCAAAGCGAACTTTACGGTAGGGTCGGCCTGGAGAGGCATTCCGATGCGCAGCCGGTTCAGATAGAGTCCTGCCACCACGGGCATTTCGCTTTTGTTTGCCGTTTCTTCTTCAACGATTGATGCCAGCGTGCACACTTCAACGGGCGTAAGTCCGGCTGCCTCGGCCTTGTCTTTCCGCTGTCTGTTCCAAAAGCGGGCGTATTCTTTTTTCATGCGTTTCACAAAGTCTTCCGCCGTCATGTCCCAGTACACTTCGTAAGTGTTGGGCAGGAAAAATGCCGGAAGCGTTTCTTTGCTGTATCCGAGCGATGCGCAATAGGCGCTGTCATTCAGCAGCGATGCGATCCGGGCGGAATCGGCCATGATTTGCCTGCCTACCGTTGCCGCCATTCTTCCGATGGTCCGCACGCCTGGAACCACCAGCCTGACGGGGGTCTGGTGTCCGTTGTTCAGCTTGCGGAAAAGCTGGAGTGTGGTTTCTTCGGCTGAAAGCCTGTATGCTCCCGTGTGTATGTGGCTTTTATAGTCCTTGACGGAAGCCAGCAGCTTGAATCCGGTGAGCCTCCTTGCGCTGAACTGTTCTTCCAGCTTTGTGCAAACGGAGTCTTCCGTGTCGTCTTCGTCAATGTACAGCAGAGATCCGGAGCCTCTTTGGATGGGATGATTCATCAGCATACTGAGCGGAACGGCTGCGCACAGAGCTACCAGCAGTGCAGCTGCGCTTATAGCGAATGCGGCTTTTTTTCGGTTCATGTTCATGTTTTGTTTTTGTCCGGACAAAGGTAACAAAAAAAGTGGAATCATGACAGAAAGTTGCAGGTGCCTTGAAGCATTCTCTGTCTTCAGGCTAGGGATGCATATCCCCAGCCTGGAGATGCATATCTTTAGTCTGGAGATGTATATCTCGAGGCTGGAGATACAGAACTTTTTGGGATGAGGCGGAATGTTTTTCCGGGCAGAAAACGTTTGGATTGCCTGTTTCTTGCAAAACGTGTGTTTTTTACAATTAAAATCGGAGGGAGCTTTGTTTTATAAATAAACTTTTTTATTTTTGTGGTGAGATAACGCTTTAATTCATCATCACTTAAAATTTCAAATTATGAAAAATGCACTTCTGGGCATGGCCCTGTGTTTTTCGGCGGCTCTTTCCGCACAGCCGGAAACTACCGTGACCGTTCATACCGAACAGGGAAAACAGATTATACCGAAAGAAATCTACGGGCAGTTTGCCGAACATCTTGGCACCTGCATCTATGGCGGATTGTGGGTGGGGGAGGATTCTCCGATTCCTAACGTCAACGGTTACCGCAAGGATGTGTTCGATGCGATAAAGGAACTGAAAGTGCCCGTGCTGCGCTGGCCGGGAGGCTGCTTTGCCGATGAATATCACTGGATGGACGGAATCGGTCCGCGCGAGAGCCGTCCGCACATGGTGAACAACAACTGGGGAGGAACTGTGGAGGATAACAGTTTCGGAACGCACGAGTTTCTCAATCTCTGTGAAATGCTGGGCTGCGAGCCTTATATCAGCGGCAATGTGGGGAGCGGCACCGTTGAGGAAATGGCGAAATGGGTGGAATATATGACTTCTGAATCGGGAAGCCCGATGGCTGACCTGCGGCGGAAAAACGGGCGCGAAAAGCCGTGGAAGGTGAAGTATTTCGGCGTTGGCAACGAAAGCTGGGGGTGCGGGGGAAGCATGCGTCCCGAATATTATGCCGACCTTTACCGCCGCTATTCCACTTATTGCCGCAACTACAACGGAAACGTGCTGTTTAAAATAGCCAGCGGTGCCAGCGATTACGACTATAACTGGACGGAGGTGCTGATGAAGAATATCGGCCACCGCATGGACGGGGTTTCCTTACATTATTATACGGTGGCGGGATGGACCGGAAGCAAAGGTTCTGCAACCCGCTTTACGGACGACGATTATTATTGGACGCTGGGGAAATGCCGCGAGATTGAAGATGTGCTGAAACGCCACATGGCAATCATGGACAGATATGATCCGAAAAAACAGATCACGCTGATGGTAGACGAGTGGGGGACATGGTGGGATGAAGAGCCGGGTACGGTGCCAGGCCATCTGTTTCAGCAGAATACGATGCGCGATGCTTTCGTGGCTTCGCTGACGCTCGATATTTTTCATAAATATACCGACCGCGTGAAGATGACCAATATCGCCCAGATTGCAAATGTGCTGCATTCCATGATTCTGACTAAGGGCGACAAGATGGTGCTGACTCCCACCTATTATGTCTTTAAGATGTACAACGTGCATCAGGATGCCGTTTATCTGCCTCTTGACTTGCAGTGCGAGCGCAGAATTGTGCGTGACAACCGCATTCTTCCGATGATCAGTGCCACAGCGTCACGCGACAAGGCTGGAAAGATTCATGTGTCTTTGTCGAATGTGGATCTGGAAAACGGACAGGAAGTGACCGTAAAGCTTGACGGCATCAGCGGAAAGTCGGTGAGCGGATGCATTCTCACCTCCGGGCATATCGGCGATTGCAACACGTTCGACAAGCCGGATGCCGTTGCGCTGAAAAGCTTCAATGGAGCAAGGATAACGAAAGAAGGCATTGTGGTGAAGCTCCCGGCCAAATCGATTGTCACTTTAGAAATCAACTGATATGTATGCAGGCCGGACTGGCTCTTTCCGGTTCTGAACGCTGCCCCTTTATCCCGACATGGCGGATTTCTGCCACGCAGGATAAGGGGCATTTGCGTCTGGAGGGCTTTCTGATGGCTTTGTAACAGAAATGTAATACAATGTTACGCTATCTTTAAAAGGTTGAAACATGTTTGTAACATCTATTCCCGACCTTTGCGCCATAAAAACTAAGGTCAGAGAATTAATTGTTTTTCTTATGAATGTAATGAAATTGATAATAATGGGGATGGTCGGATGCCTGCTGTCGGTTCCTGCGCTGGCTGAAAACAATGAGGTGCAGTCCAAGGATGACCAGAAGAAAGGTTCGGCTATAATTACTATCTTTTCGGACTTTCACACGGGTTTCGGAAATGTGAACGATGACAGAGGCTTTGATCTGGACCGTGCCTATATCGGCTATCAGTATAGTCTGCCTCACGGATTGCAGCTGAAGGCGGTGATGGACTTTGGGCAGTCGGATGATGTGGGGGACTATCAGCGCATAGGCTATGTCAAGAATGCAATGATCAGCTGGAAAAGCGGGAAATGGACATTGAATGCCGGCTTGATCAGTACGACTCAGTTCAAGCTTCAGGAAGACTTTTGGGGGAAACGCTATGTGATGAAGTCGTTTCAGGATGAATACAAGTTCGGCAGCAGTGCCGATCTGGCGGTTTCGGCAGCTTATAAGTTTAATGATGTCGTGTCGGCCGATGTGATTCTGACCAACGGGGAAGGCTATAAGAAAGTGCAGGTGAAAGACGGTCTGCAATACGGTGCAGGCGTAACCGTAACACCGGTCAAGGGCTTTGTGATCCGTGCCTACGGTTCGTTCAACGAGGCTCCCGAAGATAACTTGGAGGGCATAACCAACGTGGCCGCATTTATGGGATACAAGAATTCCAGATTTTCCGTGGCTGCCGAATACAACTGGCAGTCGAATGCAAAGAATGTGAAGGACCAGGACCAGAGCGGTGTGTCCGCCTACGCTTCGGTGCAGTTCAACAAAAATATCGGAATGTTCGGACGTTGGGACTATCTCGATTCGAAGCACGACTGGAACAATGCTTCCGACGGTATGGCCGGCATTCTGGGCGCAGAGTTCAAGCTCGGGAAATACATCAAGCTCGCTCCCAATTTCCGCATATGGTCGCCCAAGGCCGACGGAGTGGACAAGTCGGGCTATTTTTATCTGAATGCGTCATTCGCACTTTGATGCATGAAGTGAGATACATGATTGATGACTAACAGTTTCTAATTTTATAAACAAATGAAAAAGTTTTATTTACCTTTAATTGCGGGCGCAATGGCATTGTCATTCGCTGCATGTGGCGGACAGAAAGCCGGTGAATCAGTAGAGTTAAGCGGAGCAGGAGCAACTTTCCCTCTTCCTTTTTACAACATGTCATTCGAAGGCTACGATGTTGCAACCGGAAACAAAGTTTCTTACGGAGGCATCGGCAGCGGCGGTGGCGTGCGTAATCTGAAAGATGAAATCGTTGATTTCGCCGGAAGCGATGCGTTCCTGACAGATGAGGAAATGAAAGATATGAAGCCGGTTGTGCATATCCCGACTTGTATGGGAGCTGTTGTGCTGGCTTACAATTTGCCTGATGTGGTGAAACTGAACCTCTCGGGTGACGTTATTGCTGATATTTATGCAGGCAAGATCACAAAATGGAACGATGCCCGTCTGGTTGAACTGAATCCGGAGGTGAAGCTTCCTGCCAAAGACATTATCGTAGCTTACCGTTCGGACGGCAGCGGCACTACTTTCATCTTTACTGACTATCTGTCGAAGGTGAGTGAAAACTGGAAGAACACTTACGGGGCAGGCAAGACCGTTGACTTTCCTGTAGGCCAGGCAGCCAAAGGCAACCCGGGCGTTGCGGGAATCATCGCTCAGACTCCGTATTCGTTCGGCTACATCGGTTCTGAATATGCTTTTGCTCAGAAGATTCCTTATGCAAGCGTGATGAACAAACGCGGCGAGCTGATCACTCCGTCCACTGAAAGCATTTCTGCCGCTGCCGGCGACATCCCTCAGGATACTCGCTGCTCGATTACTGATGCAGATGCGGAAGGCGCATATCCTATCAGTTGCTTCACCTGGCTGCTGGTATATCAGGAACAGCATTATGGCGACCGCAGCATGAATCAGGCAAAGGCTACTGTAGAGCTGATGCAGTATATGCTGTCTGACAGCGTTCAGCAGAAAACGGCTACGGTACACTATGCTCCGCTGCCTAAGAAAGCAGTAGAACTGAGTCTGCAAAATCTGAAGACCGTTACTTACGACGGACAGCCGATTTTAAAATAAAAAACGTCGTTTATGCAGGATAAAATATTTAAAGTTTTACTGATTTTATCTGCTGTGCTTATACCAATCATCGGTGGGGGAATCATTCTCTCCCTCACCGTTGATGCTTCCGGTGCGTTTGAAGAGTTCGGATTCTGGAAGTTCGTGTTTTCTGATGATTGGGTGACTACGGCAGGTAAAGAAAGCTACGGAGCGCTTCCGTTCATTACGGGTACTTTGCTGACCACTGCCTTGGCATTGATCATGTGTATTCCTTTTTCGCTGCCGGTTGCTTTGTTTACGGGTGAATATTTCAAGGGGCGTAAGATTGCCGCCATTCTGGGAACGGTAATCGACTTGCTGGCCGGCATTCCTTCCATCATTTATGGCTTGTGGGGATTTTATGTGCTTCGCGGGGCATTCATGTATTTGGATCTTTCTCCTCAGGGTTCCGGCATCTTGACAGCATCTTTCGTTCTGGCGATTATGATCGTTCCTTATGCAGCTTCCTTGAGCGCCGAGTTTATCAAGATGGTTCCTGCCGAATTGAAGGAAGGAGCTTATGCAATGGGAGCTACGCGTGCTGAAGTGATCCGCCGGGTGATATTCCCTATGGCCGGTTCCGGTATTTTCTCAGCCTTCATTCTTGCCATTGGCCGCGCATTGGGTGAAACGATGACCGTGACGATGCTTATCGGAAACACCAATCAGATGCCTGATACGCTGCGCACCACAGGTAATACGATGGCCAGTATCATCGCCAATCAGTTTGGTGAAGCTGACGGCTTGAAGCTTTCTTCATTGATTGCCATCGGTCTGCTTTTGTTCTTGATTACGGCTGTAATCAACATTATCGGAAAGATTCTGATTCGCCGTGCCCGCCATGTCTAACTTGTAAATAGAGTGCTATATGGATAAAGTAAAGTTTCGTATATTCAAGAGCCGGCTTCTTTTCATACTGGTTTGTGTGCTGTCGGGGGTGACAGCCATTCCGTTGCTGGCCATTTTAGGTGAAGTGCTCATCAAAGGTTGGAATCAGTTGGGATGGTCGTTCCTCACGGAAGCTACGCCAAACGCATACAAGGCCATGCTTGCCGCTCAGGCTGGTGAGGAAATGCCGGGCGGAATAGCCAACGGCATTATCGGTACTTTTCTGATGCTGCTTTTGGCGGCTGTGGTGGCAATTCCGGTGGGTATCCTTTGCGGTATCTGTCTGTCTGAATACCGGAAAAGCTGGTTTGCGACATTTGTCAGCTATCTGACCGACTTGTTGCAGGGTACTCCCTCTATTATCATAGGTATTATTACATATATTTGGGTTGTTGTGCCGATGAAGGGCTATTCGGCCATTGCGGGTAGCGTGGCACTGTTTATCATGATGCTTCCTTTGATTATCCGTTCTACGGAAGAAACGATGAAAGTGTTGCCCGAAACATTGAAGGAGGCCGGTCTGGCATTGGGAGGAAGCTACTGGCGGGTGATGCTGAAAGTGATGGTTCCTACTGCTCTTGGAAGTATCTTTACCGGTATCTTGCTGGCTATCTCGCGCGTCGTTGGCGAAACGGCCCCGCTGATGTTTACCGCATTGGGCGGTGCGGCCATCAGTTGGAACATGACCAAGCCCATGTCGGCGGTTCCCTTGCTTATCTGGGAATTCTTCAACGACCCGAACCTGCAGAACTTGATTTGGGGAGCATCCCTGTTCCTGCTGGCATTTGTATTATGTTTGAATTTATTAGCTAAACGAATTGCAAAGAAATGGAAAGTATAAAAGACCCGATTCTTCAGATAAAAGATGTATGTATCTCATATACCAGCAGCGTGATGGCTGTAAAGCATGTCAGCGCTGATATCGAGAAAAACTCTATTACAGCCATCATGGGACCGTCCGGATGCGGTAAGAGTACCCTGCTGCGTGCCGTAAACCGTATGCACGAGCTGTATAAGAACATCCGCGTGACAGGCGAAATCCTTCTTAACGGGGAGAATGTGCTCGAGATGGAGCCGATGGTTGAACGTCGCCGTATCGGTATGGTGTTCCAGCGTCCGAATCCGTTCCCGACAATGAACATTTTCGACAATGTGCTTGCCGGATATATCCTGAACGGAATCCGTCTGTCAAAATCCCAGAAAGAAGAAATCGTTGAGCGCAACTTGCGCAACGTGTCCTTGTGGGATGAAGTGAAGGATTCGTTGACAAAGAGAGGAACATTCCTCTCTGGCGGACAGCAGCAGCGCTTGTGCATCGCGCGCTCTTTGGCCTTGCAGCCGGATGTGCTGCTGATGGACGAACCGACTTCGGCTCTCGACCCGATCGCAACCAAGCACATTGAGGACTTGATGGACCAGCTGAAGAAAGAAGTGACAATCCTGATCGTGACTCACAACATGTCGCAGGCCATGCGTATTTCCGACCGTTCCATGTTCATGTTCCTGGGTGAGCTGATCGAATATGATGATACGAAGAAGATGTTTGAAAATCCGTCGGACGAACGTACACGTTCTTATCTGACCGGAAAGATGGGATAACCAGTCTGCACAGCAATATATAAGGGTGTTCTCGGTATGGAAGCCGGAAACACCCTTGTTTGTTTGCGTTGGATCTGGGCCGGTGCCCGTTCAAACCGTTTTCGCTTTCAGCTTGCTTGTGCGCAGGATATTCCAGATATCTTCTTCCGAGCCGGAGAACGGGCCGCTTTTTTCCAGCTTGATGGTAGACATGGCGGCGGCAAAACACCCGGCTTCTTCGCATGAGAAGCCTTTGTTGCGCATGTACAGGTATCCCAGCACGTATGTATCTCCGCATCCGGTAGCGTCTACCACCTCTTTGGGAGGATAAGCCGGAATCTTGTAGAACTTGCCGTTCGCGTAGATGAGCGATCCAAGGCTTCCCAGGGTGAGCAGTATTTCCTTGACTCCCCATTCGGCAAGCTGTCTGGCCGCCTTCTTCGGGTCTTTGTGTCCGGTCAGCACTTCCGCCTCCTGTTCGTTGACTTTCAGGATATCGATGTATTTCAGCGCCTCCCTTTTTTCTTTCCAGTCGGTCGGATACACATGCTCGCCCTTCACTTCGCGCAGATAACCTTGCGCATCCACGGCGAGAATGCCTTTTTGCGCGAGCAGCTTCACCACTTCCAGCGGAAAGTCATCTGCCAGCAGGCTTCCGAGATGGAAGAATCGGGCCTCCTCGTGTTTCAGTTCGTCGGCGGTGAACGGATCGGCTTTTGCAAGCACACGCTGCGTCCGTTCGTCCTGATTTTCTCCGTAGGTATTCTCGAAAAAGACCGTATGTTTGCTTGGCAGCACTTCCACCTGTATGCCCTTCTTTCTCATCTCCTCCACGGTGTTGTATTCGCTGGGAGCCAGTGCCGTTACGAGCTTGTAGTTTTTAGAGTCTTTAAGATGCTGTATGCCGTATGAAAAATAATAGGACGTGCCTCCCGGCATGTAAGTCGTTTTTCGTGGCGTGACAATTTTGTCTAATGTCAGATGCCCGATGCAGCAGATGTCGTTCATGAGCTATTAATTCTGTTTTTGCCCGCAAAGGTACGTATATTTTTAGTGTTTTGTAAGTCCGTAAATGGCATTTTCTTCTGTTTTTATAGCTAATTTTTACTTATTAACCTATAAAATAACGGCAGAAATGGCTTTTTAAAGAAACAAATCTGTAACTTTGGGCGGTTTGTTCCGAAAGTTTCGGGGCGGACTGCCTGAATTTTTGTCAGAAATTTGGGAAAACATAGGTAACAGAAGTGTTTTATTTAAAAATAAAAAAGGAATGGAAAAAATGAATGTAAAACCGGCTGAAGGCAAACTGGGAGTTTTGTGTGTGGGGCTTGGAGCTGTGGCTACCACGTTTATGACCGGTGTGCTGATGGTCCGTAAAGGGCTTGCCAAACCTGTAGGATCCATGACTCAGTACGACAAGATTCGTGTGGGGCGTGGTGCTGAAAAGAAGTATCTTCATTACAATGAGATTGTTCCGATGGCTGAATTGAGCGACATCGTATTCGGAGCGTGGGATGTATATCCTGCCAACGCTTATGAGTCTGCAATCAATTGCGAGGTACTGAAGGAGAAAGATATTAATCCGGTCAAGGATGAGCTGGAAAAGATTGTTCCCATGAAGGCCGCTTTCGACCATAACTATGCGAAGCGTCTGGACGGAAACAATGTGAAAGACTGTGCTACGCGCTGGGACATGGTGGAACAGCTGCGTGAAGATATCCGCCGTTTCAAGGCTGAAAACGGGTGCAGCCGTATCGTGGTGCTGTGGGCTGCGTCGACTGAAATCTATGTGCCGGTATGCGAAGAAGTGCACGGAACATTGGAAGCCTTGGAAAAGGCGATGAAGGCAGACGACCGCGAGCATATCGCTCCTTCCATGTGCTATGCGTATGCGGCCTTGTCGGAAGGCGCGCCTTTCATCATGGGTGCTCCGAACACCACCGTAGACATTCCTGCGATGTGGGAAATGGCCGAAAAGACCAAGATGCCTATTGCAGGAAAAGACTTCAAGACGGGACAGACGTTGGTGAAGTCTGGTTTTGCTCCGATTATCGGCACACGTTGCCTGGGACTTTCCGGATGGTTCTCTACCAACATCCTCGGCAACCGCGACGGACTGGTGCTCGACGAACCGGCAAACTTCCATACAAAGGAGGTGAGCAAGCTTTCGACGCTGGAGTCGATTCTTGTTCCGGAAAACCAGCCCGATCTGTATACCGACTATTATCATAAGGTAAGAATCAACTATTATCCTCCCCGCAACGACAACAAGGAGGGGTGGGACAACATTGATATTTTCGGCTGGATGGGCTATCCGATGCAGATAAAAATCAATTTCCTGTGCCGCGACTCCATCCTTGCCGCTCCGCTGTGTCTTGACCTGGTGCTGCTGAGCGACTTGGCTGCACGTGCCGGACGCTACGGTATCCAGCGTTTCCTGAGCTTCTTCCTGAAGAGTCCGATGCATGACTATACACAGAACGAAGTGCCTGTGAATCATCTCTTCCAGCAGTATGTGATGCTGAAGAACGCGCTGCGTGAGATGGGCGGTTATGAGGCTGATGAAGAAATAGACTGATCGGTTGCGGACCGCAAGATATAGGCTCTCCCCGCCGGGTTTCATTTCCCGGCGGGGGGAGCCTTGTTTTGGCGGCATTCAATTATTATTGCTGGAGGCGGGAAGTTTTTTTCGGATAAATCGTATCTTTGTCTTCTGAAGACACAAATTAAAAACTTATCGTTATGAAGACCTTATCCAATTCTCATCTCACAATCCGGGTTTCTCCGCACGGCGCTGAACTTTGCAGCATCATGCGAGGCGGAAAAGAATATTTGTGGCAGGCCGATCCAGCTTTCTGGAAACGGCATTCGCCTGTGCTGTTCCCCATTGTGGGCAGCGTGTGGAACAATACTTATTATGTCAATGACAAGCCTTTCGGACTTTCCCAGCACGGGTTTGCCCGCGACATGGATTTCGAGCCGGTGCTTGAAACGGCGGATGAAGTCAGGTTTCGTCTTGCCAGTAATGGGGAAACGCTGGCAAAGTATCCTTTCCCGTTTGTCCTTGAAATAGGATACAGGCTCGAAGGCAATGCGGTGAGAGTGATGTGGCAGGTCACCAATCCGTCTGACGAAGAAATCCATTTCCAGATAGGAGCCCATCCGGCGTTTTATTATCCCGCTTTCAATCCGGCAGAAAGCCGGAGAGGATTCTTCGGATTCGGCGGCAAGCGCAGGCTCGAATACCTGCTTATAGTCGAAAAAGGATGCGTGGACATCGAGAAGAGGAATCATCTGGAGCTTGGCGGAGAGGGACTTCTTCCGATTGACACTCATACGTTTGATCATGACGCACTGATCATTGAAGACGATCAGGTAAAGGAGGTTACGCTTTACGACCTTGAAAAGCGCCCTTACATCACTTTGCGCTTCGATGCCCCCGTGGTGGGGCTGTGGTCGCCTCCCGGAAAAAACGCGCCCTTTGTCTGCATCGAACCCTGGTACGGCCGTTGCGACCGCATGTGTTATGTCAGTGAGTTTAAGGATAAAGACTGGATGCAGCATCTCCAGGCTCACGGCGTATTCCGCGCGGAGTATCTGATTGAAGTGAGGTAAAAACCGGAATATATCCTGTTGTCTTTATCTCTTCACTGGAGTGATACGATCTCCTCACTGCAACGATACGATGTCTTCACTCCAGTGATACGATCTCCTCACTCTAGTGAAGAGATCGGGATGATGCGCTGTCACAGGGCTGACGCATTACTAAAGTCATTGATATTCAGAGTATCTGATATTTAGAGATATACTAAAGCCAGATAAAAAGGCTGTTTTTTACCTATAAAATCAGTATATGCTGAATAATAAGTACTTAATAATCAATATTCTTTTTAATGCGTCAGCCCTGATGCGCTGTCTGCTGCGTTGTCCCGGCTCTTGTGTGTGGATTTCCTTTGCCTTTCGGTCTGCCTTGCAGCGGGAAAGAAGTTTTCCGGTTGGGTTTTCCGTGCAGCCCGTTGTACGGTTTTTTATCCTATTATTCATAAAAAAAGGTAAGAATATCTGTTTTAGGACATGTAAATTTGTGAAAGACCTTTTTGCTATGTAATTTTACACGCTATTTGTAAAATGACAGATAAGGTCTTGTTTTTTAATATGGTAAAAAGATTTGCATTGTTCGTGACTTTGTGTGTGGCGATTGTAAGGTTGTCGGCTCAGACAATCACGGGGGTCGTGACTGATGCTGATTCGGGCGAGCCGTTGCCTTACCTGAACGTATATTATGAAGGAAAGAACGTAGGTACCGTTACAGATACGGACGGAAAATATTCGATAGCTCTTCGTCCGGAATGGAAAGTTCTGACATTCTCGATGGTGGGCTATTCGTCGCAGAAGCTGAAGGTGACTTCTTCAACGAGGAAACTGAACGTGAAGATGAAAGCCGACCTTGTGCTCGATGAAGTGATTGTCAAGCCGAAAAAGGAAAAGTATTCGCGGAAGAACAACCCGGCGGTGGAGATGATGAAGAAGGTGATCAAGGCAAAGAAACTGTATGATCTGGGAGCGAACGACTATTATCATTATACGAAGTACCAGAAGATTACCTTCTCGATGAACGACATTACGGCAGACTCGCTGAAAGAGTCGAACTTCTTCAAGAAGTACCCGTTTTTCCGCGAGCAGGTTGAGGTTTGTGATGTGACCGGAAAAAACATCCTCCCTTTGTCGATGGATGAAACGGTGTCGGAAAAGGTGTACCGCAAGGAGCCGCACAGCGAAAAGACAATCATCAAAGGGATGAACTCGTCGGGAATCAACGAGCTTTTCAATACGGGTGATATCCTTACGACGATTCTGAAGGATGTGTTTCAGGACATAAACATCTATCAGGACCGGTTCCGCTTCCTGCAGTATCCTTTCGACAGCCCGATTTCGAATGCGGGTATCAATTTCTACAAGTACTATATCATGGACACGCTGGAAGTTGACAAGGAAAAGTGCTTCCGGCTGACGTTCGTGCCGAACAACTCGCAGGACTTCGGGTTTACGGGCGAGCTGTATATCCTTGCGGATTCAACCTTCCGCGTGCATAAGTGCCGGCTCAAGCTGCCCAAGAAGTCTGACATCAACTTTGTGGACAACATGATCATCGACCAGAAGTTCGGCGCGCTGCCTTCGGGCGAGTGGGTGCTGAAGGAAGACGACATGCTGTGCGAGCTGTCATACTTGCGGAAGATTCTGGGTTCGTTCCAGGTGCGCAGGACCACGCGGTATTCTGACTTCGGCTTTGAAGAGATTCCCGACCGGATATTCAAGAAGAAGGGCGATGAGATAAAGGATGTCAATGCCATGATGAGGGACGAGAGCTTCTGGAAGGATTACCGGCCGGAGCAGCTGACCAAGTCGGAAGACAACATGAGCAATTTTGTGGAGAATCTTTCCCAGATCAGAGGGTTCAAGTACATCATGTTCGTGCTCAGGGCCTTTATCGAAAACTTTGTGGAAACCGGTGTCAAGGGACGTCCCAGCAAAGTGGACATCGGGCCCATCAACACGATGATTTCGAGCAACTACATCGACGGGCTGCGCTTGAGAGGCTCTCTGCAGACCACCGCCAATCTGAATCCGCACTGGTTCTTCAGAGGATATTATGCCTACGGATTCAAAGACAGAAAGTCGAAATACAAGGGAGAGGTGGAGTATGCCTTTGACAAGAAAGAGTATCTGCCGCGCGAATATCCGATCAACTCGCTGACCCTGTCGTATTCATACGACAACATGCTGCCCACCGACAAGTTCATGGGTACGGACAAGGACAACGTGTTCACTTCGCTGAAGGTGACCGATGTCGACCAGTACAATTACGAGCGGACGGCAAGCGTCAAGTATGAGCTTGAACGGGAATCCGGACTGAAGACCACCATCCTGCTCCGCCATACCAATCTGGAACCTTGCGGAAAGCTGTTCTATCGCACGATGGAAGGCGAGAGCCGGCTGCAGCAGGACATAGCCTCAGGCGCATTGAGCGGTACCGAATGGGTGCGTTCGCCTTATAACACGCACGACTTCTCGGTGGCTGAGGCTTCGGTTGCTCTCCGCTATGCTCCCGGTGAAACGTTCATCAACACAAAACAGCGCCGTCTGCCGATCAATCTCGACGCTCCGGTGTTCACGCTCCAGCATACGCTGGGACTGAAAGGCGTGTTGGGAAGCGACTATACCTATAATATGAGTGAAGTCACCTTCTACAAACGCTGGTGGCTGAGTTCGTGGGGAAACATCGATACTTCTCTCAAGGGAGGAATCCAGTGGAACAAGGTTCCTTTCCCGCTGCTGATCATGCCTGCCGCCAATCTTTCGTACATCATCCAGGACGAAACATTCAGCCTGATCAACAACATGGAGTTCCTGAACGACCGTTACGCTTCGCTCGACGTGTCGTGGAACATGCAGGGAAAGATTTTCAACCGCATTCCGCTGCTGAAGAAACTGAAGTGGCGCGAATTTATCAGCGTGAAGTGTCTGTGGGGCAAGCTTACGGACAAGAACAATCCGTTTCTTCCGCAGAATGCGAACGACCCGACCTTGATGATGTTCCCCGGCCATTACGATGCGGCCGGCAACTTCCATACGTCGAGCTATGTGATGGATCCCAAGAAGCCGTATGTGGAGGTCAGCGCAGGAATCCACAACATCTTCAAGCTGCTCCACGTGGAGTATGTCCGCCGTCTGAACTATAATGAACTGCCTACGGCAAGCAAGTGGGGCATCCGCTTCATGATCCGGACGGTGTTCTGAGAATATTCTTTTTTCTGACAAAATTACTTGTTTATATAAAGTTTTTGTAATTTTGTCATATAATCCGAGGAAACTTATGGTGAAGACAGAAATACAGAGCGTGAAGTTGCGGTTCGGCATCATCGGCAATACCGAGGGACTGAACCGCGCGATAGATATAGCCATGCAGGTGGCTCCTACCGACCTTTCCGTATTGGTGACGGGAGAGAGCGGTGTTGGTAAGGAAAGTTTTCCGCAAATCATCCACCAATTCAGCCGCAGGAAGCACGGGCCTTACATTGCCGTCAACTGCGGAGCGATTCCTGAAGGTACCATTGATTCGGAACTTTTCGGCCATGAGAAGGGAGCGTTTACAGGCGCAATCAGCGACCGGAACGGTTATTTTGCCGAGGCTAACGGAGGTACAATCTTTCTGGATGAGGTGGGAGAGCTTCCGTTGTCTACCCAGGCGCGCTTGCTCCGAGTGCTTGAAACCGGCGAATATATAAAGGTAGGTTCTTCGAAAGTGCAGAAAACCGATGTGCGCATCGTGGCGGCCACGAACGTGAGTTTTGCCGATGCCATCGCCGAAGGCCGTTTCCGTGAAGACCTGTACTACCGTTTGAATACGGTGCCCATTAAAGTGCCGCCCTTGCGCGAGCGTCCCGATGACATTGTTCTCCTGTTCCGCAAATTTGCTTCAGACTTTGCCGAGAAATACCGTATGCCGGCCATTCAGCTTACAGAGGATGCCAAGCGTGTGCTCGTGTCGTATTCGTGGCCGGGCAATATCCGCCAGCTGAAGAATATCACCGAACAGATTTCTATCATCGAAACGAACCGTGACATCAGTGCGGAGATTCTGAAGAATTATCTTCCGGCACAGCCGGAATCGCAGCTGCCTGCATTGTTGGGGATGAAGCCGGGTGAGAAGAAGTTTGAAAGCGAGCGCGAAATCCTTTATCAAGTGCTCTTTGATATGCGGCGTGACGTGACGGAACTGAAGAAGCTGGTTCACGGAATACTTGCCGAACGTAACGGAGGGGCTTCCGCAGCTTCTCCGGAGGTGCAGAGTGCGGTGCATTATTTGCAGAATCCGCCAGTGAATGTCATTCAGGATCCGTCGATTGTGGTGAATGCGCCTTCTGTGACTCCGGTCAGCACCATTACTCCGGCGGATGCGCCTCAAGTGAAGCTGGCTCATCCGGCTGTAAAGGTGACTCCGGTCATGATGCCTGAAGTGCAGGATACGGAAGAGTATGTGGAAGAGAATCTTTCGCTTGACGAGGTGGAAAAGGAAATGATCCGCAAGGCTCTTGAAAGGCATCACGGGAAAAGGAAAAACGCGGCAAACGATCTCAAGATATCAGAACGTACACTTTATAGAAAGATAAAAGAATATGGGCTTGATTAACAGAATAAAGAAAAAAACAGTGGTCTGCTTTTCGGCTGCCGTGCTCTGTGTGCTGACGGCGTGCACCATCTCTTATAAATTCAACGGTTCGTCCATCAACTATGACAAGGTAAAGACCATTTCGTTCGATAATTTTCCCAACCGTTCAGCTGCTTTCGTGTGGGGTCCGATGGAGTCAATGTTCAATACGGCCTTGCAGGACAAGTACATGCAGCAGACAAGACTGCGGCAGGTGCGACAGAACGGTGACCTGCAGCTCTCGGGAGAAATTACGAATTACGACGCTTATAATAAAGGCGTAGGGTCTGATGGCTATTCTACGATGGCCGAACTCCGCATGACTGTCAACGTGCGTTTCGTGAACAACTCCAACCATGCGGAGGATATTACCGACCAGCAGTTCTCGGCGAGCCGGGAATACAACTCCAGCCAGCAGCTCTCTTCCGTACAGGAAGAGCTTGTGACGCAGATGATTGATGAAATCGTTGAGCAGATTTTCAATGCAACCGTAGCTAACTGGTGATGCGGACTATGATGTGGCAGCAGCTTATACAGAAATGGATCAGGCATCCCGAGTCGTTGGACGGAGAAAGCCTCAGGCAGTTGAAGGAACTGCTGGATGCTTTTCCTTATTTTCAGACAGCAAGGCTTCTTTATCTGAAGAATCTGTTCTTGTTGGGCGATCCCGGCTTTAAGGAAGAGCTGCAAAAGGGAGCTTTGTTTGTTGCCGACCTGAGCGTACTGTTCTATTTCATTGAGGGAGAGCGTTTCGAGCTGAAGAAGCATTTGCCTGAGGCGGCCGGCGTATCGGAAGCGGAAGGTGACCGGACGCTTGATCTGATCAACCGTTTCTTGTCGGATGCGGAGCAGGCGGGCGATGACGGCCTGCTTCCTTTGCCCGTTGAGTCGAGCGTAGACTATACGTCTGTCTTGCTGGAAGAAGGAGAGGAAGACGGCGGATCCGCATTGCCTTTGCAGGGACATGAGCTTATAGACCGTTTTATAGAAAATGCCGGTTCTGAGGAACTTTTGCCGGATTTGCCTGCCGGGAAGCCGGAAGAATGTGCCGCTGAGGACTCCCTTGCGGGAGATGCTTGCGCAAAAGAGGATGACACAGAGGAGGATGAAAGCTATTTCACCGAAACCTTGGCTAAAATATATGTTAAACAGCAACGGTATGACAAAGCTTTGGAAATTATTAAAAAATTAAATTTGAAATATCGAAAAAAAAATACTTACTTTGCAGACCAAATGAGATTTCTGGAAAAATTGATTATTAACGCTAAATCAAAATAGGAAAATGTATTTATTATTAGTTGTATTATTGGCGCTTGCGGCTGTACTGATGTGCTTTGTCGTATTGGTGCAGAATTCTAAGGGTGGCGGCCTTTCGTCGGCATTTGCCTCTTCAAACCAGATTATGGGTGTGCGCAAGACTACTGATTTCATTGAAAAGCTGACGTGGGGACTGGCTGTTTTCATGGTTGTAGTGAGCGTTGCGGCATCGTATGTGATTCCGTCGCAAACGGGAAATTCTTCTGTAATCATGGACCGCGCGGTGAAAGAACAGACCACTAATCCTTTGAACGCTCCTGCAGGCTTTGCTGCTCCTCAGAGCAATGACGGAGCTGCTGCGACAACTCCGGCACCTGCCGCAAATGATTCTGCCGCGAAGAAATAACTATTGATCAAAACAGCAGTTGGTTTCAGATATGCTTGAAATCATAAGATAAACAGACAACGGACCTTGTATTTCTCTGGAAAGATGCATTCAAGGTCCGTTGTTTTTATATTTACTCGGTCAACTATGGAAACGCAGTCAAAAAAACGCATCCTGGCAGTCGACGCTTTGCGCGGATTTGCCGTAATGGGGATAATACTTTTGCATAATATCGAGCATTTCAACTATTATTCTTTTCCGGAGGCTCCGTCGCCTTTCATGAAATCGCTCGACACTTCTCTGTGGAATTTTCTGTTCTTTTCGTTCTCCGGAAAGGCGTATGCCATCTTTGCTTTGCTGTTTGGCTTCACTTTTTATTTGCAGAGCCACAGTGCGGCAAAGAGGGGCGAAGATTTCAAGAACCGCTACATGTGGAGGCTGCTTCTGCTGCTGGGCTTCGGCTTCATCAATTCGCTGTTTTTCCCCGGAGAGATATTGGTGCTGTATGCAATATTGGGCTTCATCCTCGTGCCTGTCCGCCATTGGACAAACAGAAGCCTGCTTGTGCTGGCCATAATTCTCATGCTCCAGCCTTTGGACTGGATAAAAGTTTTTATGGGGCTGTCTGATCCGTCTTATGCTCCCGAACAGATGATTTATTCTTTGGGTGACGTTTATCCTCAGTTGGGCGGGGACTCGTTTTGGGAGATGATCAAGGCGAATTTCGTTGCCGGACAATTGGCGAGCCTGAACTGGGCATGGTGTTACGGACGTGTATTCCAGACTTGCTCTTTGTTCATTCTGGGCATGCTGCTGGGCCGTCTGGGGTATTTCAGGTTTGCAACGGACGACGAGCAGAAGCGTTCGGCCCGTTTCTGGATCCGGATGCTCTGCGTTTCGCTTCCTCTGGCTGTGGTGTTGTATTACTTCAAAGAGCTTGTATTTGCCTGCGTTGACCAGAAGCTGGTGCTGGAGAGCCTGAAAACCATCTTGAACTCATGGTACAATCTGTTTTTCATGTTTTCGATGGTGGCGGCTTTTCTGTTGCTCTATTGGGTCAATGAGGGCAGAATCCAGCGCATCCTTGCTCCTTACGGACAAATGAGTCTGACCGACTATATCACCCAGTCCGTAATCGGCAGTTTTTTGTACTATGGATACGGACTTGAACTGCATAAAGTGTGCGGCACGACTTACAGCCTGCTGATCGGTATCTGCTTCTTGATTCTGCAGGTGATATTCGCTCACTGGTGGTTCCGTCATTTCAAGCGCGGGCCGTTGGAAACCGTTTGGCACAAGCTTACCTGGCTTGGGAGCGGCAGATAGTCTTCGGTCTGCGTATCCCGCATAAAATCAAAGCCGCAGCCGCGATGATATGCGTCCTTTTTCTTGCAGGACGGTTTCATCACGGCTGCGGCTTTTTCCTGTTGCGGTATGCTCCGATCGGCCTTAAAGTTTCAGTTTCATTGTTACGAACTGTTTGATGAAGTCAACGGTTCCGTCGATGCCCAGCACGGAAGAGTCAATGCAGAGATGATAGGTCGCTGCGGCTCCCCATGTATTGTAGCTGTAATAGTTGTAATAGGATGAACGTTTCTTGTCGGCCTTTTCCATCAGTTCTTCGGCTTCGTCTGCCGTAATGTCATGCAGTTTCATCAGGCGTTCGATGCGTGCTTCGGGTGCGGCAGACACGAACACGTTCGCGCAGCGCGGATGGTCGCGCAGGATGTAGTCGGCGCACCGTCCTACAAACAGGCACGATTTCTCTTCCGCCAGCTTGCGTATCACGTCGCTCTGGATCTTGAAGAGCGAATCGTTGCTCAGGTATGAGTTATATGGATAGGCACCTTCGGTGATAAAAGGAAAACGGGTGCCGAACAGTCCTCCCAGAATCGTTTGCGAAGCTTTTTCGTCGGCCTTTTCAAAAAATTCCTTGCAAAGTCCGCTTTCTTTTGAAGCCAGGTTTATCAGCTCCTTGTCATAGAAAGAAATGCCCAGCTTTTTCGCCAGCTTTTCACCTATTTCTTTTCCGCCGCTTCCCAGTTGGCGGCCCAAATTGATAACATAGTGCTCGTTCATAGCGTATCAGTATTAGTTATAGTGCAAAAATATAATTTTTTTGCAACGGAAGGCTATTGCGATCGTATTTTTTTGAGGCTGAACGCCCGCTTTTGTCCTGTTCGCTCTGCCGGCAGAGCCTCAGTCAGGCCGGGGTGTGCGGCGGAAGAAATGCGGGAGTGTGGCGGCGGATTCTTTATCTTCAGACTGGAGATGCAAATCTTCAGCCTAAAGATACATATCTCCAAGCTGGAGATACACATCTTTAGGTTAAAGATGAAGATTCTTTTTTATGCGATTGAGTTTGCGGCCCGCATTCTTTGGAAACGCGGCGTGTGTTTGTCCTGTTTTCCTGTGGCTCTTGGCGTTACAGCAGCAAGTCCGGAATCAGGTAGACGCTTTCTTCTGTCACTCCCTGTTCAAGCAGCGCATCTTTGTCTGCGAGGTAGATTTTCATAAATTCGTCGTGGGTCTTGGACTGCTTTTCCGCGTGTCGGTAACATTCCAGCGCCTTGGGTATCTGGTGCATGGCCAGATAGACGTGGCCCGTATTCAGCCAGTCGGAAATCTGCGCGTCGGAAGCCTGTATCAGTTTCTCGAAGAACCGCAGCGCTTCTGCGTGTTTCCCGGTCATGAAGTAGCACCAGCCTATGGCGCGCTGTGCGTTGGCCGGCGTGCGGTCAAGGTATTCCACCTTGAAGAAATATTGCAGCGCCTTGTCGTAGTTGCGCAAGGTTGCCAGGCATTGCCCGATTTGGAGCAGCAGGTTCAGGTTGTCAGGCTGGATGCTTTCCACGCGGTAGAAATATTCCAGCGCCTTTTCAAAGTTATGGGTCCGCTTGTAGCATTGGGCCAGGTGCTTGAGAGTCCATATATGGTCGGGCTTCACAATGTCTGCTTGCAGATAGGCGTTGATAGCGTCCTCATATCTTTCCATTTTTTGATAGGAGAATCCCAGCTTCTGCCAGCTTCCCGCTTCTTCGGGATTAGACTGCACCAGTTCTTCATACAGTTCCGAGGCTTCTGGAAAATAGTCTTTGGCAAAAAGATAGTCCGCTATCTGCTTTCTCCGTTCGTTTTGCAGGATGAGGCGGTTGAGGAAAGGAGATTTCCAGAAAGCCAGTTCGTCGGCAAAGATGTCGTGCTGTTCGCTTCTGTACATCCACAGCTTGAAGAACCTGTAGAGGTCGTGGATGTATTGCCGGCTGATGATGTTGGCTTTGTCCCGGCTGCTTGTTTCTCCGGCCAGCTTGTCCAGGTTTTCTTCCATGACTTCGCTTTGCGATCCGATCTGCGACCTCAGCGCATCGATTTGCAGCTTGGGCAGCGAGAAGAGTGTGAGGCAGAACGAATATTTGTCTGAATTGCAGAAAATGGGTGATTCGAGCAGCATCTTCAAGAGCGACTTGTCGCTTATGTCGTTGTCGGCAAACAGGTCGGCAATGTCGGCCGTTTGCTTGTCGAACGGGTAGAACCAGTGTGCCGCCTGTCCGAAAAAAGCATAGCTTTTCAGTTGCGAGAAAGTGCTCATATACGTGTCGGCCCCTTCCATCTGGAGCTCGCCCAGCTGCTGTATCTCGTCGCTTATCTGCTGCATTTCTTTTTCCCATTCCGGATTTTTGTCTTCCAG
Source organism: Bacteroides gallinaceum (assembly GCF_030373775.1). Lineage (NCBI taxonomy): Bacteria > Pseudomonadati > Bacteroidota > Bacteroidia > Bacteroidales > Bacteroidaceae > Bacteroides > Bacteroides gallinaceum. The sequence continues at coordinate 156,063 of NZ_JAUDEN010000002.1, read as the reverse complement.
ATCTTCTATGTCGATGATTTTAAAGTCGGTTTTTCTCAGCCTGGGGTTTCGCATCATCTTTGGAATGATCTGTTCGCGCATCCTTTTTCCGATTTTTTCCGTTTCTCTGGACAGCAGAAACAAAATCTGTATGTCGTGAAGCTGCTGTACGGTCTGCGCGTTGTCACCCAGCATCGTCAGCGCGGCTGTCAGTTCCGGATAGAGAGAAAGCCGCTTTTCCTGATAATATGCCGTGAGCAGTATGCCGGCAAGCGCGCGTTGTGAAACGACGGCTTCCGTACGCCTCCGGTAGGCAAGCAAAAGAAACTGTAACTTCTGAGGGTCAAACAGTTGCAGCAGGCTTAACGTCGCGGCACTCACCATGACAGCCAGCGAGTTGGCCGGTATAAGCTGGGAATCCAGCAAGGCAGAAGCCTCTTTCGCTTCTTCGTCAGTCCAGTGGGCAGATGTCCATATCTTGTCGAAGAGTTCGTCTGTAGCCTTTTCCTTTTGCTTGTAAAGCTTTTTCAGTTCGCTGTTTTTGTCTGCGTTTTCAGCGAGCATCAGCGGAGTGACGCTCAAATCTTCCGCATTGGTTTCCAGTGTCATTCCGATTTCCTGGAACGAATGGACTGCCGTCTGTTTGAAAGTCCGGCATTTTGTTGCGAAGAATCCTTTTGAGGCGGATTGCTGTCTGATGAATTCCGCCCGGTCTGCCAGTTCATATCCTTTGCGGTACAAATGCGCATACATCTTTCCCTGCTGCGGGTCTTCTGTTCCCTGAGCGGCATATTGCAGCATATATCCGTAGGTGTTCTGCAGCGTTTCCACTTCGGATGTCAGAGTCCAGTTGTTTGTTTCGGAAGCCAGTGAACCAAGTTGCGCGAAAGCTTCTTTCAGTCGTTTTTGGTCGAGAAGCTGAATGATGTCCTTATACATGAGTTGTTTCAATAAGAAAATTATCATTTACAATCACTGCAAAAATAGCAATTATTTTGTAATTTTGCATATCTATCTATAGAACAATGGGTATAACGGAACTTCAAAAGGTGTATGCCGGTCATCCGAATTTGTCGGGGCTGGCATCATTGTTGGATAACAAAGAAATAAGAACGATATTTTTAGACGGGATGCACGGTTCGTGCGCGTCGCTGTTCGCTTCCGCTTTTACCAGGCGGAATGCGGGCGTTCATGTGTTTGTATTGGATAATCTGGAAGAAGCCGGGTATTTTTATCACGATATCGTGCAGGTGAACGGGGAAGGGCAGACTATGTTTTTCCCTTCATCGTACCGCAGAGCCATCAAGTACGGCCAGAAAGATGCGGCGAACGAAATCCTGCGTACCGAAGTGCTGGGAGCGTTTGAACGGAACGAGCCGGTTACGGTGGTCACTTATCCGGATGCGCTGGCAGAAAAGGTGGTGTCGCAGAAGGTGCTGAGCGACAAAACGATCGCGCTTAAGGTCGGGCAGCATATTGCAACCGGGAAAATAATGGAGGAGCTGGCCGGACACGGTTTTGAGCATGTGGATTATGTATACGAGCCGGGGCAGTTCGCTTTGAGAGGAAGCATCCTGGATGTGTATTCGTTTGCGTCCGAATATCCTTACCGGGTTGATTTTTTTGGAGATGAAATCGACAGCATACGTACGTTTGAGGTGGACTCGCAGCTCTCCAAGGAAAAAAAGGATGCGGTGAGCATTGTGCCCGAACTTTCTGCAGCGTCTGGAGGAGACATCTGTTTTCTTGATTTCATTCCGGCGGATGCGGTGTTGTGGGTAAAGGACTTCGTCTGGCTGAAGGAGCGGATTCAGACCGTGTATGAGGAGGCATTTTCTCCGCAGGCTCTGGCCGCTTATGAAGGTGAGCAGGATGGGCTGAAGGAACTTGAAAAGCAGCTTGTCGACGGAGGTGAGTTCTGTGTCCGTGCGTTGGAGTTCAGGCGGATTGATTTCGGACACAAGGCACTTGGTACGCCTCAGGCTTCGCTGAAGTTTGAAACTTCCGTGCAGCCTATCTTTCACAAGAACTTTGATCTGGTGTCGGGTTCGCTGACTGATTATTTGCAGCGCGGATATCGGATTTACATTTGTTCGGACAGCGTGAAGCAGACCGACCGTCTGAAGGACATCTTTCAGGAGCGGGGCGACAAGATTGCGTTTGAACCTGTAGACCGCACGTTGCACGAAGGATTTATCGATCATACATTGCGCTGCTGCATTTTTACCGACCATCAGATTTTTGACCGTTTCCATAAATACAGCCTCCGGAGCGACAAGGCGCGGAGTGGAAAGGTGGCTCTTTCGCTTAAGGAACTGAATATGTTTGAGCCGGGTGATTATGTGGTGCATATCGACCACGGGATCGGGAAGTTTGCGGGACTGGTGCGTGTGCCGAACGGAAACACCACGCAGGAGGTTATCAAGCTGGTTTATCAGAATGACGATGTTGTGTTCGTTTCTATCCATTCGTTGCATAAGATTTCGAAATACAAGGGAAAGGAAGGCGAACAGCCCCGTATCAGCAAGCTGGGTACGGGTGCATGGGAGAAGATGAAAGAGCGGACAAAGACGAAGATCAAGGACATTGCCCGCGACCTTATCAAGCTTTATTCCCAGCGCAAGCAGGAAAAAGGTTTTCATTTCAGTCCCGACAGCTTTCTGCAGCATGAACTGGAAGCCAGCTTCCTGTATGAAGATACGCCCGATCAGCTGAAAGCTACTCAGGAAGTAAAGGCTGACATGGAGAGTGACCGGCCTATGGACCGTCTGGTCTGCGGCGATGTGGGATTCGGAAAGACAGAAGTGGCTGTCCGTGCAGCGTTCAAGGCTGTGGCCGACAACAAGCAGGTGGCGGTGCTTGTGCCTACCACCGTATTGGCTTTCCAGCACTATCAGACATTCAAGAAACGTCTGGAAGACATGCCTTGCACCGTAGAATACCTGAGCCGCGCCCGTACGGCCAAGGATACAAGCCGCATCTTGAAGGAGCTGGCCGACGGAAAAGTCAATATACTCATCGGAACGCATAAAATAATCGGAAAGAGTGTGAAGTTTAAGGATCTTGGCCTGCTGATCATCGACGAGGAGCAGAAATTCGGGGTGAGCGTGAAGGAAAAGCTCCGCCAGATGAAGGTGAACGTAGATACGCTGACCATGACTGCCACGCCGATTCCGCGCACGTTGCAGTTTTCGCTGATGGGAGCGCGCGACCTTTCGGTTATCCAGACTCCTCCTCCCAACCGCTATCCGATTCAGACCGAAGTGCATACCTTCAATGAAGGAATCATCGCTGACGCCATTAATTTTGAGATGAGCCGCAACGGTCAGGTGTTTTTCGTGAACAACCGCATTCAGAATCTTCCGGAACTGAAGGCAATGATTCAGCGGAACATCCCGGACTGCAGGGTGTGCATCGGTCATGGGCAGATGCAGCCTGAGGAACTGGAAAAGATTATTTTTGATTTCGTGAACTATGATTACGACGTGCTTCTTGCCACGACAATCATTGAAAGTGGAATTGATATACCGAATGCCAATACCATTATTATTAATCAGGCGCAGAACTTTGGCTTGAGCGACCTGCATCAGATGCGCGGACGTGTGGGGCGAAGCAACAAGAAGGCATTCTGCTATTTGCTGGCTCCTCCCTTGTCGAGCCTGACCCCCGAAGCGAAACGGCGTCTTCAGGCGATTGAGAACTTCAGCGATTTGGGAAGCGGCATTCACATTGCCATGCAGGATCTGGATATCCGTGGCGCAGGAAATATGCTGGGAGCCGAACAGAGCGGATTTATCGCCGATTTGGGCTATGAAACCTATCAGAAGATTCTGGCAGAAGCGGTTACGGAACTGAAGAACGAAGAGTTTGCCGACCTGTATGCGGATGAAATCAAAGCCGGCGAAGAGAAGATCAGCGGCGAAGAGTTTGTTGACGAGTGTACGGTGGAGAGCGACCTGGAACTGCTTTTCCCGAACGAATATATTCCCAGCAGCAGCGAGCGTATGCTGGTTTACCGCGAACTGGACAAGCTGGAGCTTGACAAGGATGTGGATGAATTCAAGGTGCGGCTGGTAGACCGTTTCGGACAGATTCCTCCGGAAGGGGAAGAGCTTATCCGCATTGTTCCCCTGCGGCGGCTGGCAAAGCGTCTGGGCGTGGAAAAGGTGATTCTTAAGGCTGGCAAGATGACTCTTTATTTTGTCAGCAACCTGGAGAGTCCTTATTACCAGAGCAGGTCTTTCGGGAAGGTAATCGAATACATGTCGAAGAATCCGCGGTATTGCAATCTGAGGGAACAGAACGGAAAACGAAGCATGGTTGTGCAGCATGTAACTACAGTGAAGGATGCGGTGGCTATTCTTCAGGAAATGGTGAGCATGAACGGAGATTCGTTTTCTGCCTGAAGCATCTCAAATCAATGACATCCGGATTTCATTTGTGTTTCATTTGAATTCCGGATGTCTTTTTTATCCGGGAAAGAATGCCGCGCAAGACTGAAATGCTTTATTTTCGCCGGAAATTTTATGGACTACAAAGATAATGGTTGAGTTTATTCAGATGAAAGGAAGGTTGCTGGCCTTGGCTTTGCTCGTTTTCCCGTTGGGAGTGGCGGGGCAGAGCGCTCGTGATGAAATCCGGCAGAATCCGGCTTTGGCTGCCGGAAAGTATTATGCTTATCAGGAGCCGCAGACAAAGTATGCGCCGGCGCCGGCCGGATATGAACCGTTCTATATCTCTTCGTTTGCGCGCCACGGTTCACGCTATCTTACCAAGGAAAAGAAATACGTGCAGCCGATGCAGGCGCTTCTGAAAGCAGGAGATGAAGGCCGGCTTACACCGGACGGCAGACGGGCGTTGAAAATGGTCGTTTCGTTAGCGGAGGAGGCCGAGGGGCGTTATGGCGAACTGACTCCGAAAGGGGCTGAACAGCATCGCAGGCTGGTGGACAGAATGTATGCCAATTATCCGCAGGTGTTTGAAGATGGGATTCATGTGGATGCAAGGTCCACTTACAAGACGCGCGCTTTTCTTTCGATGGCAGCAGCCTGTGTGGAGTTGAAAGGCTTGAACCCGAAACTGAACATCACGACTGAAACAAGCGAACACGATGCCTGGTATATAAAGTATAAGAATCCGCTCTATGAAGCGTTGCACATGGAAAATGTCGATTCGGTATACCGTGCGGCCGACAGTGTCTACATTCATCCGGAGAGGTTGATGAAGCAGCTTTTTAACGATTCTGTTTATGTGGCGGAGAATATCGACGCGAAAAAACTGATGGCGGATCTGTTTGAACTTCACGGAATCAGCCAGAGCAGCTACAGCCAGCCGGATCTGGGCTTCTTGTTTACGGAAGACGAGCTTTATGACATGTGGCAGCGCAACAATTTTGAATGGTATTATGAAAAGGGGCCTTCTCCGTTGAGCGATGCCTGCATGTATAAATTGGAAAGAAATTTGCTGCGAAATTTCATCGAAACCGCAGATACGGTGATTGCGTCGGGGAAAAATGCAGTTTCGCTTCGTTTCGGTCACGATACGAACCTGGCGCCTTTGGCCGCACTGATGGGAATGAATCAGTTGACAACAGCCACAACAGACTGGGAGAAAATCGCTGATACTTACCGCACTTATCGGATCATTCCGATGTGTGGCAATGTGCAGCTGGTGTTCTACCGCAAGAAAGACAATGACGACATTCTGATGAAAGCGCTTTTGAATGAGCGTGAGGTCATTTTGCCTGTCAAAACTGACAAAGCTCCTTATTATCATTGGGAGGACGTGAAAAAATATTGGATGGAACTGATAGAATCCATTGTGCTTCCCTGACATAAAAGCCGGGAAGGTGGCGGAGGGGAATGCGCTTCTGTCGAAATCGGGCGAGAGCCGCGAAAATGCTGGTAACTCAGCGGTTTCGCGGCTCTCGCCTTTCTTCAGGCGGGTAAAAGCCAAGTATGCTGTAATATGAAAGTAATATGGGCGTAATCCAAAAGACACATTTGCGTAATTATGTTGAAAACCCATACTGATACCTTTGCGTCGAAATAAAAAGATAAAGAATGAAAGCTAGATTTATTGCTGTGATGTTTTTATTGGCATCAGCCAGCGTGCAGGCCGGAGTCGTTAAGGGAAAAATAAAGGATGCACGGACCGGGGAAGAAATTATCGGTGCTTCGGTGATGGTGAAAGAGGAACCGGGCAAGGGGACGGTGACGGGTTTGGACGGCAGTTTCAATTTGTCCGTCAACAGGAACAAATATACGTTGGTTTGTTCTTATATCGGTTATAAGAATTATGAAGTAACCGTCGATTCAAAGAGTAAAGAAATAGAGATTCCATTGAATACGGATGAGGTGGCTTTGGGCGAAGTGACGGTGGTGGCTTCCAATCCGGGCCGGACAGAGGCCGGCGCACGTGCCATTGAGCGCAAGGCGATGAACGTGGTGAACGTGATGAGCGCAAAGGCAATCGAGCTTTCGCCGGATATCACCGTAGCCAATGTCATCCAGCGTATGTCGGGAGTGACGATCGAACGCAACAGCAGCGGCGAAGGTCAGTATGCCATCCTCCGAGGCATGGACAAGCGCTATAATTATACATTGGTAAACGGAGTGAAGATTCCGAGCCCGGACAATAAAAACCGGTTTGTTCCGCTCGATATCTTCCCTTCGGAGATGCTTGACCGTCTGGAGGTAACGAAGTCGCTGACTGCCAATATGGAAGGCGACGGCATTGGCGGTGCGGTCAATCTGGTGATGAAGGATGCGCCGGCTGAACGTCAGTTTACGGCAAGTATTTCGACGGGTTATAACGCGATGTATTTCGGTCGTGACTTCCAGTCGTTCAACTACGGGGAGATAGTGAAAAAGTCGCCCTACGAAGCGATGGGGAAGCCGGAGGATTATAAAGTAACACAGGACAATTTCACTTCCTCCAATCTGCGCATGAAATGGAAGAAGCCGCTTCCCGACCTGACCGCCAGTCTGTCTTATGGCGACCGCTTTTTCGGGAACAAGCTGGGAGTGATGCTTGCCGGAAGTTATCTGAATACCTATAGAGGAAAAGAAAGCCAGCTCTATTATCAGCCGGGTGTGACTCATAACGGTATCGAATACCGTAACTATTCGTCCCAGCAGACCCGTATCGGCGCACATGCCAAACTGGACTATCATATCAACGGAAATCACAAGCTGACATGGTATAACGGCTATATGGATATGCGCGAGGCAGAGGTACGTGACGGGGAGGATGACAAGGAGCGTGCCGTACGTATGAAGTGGAATCGTCAGTACATCATCAACTCGACACTGAAAGGCGAACATCAGTTCCTTGAAGACGGCAGGCTGAAACTGAACTGGTCGGCGGTAATTTCCAAGGCATACAGCGAAACTCCCGACAATGCGGAGATATTCATGCAGGGATCTCATGTCCAGACTTCCGGAGCCGCCACCCGCCGTTGGGAGCACAATTCGGACAAGGACAAGGCGGGCTATGTGGATTTGAGCTACAAATGGAGTTTGAAGGATGAATCGTTTTTCGACTTCTCTGTCGGAGGCATGTACCGTGATAAGAAGCGCGACAGCTTCTTCAATGAGTATACTTTCGATTCAGGTACGGGTAGAGATCCGCAATATATCAATGAAGACTGGTATAATTTCGATGAAATCGTGTTTACGCCGGCCATGCGCGGATATGGCAACATTGGAGATCCGTTGAACTATGACGCTTCGGAGAAGATAGGGGTCGGCTACGGTATGGTGAAGTATACGTTCCCGAAGTGGGAGCTGATTGCAGGCGTACGAGTGGAGCATACCAATCAGGGGTATGTGTTGAAGTTCCCGCGTGATGTGGATCCGGAAGGCAGCCAGAAGTATACGGACGTGTTGCCCAGCTTCCATGCGAAATACAACGTGCATGAGAACGCGAACCTGCGCTTCTCGTATGCCCGTGCCATCAACCGTCCGAGCTTTTTCGAAATCGTGCCTTACAGTATTATCAACGAGGATTATAAGGAAAAAGGTAATCCGGACTTGAAGCATACCGTGGCCGACAATGTGGATTTGCGGTATGAGTTCTTTCCGAAATCGTCCGAACAGTTTATGGTCGGTTTGTTCTACAAGCATATCCAGAATCCGATTGAATACAGTCTCAGTCTGGTAAGCTCCGGGCAGGACACTTATTACCAGCCGATGAACTTGGGCGATGCCACGAACATGGGTGTGGAGGTGGATGTTATGAAGTATTTCAACTGGTTCGGCATCAAGGCTAACTATACTTATACGCATTCCAAGATTACTACAGACAAACGTTATATGGACGGCTCTGAGGTCAAGACAAGAAAGCAGTCCCGGCCTTTGTTCGGACAGGCTGCGCATGTGGCCAACCTTTCTCTCCTGTTCAAGGATGCCAAGCGCGGGTGGGAAGGCCAGCTTGCCGGAAGCTATACCGGAAAACGTCTGAGCGACATTTCCAACTGGTACGATAACGATATTTGGGAGGACGGATATTTCCAGCTGGACGCTTCCGTGGAGAAGAGCTTCAAGAAAGGAGTGAGCATCTTTGCAAAGGCTTCCAATCTGCTGGATGTGCCCTTGCTGAGATATGTCCAGAAAGGTCCCAGCACGGAAGGGCTCAATTATGAACGGCATAAAGGCAATGTAATCGAGCGCAAGGAATGGCATGGACAGACCATCATGCTGGGTGTGAGATATAAACTTTAAGGAAAAACAAACTGAACGACATATTGACTAACATCTTAATTTTTCAAATTATGAATTTCAAGAAGTATTTATTCATGGGTGCGGCTTTGATGGCTTTGTCATTCTTTGCTGCTTGTAGTGACGATGAAAATGAACCGCAGACTCCGCCTAAAGATCCGGAAGGTGAACAGCCCGGAGAATCAACCAGTTTGGCAGATCAGTGGAACAATACCAATACGGTGGTTTGGCCTGCTGATACGGTGGTCAACTTGACGGACCATTATGTGGTTCCCGAAGGAAAGACTTTGGTTATCAAGGAAGGCGCGCAGATTATCGCTAGTTCCAAAGGCGTAGGAGCCAACCATGCGGCCATTGAATTTACGGTAAACGGAAACCTGTATTGTGAGGGTACGGCGGAGAAACCCGTTCTGTTCTCTGTTTCCGAAGAGGAACGGACTGAGGAAAACATCTTTGCTGGCTTGTGGGGCGGTATCGTTGCTTCCGAGACTTGCGGCGAAATGCTGATTGACCATACCATCATTGAGTATACGGGAGGTCAGGTTGTGGAAGGTTCTCCTGCCGCGACAAACGGTGTTTATACGGCCGGTGACGATGCTTATCCGCAGATTACTACCAACAACATTAACGGCAAGTATGTCATCATCAACTCCGTTCTGCGTAACGGCTGGTCGGATGGTATCTACATGATGGGCGGTGAGGGCATCATAGCCAACAACTTGTTTGCCGCCAACGGATACGATGGCGCTGAGGCTGTGAACGTGAAGGCCGGATGCAAGGTTGACGTGGCTGGAAACGTGATGTTCAGCCCGAATACCAACGGCTTGAAGTTGTCGAGCTCCGGTCAGGGCGGAAACCGTGGTCAGGCGTTGATTCAGGCATACAACAACACCATCATCAATGCCGGATGGAGACGTGACGGAGAAAAAGGCGGTTGCGTGTATGTGGAAAAGAACGCGCTTGCCAATGTGTTCAACAACTTGATGGTGAACTGCAAGTTCCGCGCCATGACTCCGAGCTTTGATATTCCGAACAATCCGGAAGAAGGATATGATAACAAATCCGTAATTGACTACAATTTCTACGCTTCGGGCAATCAGCAGAGTGACATCATATATGACGGTGAGGACGAAAGCGGTGTGGCATACGCTTGGCAGGGATATAACTACGACCACGAAGACTATAACACGGGAGTGGTTGATGTGCATAGTGTCATTGCCAAAGAAAAAGACTTGAAAGACCCTCAGTTCGTGAACTTCGACATCAATGCCGTGGCATTGACCGGCTATGTATACGATAGCGCATGGGATTTCCATCTGAAAGCAGGTTCTCCGGCTTTGAACGGTGCGGCTGGCGCTTCCGAATCATTTGCAACTCCGCTTTTCGGCACGACTGGTCTGACCATTAACGGAGAAAACTACACTTCTCCGGCGGTTCAAAGCCATTATGGTGCTTACGGCGAATAAATTCAGGCTCTTTTTGAGACACAGCTGATATACATTCATTTCTTTGGAAGCCCGGATCTATTGATAAAAGCATCCGGGCTTTTTTAATTGTTTTTTCGTGGCGGCTGGGATTTTTTCATATTTATTTCAGTTTTCGGACCCAACTTTGCCATGACAAAACGAAAATAACATTTAAAACAGTTTTTAGTATGATTTCATTGAAAAGAACTTTAAGCACTTTGGGAGTGGCTTTGTTTGCGTTTTCCGCTTTCGCACAGACACCGGCCGACTGGAAACCGCTTGAAAAGCCTTTGAATTTCTATTTGGCAAACGATTTGGGGCGTAACGGATATTATGACCAGAAACCGATAGCAGAGCTTATGGGGAAAATGGCTGAAACCATAGACATCGAGTTTGTGGTTGCCGCCGGTGATGTGCATCATTTTGAAGGTGTGCGCAGTGTGGACGATCCTCTCTGGATGACCAACTACGAGCTTATTTACAGCCACCCGGATCTGATGTTGCCTTGGTATCCGATTCTTGGAAATCACGAGTACCGGGGAAATACGCAGGCCGTGCTTGACTATGCAGGTGTAAGTGCACGCTGGCAGATAGCCGGGCGTTATTATACGAAAACGATGGAGGAGGATGGAGCGACATTGCGCCTGGTGATGATTGACACCCCTCCCTTGCTTGACAAATACCGTAAAGACACGGAAAAATATCCGGACGCGCATCTGCAGGACGTCGACAAACAGTTGGCCTGGCTTGATTCGGTGCTTACGGCTGCAAAGGAGGACTGGGTGCTTGTGGTAGGCCACCATCCCATTTATGCGGATACGGACAAGAATGATTCGGAACGGACGGATATGCAGAAGCGCGTTGATTCGGTTCTCCGCAGGCATAAAAATGTCGATATGTATCTTTGCGGGCATATCCATAACTTCCAGCATATCCGCAAGCCGGGAAGCGGAATCGACTATGTGGTGAATACTTCGGGATCGCTGAGCCGCAAGGTGAAGCCTGTCGAAGGGACACAGTTCTGCAGCGATGCTTCCGGCTTTTCGCTCATTACGCTCGACAAGAAAGAACTCTGTCTGCACATGATAGATAAGGAGGGAAAGGTGATTCACACCGTGAAAAGAACCAAGTGACGGATTTGCCCTGCATAATGGGCAAGATGACCGCCCGTATTGCCGAAAATGACCGCCCGTCTTGAGCAAGATGAGCGGTCATTTTGTCTGCCGGTTGCTGCCGTTGTTTGCAAACTGGAGTTTGCGTTTCCTGTATATGCTTTTCCTTCTGTCGGTTTTCTTCGTGTTTTTGGAGATAAAAACATCCCTTTCGGCAAAAAAAAGGCCGTTCTTTGGACTGATGTTTCTTTTTTTGTTATTTTTGCACAGATTTAAGGTTGCTGTGCCGATTTGTCTGGCGCAAGCGGCTTTGTCCGGCCGAAGAGTTCGTGCCGGATTGTCAAACGGAAGTAATAACTAAAACATAAAGCATGATACACAAAGTATTGATCGCTAATCGTGGTGAAATAGCTGTGCGTGTGATGCGTTCGTGCCGCGAAATGGGCATCCGCACCGTTGCAGTTTTCTCTGAGGCCGACAGGACAGCCCGCCACGTACTTTATGCGGATGAAGCCTGTCTGATAGGCCCGGCGGCATCTCGCGAAAGTTACTTGAACATCGACAAGATTATCATGGCGGCCAAGCGTCATGGAGTGGACGCCATCCATCCGGGGTATGGATTTCTGTCGGAAAATTCAGAGTTCGCCCGCCGCTGCCGTCAGGAAGGCATCATCTTCATTGGTCCGGATCCGGAAACGATGGATGCGATGGGGGACAAGATTTCTGCCCGCAAGCACATGATTGCTGCAGGCGTTCCGGTGGTTCCCGGCACAGAGCAGCCTTTGCAGAGCGTTGAAGAGGCGAAAGAAATCTGCAACCGCATCGGCTATCCCGTAATGCTGAAGGCTTCCATGGGAGGAGGCGGAAAAGGCATGCGTCTGATTCACAGTGAGGACGAAGTGGAAGAGGCATACAATACGGCCCGTTCGGAATCCATGTCATCGTTCGGTGACGATACTGTTTATCTGGAAAAGTTTGTAGAAGAGCCGCACCATATCGAGTTCCAGATCTTGGGGGACAACTTTGGAAACGCAATCCATCTTTACGAGCGCGAATGCTCCATTCAGCGGCGCAATCAGAAAATAGTTGAAGAAACTCCTTCGCCTTTTGTAACTCCCGAACTGCGACAGAAGATGGGAGAGGCTGCCGTGGCGGCCGCCAAAGCCGTACATTACAAGGGAGCAGGCACAATCGAATTCCTCGTCGACAAGCACCGCAACTTTTATTTTCTTGAAATGAACACTCGTTTGCAGGTGGAGCACCCGATTACGGAAGAAGTGCTTGGCGTGGATTTGGTGAAAGAGCAGCTCCGCATTGCCAACAACGAGCCGCTTCATCTTAAGCAGGAAGAGCTGGTGCAGCGCGGACATGCGATCGAATGCCGCATCTGCGCCGAAGACTCGGAAAATAACTTCATGCCTTCGCCGGGCGTTATCCGTCAGCTGATTGAACCGAACGGCATCGGCGTGCGCATCGACAGCTATGTGTATGAGAGCTACGAAATCCCTATTTATTATGATCCGATGATCGGCAAGCTGATTGTGTGGGCCACAACCCGCCAGTTCGCCATCGAGCGGATGCGCCGTGTGCTTTATGAATACAAGATCACAGGATTGAAAACCAATATCGGATACCTCCGCCATATCATGAACGTGCCTGATTTTGTGGAAGGCCGTTATGATACGCTGTTTATACCCAAGCATCAGGATATACTCCGCAAGTGGGCTAACAAGAAGGAGGAGGAAACTGAAAACATCGCGATGATTGCGGCCTACATCGATTATTTGATGAACCTCGAAGAAAACAAGACGGCTTCTACGGACAACCGTCCGATCAGCCGCTGGCGTGAGTTTGGCTTGAAGAAGGGTGTATTGAGAATCTAAATAAAGCAGGAAATTATGGAAATACATATAGGTGACAGAGTGGCTGATGTGTCATTGGTCAACAAGGAAGGAAACAAGGTACAGCTTACAATCGACGGCGTTCCTTACGATGTAGACATTGTGATGGCTGAGAACGGAAGCTGCTCTATCCTTCATAACGGCAAATCGTATAATGCCGAACTTATACGCAAGGACGGCGGAAAGAGTTATACCGTCAATGCCCATTATCAGTCGTATAACATCGACATTATCGATTCTCAAGCCAAGTATTTGCGTATGCGCAAAGGTGGCGAAGAAAAACAGCAGGACAAGATTGTTTCGCCCATGCCGGGAAAAGTGGTCAAGATCCCCGTAAAGGTGGGCGACCGTCTGGAAGCGGGCGACATCGTAGCTGTAATCGAAGCCATGAAAATGCAGAGCAACTACAAGGTGAACAGCGAATGTACGGTGAAGGAAATCTTGGTGAATGAAGGTGATTCAGTAAACAGCAACCAGGTGATCATGACTCTGGATGTGATAAATAAAGACGAAGAATAATTATGACAGCAGAAGAACAATATAAGAAATTTGAGGAGCTTGACAAGCTGGCTTCGCAAGGCGGCGGTGTGGAGCGTGTGGAAAAACAGCACGCAAACGGTCACATGACCGCACGTGAACGGATTGACATGTTGCTCGACAAGGGCACTTTCAATGAAATAGACAAATTCGTAGTTCATCACTGTTCTGATTTCGGAATGGATAAGAAGCACATTCCCGGTGACGGCATCGTTTGCGGCTATGGAAAAATCGACGGGCGGCTGGTGTATGTGTATGCATATGATTTCACCGTATTCGGCGGCACGCTGAGCACAACCGGTGCAAAAAAGATTGTGAAGGTGCAGGAACTGGCCTTGAAGAACGGCGCTCCGGTCATCGCTCTGAACGATTCGGGAGGCGCACGCATTCAGGAAGGCGTCGGCAGCATTTCCGGATATGCTTCCATTTTCTATCAGAACACCATTGCCTCGGGTGTCATTCCGCAGATTTCGGCCATTCTCGGACCGTGTGCGGGAGGCGCATGTTATTCTCCGGCCCTGACCGACTTCATTTTCATGGTGAAGGAAAAGAGCCACATGTTCATTACCGGTCCGGATGTGGTAAAGGCCGTGACACACGAAGAAGTCGACAAAGAGGAACTGGGCGGTGCCTATACGCACAGCAGCAAAAGCGGCGTGACTCATTTTCTTTGCGATACGGAAGAGGAAACTCTGATGAGCATCCGCGAACTGCTTAGCTTCCTTCCTTCAAACAACATGGAAGATGCGCCGATGGTTCCATGCACAGATGATGTCCGCCGTGCCGACGAATCGCTGATGTCTGTCATTCCGGACGATCCGAATATGCCGTATGACATCAAGAACATCATCGAGCCGGTTGTAGATAACCAGTATTTCTTCGAGGTGATGCCGCATTTTGCAAAGAACATTGTGGTGGGATTTGCACGTCTGGGCGGACGTTCAGTAGGTATTGTAGCCAATCAGCCGGCTTATCTGGCAGGTGTGCTCGATATCGACGCTTCTGACAAGGCTTCACGTTTCATCCGCTTCTGCGACTGTTTCAATATTCCTATCGTTACGTTCGAGGATGTTCCGGGCTTCCTTCCGGGATGTGCGCAGGAGCACAACGGAATCATCCGTCATGGTGCGAAGATTGTCTATGCCTATGCCGAGGCAACCGTGCCTAAAATCACAGTGATTACGCGCAAGGCCTATGGCGGCGCCTATATCGTGATGAACAGCAAGCCGATCGGTGCGGATGTGAACTTCTCATATCCTACGGCAGAAATTGCCGTGATGGGTGCAGACGGTGCCGTGAACATTCTTTACCGCAAGGCGACGCCCGAGGAAAAGGCACAGGCCATCGAAGACTATAAGGAAAAGTTCTCTAACCCGTACCGTGCGGCTGAACAGGGATATATCGACGAAATCATTCTTCCGAAGGATACACGCTTCAAGCTGATTCAGGCTTTGGAGATGACTCAGAACAAGAGCCAGAGCAATCCGCCGAAGAAGCACGGCAACATGCCGCTCTAATGCCGCTCGATTTTAGAATTAGACTTATCATTTGATAGAAAAAGGGCTGTATCAATCTGTATTTGGTGCAGCCCTTTAGTTTAAACTGTGTTAGGGTATGAAAGAAGCTTTTGTCAAACTTCATCTTTCTATTCTGATAGCCGGAGGAACGGGAATATTCGGAAGGCTGATCACTTTGAACGAGGCGCTGCTCGTGTGGTATCGGATGATGCTTGCCTCGCTGATGTTTGCGGTTTTGCTTGCCGTGTGGAAGAAGCTTCGCAAGGTGACGCTCCGCGATGTTCTGAAGATAGGCGGTGTGGGGCTGCTGCTTTCGGCGCACTGGCTTTTCTTTTACGGGAGCATCAAGGCCTCGAATGTTTCTATCGGCGTGGTATGCCTTTCGCTTATGAGCATTTTTACGGCCTTGTTCGAGCCGGCAATCAACCGCCACCGCATATCTGTGCGCGAGATTCTGTTCAGCCTGGTTGCGGTGATGGGAATTGTGCTGATATTTCATTTTGATACGCGCTACCGCTTGGGCATCTGCATGGGAGTGGTTTCATCCGCTTTGGCCTCTTTGTTCACCATTGTCAACAAGAAGGTTTCGGTGGGATATACCTCGAGCACCATGCTGCTTTATGAGATGGCAGGCGGATTTGTCGGCATATCGTGCGTGTTGCCCTTCTATCTGCATTATTTCCCGGTAGGGACGATTGTGCCCGAGATGAAGGATTTCGTTTATCTGTTTTGTCTTGCATCCGTCTGTACGGTTGTGCTTTACATCCTGCAGATTCAGGTGCTGAAGAAGGTTTCGGCCTTTACGGTCAATTTGAGCTACAATCTGGAGCCTATCTATAGCATCATCGGGGCTATGATTATTTTTCATGAAGCAAAAGATCTGGGCGCGAGCTTTTATTTCGGACTGGGACTGATTATCCTGTCTGTGGTGCTTCAGACGTGCAGTGTCCTGCTCCATCAAAAGAAGATGACTCCTTCAATTTATGTCAAATGGAAACGTTGAGAGTTCGTGTCCGGCAATTGCTGGAAGTATTGAATGAGCGGGTGTATGGAAAAGAGCATGTCATAGCCTTGTCTTTCTTGTCGGCTATGGCGGGCGAGAGCATCTTTCTGTTCGGTCCTCCGGGCGTGGCGAAGAGTATGGTGGCGCGCCGGCTTAAACTGGCTTTCCGTCATGGCGCGGCTTTTGAATACCTGATGTCCCGTTTCAGTACTCCCGACGAGATTTTCGGTCCGGTGTCTATCTCCAGGCTGAAGGATCTGGACAAGTATGAGCGGGTAACAGAGGGCTATCTTCCGACGGCTGATGTGGTGTTTCTTGATGAAATATGGAAAGCAGGACCTGCCATTCAGAACGCTTTGCTGACAGTCATTAACGAGAAAGTCTACCGTAACGGAAACAATCTGCTCCGCATTCCATTGAAGGGACTGATAGCGGCTTCGAATGAACTTCCGGCACAGGGGCAGGGACTGGAGGCGTTGTATGACCGTTTCCTGATCCGTCTGCTTGTGGGAGGGGTGGAAGACGTGTCCGACTTCGACCGGATGGTTCTTTCTTCGGACGAGAGCGAGCCGGTTGTTCCGGAGGATCTGCCGGTAGACAGGGAAGAATATGCGGAATGGCAGCGGCGCATTTCGGAGATAAAGGTACATTATTCTGTATTGGAGGTTATCCATCTGCTGCGCGAGCAGATCGAAGAATACAACGGACGTATCGAGAATGATGCGTCGGGAGTGCCTTATCTGTATGTGTCCGACCGGCGGTGGAAAAAGCTGGTCAGGCTGATGCGGGCTTCTGCCTTTCTGAACGGATCGGATACGGTCCGTTTGTCCGACTGCCTGCTGCTGGCGCATTGCCTTTGGGGCGAGCCGGACCAGATTGACTGGGCTGCGGAGGCGGTGATGGCTTCGGTGAGGAAAAGCATGGAGGGATACATGCTGAATCTTGCGAGTGTGGGCCGTGAACTGGAGAATCTGAAAAGTGAGCTGGCTTCCGTTTCCGGTTTGAATGAAAGCCGTGATCCGGCTCTTCAGCTGGTCGACAATTTTTATTACCAGATAGAGAAAGCGCGCATTCCCGGGCGTCTGCTGCTGTTTGCCGATGATTATCAGAATCTGAACGACAGGGGCAGGCTGTTCTATATGCATAAGGACAAGTATAAAACGAACTGCTATATACTGAAGAAATACGATCCCTCGATGCGGAATAAAGTTCCCCAGTCGAAGATTTATTCTTTGCGCAGGGGATGCCGGTCGGTGCTTGTCAATGACTACGAATATCCTTTGTTGTGTGTGCCGGGAGGCGATGCGGTCCCCGTAAGCGGAGGGATTTCAGAAAAGGCTGTAGAGGAAAAGTTCATTCATCTGGACCGGATGCTTTCGAATGTGGAAGGCGGCTGCCGGGACCTGCTGGATGCGGAGCAGCAGTATTGCCAGGAGCACCTTTTCCTTTCCGCAAAAGAAAAAGAAAAGATGGTGCGGATGTTGCAGGCCCAGCAGGGAGCAGCCGGCCGCTACCGCAACGAGTTTGAAGAGTTGAAGCATGCCTACCGTAAAGAGAATCAGGAATATCCGTCTGAAAGACCTGAAGGCGGTCTATTTGGAGCGTCTTCGCGCTGAGTGCTATGCGAAGCTTGAGGACTGCTTGCGCGAGCAGACCGTGTTTCCGCGCGAGCTGGAAGCGTATGTGTGGGATTATTATCAGAAGACATCGCCTTCCTTGCAGGAGTTCTACTCGCGCTATACTCCCGAGTGGGAGGTGTTTTATGAGAGCGAGCCGCTTTCTCCTTCCGCCATGCTGGATTTCATGAAGCGGATGAAGCCGGCATTTGCAAAGCGTTATCCGCTGTTTGAACTGGATATAGACTATTATATCGGGCGGATGGAGATGCTTCCTCAGGCAGGAAAAGAGCGGAAGGAATTGCAGGAGAGTTTTCTGGACAAGTGGCATCGTCTGCTGAACGCCAAGGAATACGACTACCAGTATCACCACATCGACGAGCTTTGCCGGGGCTTTATCCTGCTCGACAAGCGTTTCGGGCTGAAGACCGAGGCCAGCCAGCCGGGTTCCCGGATCAAGTGGCTGATGCTGAATCATCCCGAACTTTACCGCAGGATATTTCCTTACGAGCGGCAGATGGAAAAGAATGCCTCTATCCGCGAGCTGGTCCGTGTGCTTGGAAAGCGGAGTGCGGGGGAGCGCATGTCGTTTGATTCGCTCTCGGGCATATCGAAAGAAAGCCTGGTGCGCCATGCCGTGCAGAGCGATATTGAAGGAATAACCGTGGGGGATAACCTGAACAGCCTGCTTCCGGCAGAATATTGCTGCCTGTCGGACGAGAAGCTCCATCCGGTCTTTCTCCGGAAATATGTGGAAAAGCGCCTGCAGGTGTTCGATAGCCGTTCGGTGGCCGTTGACAGTTCGAGCCGTTCGGAGCGTCACCCCGTGAGCGGGCAAGGGCCTTTTATCGTTTGTGTCGACACCTCCGGTTCGATGGGGGGACGGAGAGAGATGCTTGCCAAGTCGGCGGTGCTTGCCATTGCCCGGCTTGTGGAAAAGACACACAGAAGATGCTATGTCATCAATTTTGCCGAAGAAGTGCGGACCCTGCTGGTGCGCGATTTCAGAACCGACCTTCCGATGCTGGCCGAGTTTCTTGCGCACAGCTTTGACGGAGGTACGGATATACGTCCGGCCGTCGGCGAGGCGTTGGTGATGCTTCGCAACCAGGGATGGAAGCGTTCGGACGTGGTGCTTATCTCCGACTTTGAGCTTCCTCCCGCCGATGATGCGCTTCTGGAGTCGGTGCGCAAGGCAAAACTGAGCGGCACTTCTTTCTATGCCCTGCTGTTTGGAACGCGCCCCGAACCGGATTATCTGAACTTCTGTGACAAGTATTGGGAAGTACGCTGACGCATCCTGTTTTTTCTTTGTGAGAATATCATTACTTTTGCCTGCTGAAATGTGTTGTATAACTGAAAAAAGAAAATGATTATGGCAAGAGGACTGTTTTCACGCTCCAGCGTTTTGGGCGGATTGGTTGATCTGTGTGCGCTGGCTTGCATCTATATGCTGTGGAATCCGGAAAATACGGTGCTTACCGTGGCGTTCGTAATATGGGGGCTGGTTGTGGCCGTCGATCTGGTTCTCACCGTTTACCGGCTGGTGTTCCGCAGAAAGAAATAAGGAAGGCGGCGATTGCAGAAAAAGCGAAACGCAGGCCGGCGCTTCTTCCCGACGTATGCACATCGGTTTGTTTTCAGCGTCAGCCTGCGTTTTTTTCAGATGTCTGGCAGACAGTGATTATTTCTTGAAATATCTGTTGTACAGACCTTCGAAGCCTTTGCCGTGGCGAGCTTCGTCTTTAGCCATTTCGTGAACCGTATCGTGGATAGCATCCAGATTCAGCTGTTTTGCGCGGGTAGCGATACGCTTCTTGTCTTCGCAAGCTCCGCATTCAGCGTTCATGCGCTTTTCCAGGTTGGTTTTGGTGTCCCATACGCAGTCGCCCAGCAGTTCGGCGAATTTTGAAGCGTGTTCAGCTTCTTCCCAAGCATAGCGTTTGAAAGCTTCAGCAATTTCGGGATAGCCTTCGCGGTCGGCCTGACGGCTCATGGCCAGATACATTCCTACTTCAGTGCATTCGCCCATGAAGTGGTTGTTCAGGTCCTTGATCATTTCTTCATCGCAGCCTTTGGCAACGCCGATGACATGTTCGTCAGCGAAAGTCAGTCCGCCGGCGGTTTCTTCCATTTCCTTGAACTTAGATGCCGGAGCCTTGCAGAGCGGACACTTTTCAGGAGCTGTTTCACCTTCGTAGATGTAACCACATACAGTACAGATAAATTTTTTCATACGTCTAAAAGTTTAAGTTATTAGTTTATATTGCAGTTAGTTAAAACTCAAAATCAGTTTTTCTTGCTCTTCTGTTTCGCGCATTCCGGACAGATTCCTTTGTAGTAGTAGTGGACTTCTTCAACCACATACCCTTCTTCGCCCAGCTTGTCTGTGTCGGTGAGCTCTTCTTTCAGCGGCATGTCGAAAATCTTTCCGCAGCTTCTGCACAGGAAGTGTGCGTGCAGGCTTGTGTTTCCGTCAAAGCAGGCATTGCGCTCGTCAATCGTCAGCATCTTTGCGGCTCCGTGTTCTACAAACAGCTTCAGGGTGTTGTAGACCGTAGTCTTTGAAAGAGTCGGAATCTCTTTGCACAGTGCCATATAAATCTCATCGATACACGGATGCGTTTCATGCTTGAGCAAATAGTCCATAATTGCAATGCGTTGTACGGATGGCTTGATATTGTAATTAAGCAGGTATTCGTAAACGTTCATCTCTTCTTTCAATTATGTAATTGTTACAATTCTAATTCGATGGCAAATGTATAAAGATTTTTTATATTGGCAAAGCCTTGCCTGTTTTTTTTGATTTTTTTACTTTCTTTCTTGCTTTCTTCCTTTGCCGGACATGGCTGGAGGAGGTGTTGAAAATGACGTGTAATCTTGATGAAGATGACGGCTTGTTTTGATGAGGATGATGGGAAAGACTGATGAAGATGACGGGTCATTTTTTTGCCGGAATCAGACGGCATCATTTGTCTTTGCATGCGGGCGCCTTCGGGCGGACGAAAAAAGGGCGAACTTTGCTCCTGTTGTCTGAATATTGCTTATTTTTGTGCATTAAAAGATGTAGATATGAAATATGGTTTTGTAAAGGTTGCGGCAGCCGTTCCCTCTGTAAAGGTTGCTGACTGCAAGTTCAATGCGCAGGAAATAGAGAAGCAGATCGTGATTGCCGACGGCAAGGGCGTGCAGATTGTGGTGTTTCCGGAACTTTCGCTGACGGGCTACTCGTGCGCCGATCTGTTTGCCCAGTCCCTGCTGCTCGAGCAGGCTGAGTTCGCTCTGATGCAGGTGATGAACAACACGCGCCAGCTCGACATCATTTCCATTGTCGGCATGCCCGTAACGGCCGGGCCGGTGCTTATGAACTGTGCCGTGGTGTTTCAGAAGGGCAAGATACTGGGTGTGGTTCCGAAGACTTATCTTCCCAACTATAAAGAGTTTTACGAGCAGCGATGGTTTGCCTCTGCTTCCACGCTTCCGGACAATGCGACGGTCCGTCTGTGCGGCCAGCTTGTTCCGCTCACCGCGAACATTCTTTTCGACACGTCCGACACATGCTTCGGCGTGGAGATTTGCGAGGATATATGGGCGCCCATACCGCCCAGTTCCGGACTGGCTCTGAAGGGAGCCGAGATCATCTTCAACCTGTCGGCCGATACGGAGAATATCAGCAAGCACGCTTATCTCCGCTCTTTGCTCGCCCAGCAGTCGGCGCGATGCCTGGCGGGATATGTGTTTGCCTCTTCGGGTTTCGGAGAGTCTACAACCGATGTGGTGTTTGCCGGAAACGGTCTGATTTATGAAAACGGCAACCTGCTGGCGGCTTCCGAGCGTTTCTCGTTCGAGGAGCAGCTGGTGGTGAGCGAGATTGATGTGGAGCGTCTGCGCGGGGAGCGTCTGGTAAACACCACTTTCGCCGCCAGTGTCCGGGCAAACGCTTCCGGCCAGCCTCTGAGGGTGTCGGCCGAACTGGTGGCTTCGCGCGAGCTGACATTGAGCCGGAGCGTCGACCCGCATCCGTTTGTTCCGTCGGGGAGCAGGCAGCTTGACGAGCGCTGCGAGGAAATATTCTCCATACAGGTGGCAGGCCTTGCCAAGCGTCTGGTGCATACCGGCTGCAAGAACGTGGTGGTGGGCATTTCCGGCGGACTGGATTCTACGCTGGCCTTGCTGGTGTGCGTGAAAACCTTCGACAAGCTGGGCTTGCCGCGCAAAGGGATTACGGGCATCACGATGCCGGGATTCGGAACAACCGACCGCACCTATAACAATGCGCTTTCGCTGATGGCTTCGCTGCAGGTCACGGCAAAGGAGATAAGCATCAAGGATGCCTGCATCCAGCATTTCCAGGATATCGGGCAAGACATGTCGGTGCACGACGTGACCTACGAAAACGGCCAGGCGCGCGAACGCACGCAGGTGCTGATGGACTATGCGAACAAGATCGGGGCGCTGGTTATCGGTACGGGCGACCTTTCGGAGCTGGCTCTCGGATGGGCCACCTACAACGGCGACCACATGTCGATGTACGGGGTGAACGCCAGCATCCCCAAGACGCTGGTGCGCTACCTGGTGGGATGGGTGGCGCAGACCGGCGTGGACACGCTTTCGCGCAACACCCTGCTCGACATCATCGACACGCCCATCAGTCCGGAACTGATTCCGGCGGACGAGAACGGAAACATCAGGCAGAAGACCGAAGACCTGGTAGGGCCGTATGAACTGCATGACTTCTTCCTGTATCATTTCCTCCGTTTCGGCGCGCGTCCGGCAAAGATCTATTACCTGGCCGAGATTGCTTTCCGAAACACATACGACAGTACAACCATCAAGAAATGGCTGACCATCTTCTTCCGACGCTTCTTCTCTCAGCAGTTCAAGCGTTCGTGCCTGCCCGACGGCCCGAAGGTGGGTTCCGTGTCGCTCAGCCCCCGCGGCGACTGGCGTATGCCGAGCGATGCGAGTGCGGCTTTGTGGATGAAGGAGTGCGAAGAGTTGCAGGGGTAGCAAGTAAAAGTCATGGGGATGAAAAAGAATCTGATAAGAAATCTTGCGGGAGTTCTGGCGTTGTGCTGCCCGGCGGCGTGCCTTCATGCGCAGCAGGTTTCGCTGAAGTATTGGAAAGCTGAGGATCATTCCGGGCAGATGAGCATTGAGGTGGCGGGCGATACGCTGGACATCGTTTCGCCGAAAGGGGTGACCTTGTGGTACGCGCCCCGTCTGACCGGGCATTACGAGATTGCGTATCGTGTGTGTGTGCTGATGCAGGGAGGGGCTTGCGACCGGCTGAGTGACCTGAATTGTTTCTGGGGAGCCAACGACCCTCTGCATCCCGGCGACCTTTATGCGCGGGCAGGATGGAGGATGGGAATCTTCCAGCGGTACAAGTCGCTCACGCTGATGTATGTGGGCTATGGGGGGAACCATAACTCAACGACCCGTTTCCGCGAATATTTCGGACGGGGCATGGATACGAAGGATGATGTGACCCGTCCCGTCATTAAGGAGTATACCGACGAAGCCCACCTGCTGAAGCCCAACCGCTGGATGAATATCCGCATCCGTGTGGAGGAAGGGGTTACGACGTATAGCGTGGACGGGGAAGAACTTTTCCGCTATGCCGTGAAGGAAGGCCAGTGTGACGGAAACTTCGGCCTCCGTCTGCTGGAAAACCATGTGCAGGTGACCGGTTTCCGAGTAAAAAAGATTGACTGAGGGCTGTAGAATGGCTGACACCATGAAAAGAATACATTTGCTTTTTGGAACAAGTTTGATTTGCCTGCTTTGTCTGTTGCCCGCAGGTCTGTACGCGGCTCAGGAAAAGGTGCTGGCAAGTTATTTTGACATACTGGTTGATAGCCCGGAAGGGACGGAAGTGACCGGACGCATCCATCTGGAGAGGAACAAGGACGTGCATACGATGCCGGTTCCCGAAGGCTATCACTTTGAGATTCTCCGCCAGCCGGAAGAGGCGCTGTTCCGCATCGAAACCCGGTATGACCTGTCAAAGCGCATGATGGGAGTATTGGAGGTGGATAAAGGGAAAAGCACTCCTTCCGCCCCCCGGAACTATCGGATGATTGTAGCCCTGAAAGACGGGGACAGGCAGTTGGAGAAGTTTGATGTAAACGTGCGCATCGTGAAGCAGACATTGTGGAGCCTGCTTTATGAACGCTATCTTCCGAAGACGCTCAGAAACCCCCGTATGTACGGCAACAAGAAATGTACGGATGCAGAGATTGGAGCCATGATCGAAGAGGTGGAGCGCAATGGAGGAAAGTTCGAGGGCTTCCGTTCGTACGGCACGAAACCGCAGGATTTTGACGGGAGAAATACAATCGAGCACGACTGGACATCCATCGCCAGCAAGATCGGGCAGATGGGCTATGCCTATGCCGCATCGGAGGTATATGGCCCGGAAGGCCGGACGGACAAGCGCGAGCGGTTGAAGAATGCCTTGTATAAGGCTATTCTCGCATATACGAGGTCGGTTCCCGTGGAGGGGGATGACGTGATGATTGACGGGAAGCCCATCGGCGACTGTACGGGCGACGGGTTCAGCCTGCTGGAGGCGGACGGAATCATCGGGCGTCAGGTTCCTACGCACCAGTGGACAATGACCGACCCGCTGGTTGTTCCGGCCTTGCATCTGATGCCCGGTCTGCTTGAGGGCATGAAGAAGGGGGATGAAACCTGCCTGCAGGTGCATGATGCGCTGGTACGTTATTTCCAGATATTCATGTCCGTGATCAAGAGCCGGCGGGCCATCGACAATCCCGACGAGCGCTGGGGGGAAATCCGCGACACGCTCTATTCTTCCGGAGCCTGGGCGGATGCCAATCTCGGGCACCGTTCGCGCACCATGCTGGCCCTTCCGCTTATCTGGGCCGACTATAACCGTCCGATGACATACGTGCAATATTGGTACGAGGACTTTTACGGAGGAAAGCCTTTCGAGGGGTTCAGCTTCCAGCCGGGATGGAGCCCGCACGGTGTGGTGTCTGACGTAAGCTACTGGATGACGAAGTATAACATCCCCGCGCACCGCTATGCCCAGTCCGGCTTCCAGCCCGACGGTACGGTGTCGCATCATATCGGGCACGGTACGGATGCGGCGATGGTGGCATACGGCTTTGAGTGGCTTACGGAGTGTTCGGAGGGATATGCCTGTTTCAGGGACACGCCGTTCAAGATTGCGGACAAGCACTATCAGTTCCAGCTCGACCGCCTGCTGGAGGTGTATCCCAAGTTGTTCTACAAGCAGCGGATGGATTTTCTGGTGGCAGGCCGCTCTTTTTTGCATGATATGCGGCGTTTTGCGCTGAAGACTTATCCGAACGCCGTCCGCAGCCTGTTCAGGGCACGCAGCAGGGATACCCGGCTGGAGAGGGCGGAAGAGCTGGAGGAGGTTTGCCGGAGGCTCAAGGAAAACACTTACGAGCATTCCGGTACGCACGCTTATTGGGTGAACGAGTTTCTGGTGCACCGCCGTGGAGAGAATGAGCCGTCTTTCTATGCCTCCCTCAAGCTGAAGTCCGAGCGTACCGTGGGTGCGGAGGATTTTGACCGCAAGGTCCGTCATTCCTGGCACATGGGATATGGAATCCTTCCGGTGAAGGTGGACGGCGACGAGTATTCGGACAAGGTGCTGAAGAACTTCGACTGGCACGCCTTGCCCGGTCTGACCGAGGAGTGGCGCACCGACCCTTTTCCGCTGGAGGGAGGTTCGCAGGCATCGCTTCCCGGAAAGAACAAGATTGCGGGGGTATTGTCCGACGGGCTGAACGGGATGGGCATCTATCATCATCTGCCGGCGGAAACCTACAGCTCTGCCTCCGCCTTCAAGAGCTATCATTTCATTGAAGACAAAATTGTACTTCTGGCCAGCGGAATCGCCCGGGAAAGGGAGGGGCAGCAGAAGGACATCGCGACTTTCGTTGACCAGACGGCCTTGCGAGGAACGCTTACATGGCACGCCAACGGAAAACGGCATGAAATCGCCCCCGGCGAGTCGGTGAATATAGCCGAACCTGTCGAGGGCGTATGCTGGCTGCATCAGGGCAAGAAGGGATATGTGCTGCTTCCGGAAGGAAAATTGCAGCTGCTGATAAAGACCGGAAAGGAAATCAATGCAACCGACCCCCGGGAGGCGGGAGGAAAACCAAACTTCATCATAGCCATCGGCCACGGATCGGTGCCGGGAGAGGAATGGAGCGACGCTTGCCGCTATATCCAGCTTCCGAACGTCAGTGCGGAAGAAATGCCGGAAAAAGTTGAGGCTTTGCTGGGCAGTCTGGAACTCGTGCAGAAGCCGAAGTCGGCCCATGCGGCCTATTCCGCTGATGAGAAAACCTGGCAATACGCTTTCTTCCGCCCGGACGAGATTGAAGCCGGAGGGGTGAAGGTCGTATCAGACGATGTAGCCGAGATTATGCTGCGTGATATGGGGGACGGATGGGTGCTGTCCGTCGGCAATCCCATGCCCGACGGAAAGAAGCAGACGCTGAGCTTCACGTTGTCCCTTGCCTTGAACCCCGGAGTTTACGCATATCCCGTGCCGGGCATGAATCCTTATGAGGGAGAAACGGTTACGGTGGCATCGGAAGGCGCACGAAGCAGGGTTACGGTAGAGCTTCCCGACATCAGGGATGCCGCGCGTTACGGCTGCCAGTCGGATTTGTACTCCGCCGTTCCCGTTGTGGTGAGGATTCCCAAGGCTTTCTGAGGAGGCATGTAATCCGGGGGAGGAGTTACCGGATGTATTTCCCCACAAACTCCTTCGTCCTCCGTGTATATTCTTCCGGACGGTTGCGGTATGCCTCTGCATGTTCCGTGTCCGGAACGATCCATAGCTCCTTGGGCTGGGGCTTGGCCTCGTAGAGCGGATAGACCATCCATGTGGGCACGTAGTCATCGTCTGCTCCGTGGATGAAGAGCATCGGCTTCGTGCACTTCGCCACCTGCTTCAGCGCTGAGGCCTCGCGGAAGTTCCATCCGTACTTCATGCCGCAGAGCCAGCTCGCGGTGTGGAGCAGAGGGAAGGGAGGGAGCCCGAACTGCGTCTTCAGCTCCTTGCTGAACTCGTCCCATACGCTCGTATAGCCGCAGTCGTCTATAAAGCAGCGCACATAGCCGGGGAGGTCTTCGCCCGACACCATCATCGTTGTGGCTCCTCCCATGGATATGCCGTGTACCGCCATCCGGAGCGAATCGCCGAAGAGAGCCGGAGCCGCGCCGATCCATTGCATCACGTCCAGCCGGTCGAGCCAGCCCATCTGGATGGCCTCGCCTCCGCTCTGTCCCGCATGGCGCAGGTCGGGCATCAGGATGTTGTATCCGAGCGAATGGTTGTACATGTATCCGATGTGGAGCATGTCGGTGGCACGGTTTCCGTATCCGTGAATCACCAGTGCCGTGTTTCCCGTCGGACGGGCGGCATACGCATAGAACGCGTGGAGAGCCGTTCCGTCGGGAGCCGTGACGAACGTGTCTTTCAGTGCTTTGTGCCTCTGCAGGCTGTCTGCCCACGTAGTGATGGCGGGATAGTCCTTGCAGGTTTCGGCGATGGCTTCGCGCACGCTGCGTTCCGGCCTGTCGGGGCGGAGAGCATAGTCAATCAGATACATCCCCCCTCCGATGGAGGCGGCCATGAGAGCCAGCAGCGCAATGCCGGCTCCTGCCAGCAGTTTCTTTTTCATGCGGACCCTCCCTTTCATTCGTTCCAGATGTCCCACGACGCGAAAGCCTGGAGCAGAAGCATCTCAAGCCCGTTCTTCACGATAGCCCCCTGGTCGCTTCCCTTTTTCATGAAAAGCGTGGTGTCGGGGTTGTAGAGCAGGTCGTAGAGCAGATGCTGGGGAGTGAGCAGGGTGTAGGGAATCTGCGGGCACTTGTCGGCCTGGGGATACATCCCTACCGGGGTGCAGTTGACGATAACCTTGTAGTCGCTCATTATCTGGGGAGTGATTTCCTCGTAGGTGACGGTGTTTCCGTTGTGCTTGCTGCGCGAAACGAAGAGCGTTTTGAGCCCCAGCTGCTCCAGTCCCTGGCGGATGGCCTTCGAGGAGCCTCCGGTTCCCAGAATCAGCGCGCCCTTGTGGTAGGGCTCCAGGAGCGGCTCGATGGAGCGCGTGAAGCCGATGATGTCTGAGTTGTATCCCGCCAGCTTCACCTTTCCCTTTGTCCGGTCGATTTTTATCACGTTGACCGCTCCGATTGCGGCGGCCGTATCGTCCAGCCTGTCGAGATAAGAGATTACCTTTTCCTTGTAGGGTATGGTTACGTTCAGCCCTTCCAGGTTCGGGTTTTCGGCGATCACCTTGGGGAGCTCGTCGATGGAGGGGATTTCAAAGTTCACGTATTCGGCGTCGATGTTTTCTGAATGGAACTTCTCGTTGAAGAAGTTTTTAGAGAAGGAGTGGCCGAGAGGATATCCTATTAAACCGTATTTTTTCATGAGTAACCAGTCATAATTAGTTTGTTGTAATGCGTCTGTTTGGGACCGCGTCCGTGTTTCATTTGGTGGCGAAATAGAGCGTGCATATTCCCATTGTGAGCCGTTTGAAGCTCACCTGGCCGAATCCTGCCCGCAGCATGATTTCCTGCATCACCTCGCCTTGCGGGAATGCCTTGATGGATTGCGGCAGGTAGGTGTAGGCGCTCCGGTCTTTCGAGAGGAGTTTTCCCAGTGTCGGGATCACGGCCTTCGAGTAGACGGAGTAGAGCTGCTTCATGGGGAAGCGTTCGGGGGTGGAAAGCTCGAGGATCACCAGGTGTCCGCCCGGAGCGAGCACCCGGCGCATTTCCCTGAGCCCGCGGTCGAGGTCTTCAAAGTTTCTCACCCCGAAGGCTACGGTGATGGCATCGAAGCGGTTGTCGGGGAATGAGAGTGCCGTGCAGTCTTCTTTGGCGAACGAGATCTGGCGGTCGAGCCCCATCTGCTTCACCTTTTCGCGCCCCACGTTCATCATGCCTTCCGAGATGTCCGTGCCCACCAGTTCTTCGGGGTCGAGCATCCGGCAGGCCTTGATTGCGAAATCTCCCGTTCCGGTGGCCACGTCCATGATGCGCCGCGGGCGGAAAGGCTTGAGCAGGTTGATGGCTTTCTTCCGCCAGCTCTTGTCGATGCCCCACGAGAGCAGGTGGTTCAGGTTGTCGTAGGCGGGAGCGATGTGGTCGAACATCTTTTCCACCTGTTCCTTCTTGCTCCCGTTCTTGTCGTAAGGCTTGATGTTTTCTTGAGGATAGTGAGGCATGTTGCAGTTGATGGTTGATGGGTGACAGCCGGCAGTTGGCGTTTTTGTCAACTGTCAGCTGTAAGACTGTAAGTGTTTTTTATTTCAGATAATCCGTCACGTTCTTTTCGATCCGTCCGTTCAGGCTGTCCGTATCCCCTTTCACGAAAGTTTCTCCCGTGAGGTGTTCGTACAGCTCGATATAGCGGTCGCTGATTGACTTCACGATTTCCGGGGTCATTTCGGGCACCTTCTGTCCCTCTTTTCCCTGGAATCCGTTTTCCATCAGCCATTCGCGCACGAACTCCTTCGAGAGCTGGCGCTGCGGCTCTCCGTTTTCGAAGCGTTCCTGGTATCCCTCCGAATAGAAGTAGCGGCTTGAGTCGGGCGTATGGATTTCGTCCATCAGATAGATTTCTCCGTTGTGCTTTCCGAACTCATACTTGGTGTCCACGAGGATCAGTCCGCGTTCGGCGGCGATTTCCGTTCCGCGCTCAAACAGAGCCAGGGTGTATTTCTCGAGGATTTCGTATTCTTCGGGAGTGGCCAGCCCTTTGGCCAGGATTTCCTCCTTCGAGATGTCCTCGTCGTGCAGGCCCATTTCGGCCTTTGTGGTCGGGGTGATGATGGGGTGGGGGAACTTTTCGTTCTCGCGCATTCCTTCGGGCAGGCTCACGCCGCATATTTCGCGCACTCCGCTCTTGTATGCCCGCCATGCGCTTCCGCACAGGTATCCGCGCACGATCATTTCAACGGGGAATCCCTTGCACAGCACGCCCACCGTCACCATCGGGTCGGGAGTGGCGAGCTTCCAGTTGGGGCAGATGTCGGCGGTGGCGTCGAGAAACTTGGCCGCTATCTGGTTGAGCATCTGTCCCTTGTAGGGGATGCCTTCGGGGAGCACCACGTCGAATGCCGAGATGCGGTCGGTTGCCACCATTACCAGTTTTTCGTCGTTGATGTTGTACACATCGCGCACTTTCCCGTGGTACACGCTTTTCTGACCCGGAAAGTGATAGTCTGTCTTAGTCAATGCTTTGCTCATTTCTCTTCTTGTTTAAATTGTTGGATGAATCGGTTTTTTCCTTTCTTGTCTTTTCTTCGAACTTCTCGTAGGCTTCCACGATGCGCGTCACCAGCTTGTGGCGCACGATGTCCTTCTTCGTAAGCTCCACGAAGCTGATTCCCTTCACGTCTTTCAGGATCTTCATGGCCTGCACCAGTCCGGACATCTGCGACGGGGGGAGGTCGATCTGCGTCATGTCGCCCGTCACGATCATCTTCGTGTTCATTCCCATGCGCGTGAGGAACATCTTGATCTGCTGGGCGGTGGTGTTCTGCGCCTCGTCGAGGATAACCACCGCGTCGTTCAGCGTGCGTCCGCGCATGAAGGCGAGCGGGGCTATCTGGATGATGTTCAGCTCCATGTATTCCTTCAGCTTCACGGGCGGGATCATGTCCTGCAGCGCGTCGTAGAGCGGCTGGAGGTAGGGGTCGATTTTCTCTTTCATGTCGCCCGGAAGGAATCCCAGTTTCTCGCCGGCCTCCACCGCGGGCCGGCTCAGTATGATTTTCTTGATTTCCTTGTTCTTGAGGGCGCGCACGGCCAGGGCGATGGCGGTGTACGTCTTTCCCGAGCCGGCCGGACCGATGGCGAATATCATGTCGTTCTTCTCGAACTCGCGCACCAGCTTCAGCTGGTTTTCGCTCCGTGGCGTGATCGGCTTTCCCGTCACGCTGAACACGATGGCGTCGCCCGTCTTCTCTATCTTGGGCATGTTTCCGCTCACGATGTCAAGTATCGCCTCCTCGTTCAGCGAGTTGTAGGTGGCGCAGTGCTTTTCGAGCGCGGTTATCGCGTCTTCGAAGGCGCACATGGCCTCCTCATCTCCCATCACCTTGATGACGTTTCCCCTCGCCACGATTCTCAGTTTGGGAAACAGCGCCTTGATCATCTGCATGTTTGCGTTGTTCACCCCATAGAATATGACGGGGTCGATCTCTTCCAGTACGATATGTTTTTCTATCATTCAGTCAAAATTCGGATTATGCTTGTGTTTCGTTTATTTTCCGCAAATTTAATCATAACTTTTTGATTGTGGCGAAACGGGGGGCATTTTATTTTGGAATGGAGGATTGTTTCGTTCGGATGCTGCTTTGGGATGAGGACGTTGTGTTCTTAAACATGCCATTTTTTGGAGGGATACCGGGATGTTTGCGTATATTTATACATCAGATTGCAAAATACGTTTTTTCCGCAAGTCAATATTGTCCTAACTATTATAAAATCCGTAAGTTATGAAAACTTTAGTCAGAATGATGTTTCTTGTTGCGCTCGCGCTCTTTGCGGGGAGTTGCGGAACGCAGAGAGAAACCGCCGTTCCGTCCGCCGAGCACCGCACGGCACTCGAAGCCTTGCAGGCCGGACGCTTTCTCGTGAAACTGGATGCCGTTTATCCCTCGTCGGCAAGTCCCTGGCAGCATTCTTCGCACACGGAATACCGC
Source organism: Bacteroides gallinaceum (assembly GCF_030373775.1). Taxonomy (NCBI): domain Bacteria; kingdom Pseudomonadati; phylum Bacteroidota; class Bacteroidia; order Bacteroidales; family Bacteroidaceae; genus Bacteroides; species Bacteroides gallinaceum. Next base: position 124,470 of record NZ_JAUDEN010000002.1, on the reverse strand, counting down.
GAACTGCACGGAAGCTATTTTGCCGTAGCGGACGGGAAATATACCTCCTATATCTCTCTCGAAGACAGAGGTTTCTTTGCCGACGAGTTTCCGGCAAGGAAAAGGGAAGGGCTTCGTGCGGAAGTTTCCGGGGGAAAAAGATGCGGAACGGAGAAATCCGCTTCAGGGTGAAAGTGACCGGAGGAGGCCTTGTGGCCGACAAGCGTATCGCGGTCTTTCTCGACGGAAAGTCGAACAAATGTTATGTCAAAATAACCCCTCCAAGCGGAAATCCTTTGCAGACGAGCATGAGCGGGCGCGTATATCCGTCCGGATCTGCCGGGAAGTGAATGATGCTTTGCGTTTGCGCAAGTGCCTTTCCTTTCATATTCTTTCCGCAAAATCACCTTAAAGTTGGGATTTTGTGCTATCTTTGCCGGTATAATCTTGAAAAAAAGACATGTATGGGAACTGTTGCTTTGGAGGCATTGCAGAACGAAGTGATACGCGAGGTTCTGAATGTGCGCGATATAAGCGTGTTGAAGAAAGTGAAGAAAATGCTTCTCCGGGAAGACTTTCTGGCAAATTTTGGCCAGGCGTGCAAGGAACTGAAGCAGAACCTGGAAGGCAAGCTGGAGTTCAAAACGGCGGAGGAGTTGCTTGATGAATTGTAGGATAACTTATACGCCGGAACGGAATTGAACTATGATGCGCAAACTTGCACTGGCGCTTGCGCTCTTCTCCGCATTGTGCGGACGGGCGCAGCAGCATACGGCCGAAAACTGTTTCACTTCGCCCTTCGACTTCCCCCTGCTGCTGAGCGCGAACTTCGGGGAGCTGAGGCCGAACCATTTCCATAACGGAATCGACATCAAGACGCAGGGCGTGACGGGCAAGCCCGTGCGGTGCGTGGCCGCCGGGTATGTGGCGCGCGTGGCGGTGCTCCACGGGGGATACGGGCAGGTGGTCTACGTGAACCACCCCAACGGGCTGACCTCCGTATACGGGCATGTCATCTCGTTCGCCCCTGCCATACAGAAGGCGGTGCGCGCATACCAGTATGCCCGCGAAACTTTCGTGTGCGACCTGACGTTCGCGCCCGGAGAGCTTCCCGTGAGGCAGGGAGAGGTCATCGCCCTGAGCGGAAACGAGGGAGCCTCGGCGGGCCCCCACCTGCACCTGGAGCTCCGGCGCACCGCGACAAACGAATACATCGACCCCATGCCCTATTTCAAACGTTATCTCAAGGATACGAAAGCGCCCGTGGCGAGCCTGGTCGGATTCTATCCGGTGCCCGGCCAGGGGGTGGTCGACGGGTCTGCCGCGAAGAAGCTGGCGCCCGTGTCAAGGCTCGGGACTCCGGTCACGGCTTGGGGGAAAATCTATACGGGCATCAGCGCAAAAGACTATATGGACGGAACGTCAAACTTCTACGGGGTGCATTCGGTCACCCTCTATGTGGACTCGGCGGAGGTGTTCCGCTCGGTCACCGATGCCGTCATGCCCGACGAGAACCGGATGATCAACGCCTTTACCGACTTTGAGGAGCTGAGCCGCACGCGCCGGCTGATCATGCGCTCGTACAAGTCGCCCGGAAACCGCCTGCGCCTGCTCCATACGGACGGAAACCGCGGCGTTGTGGACATCTGCGAGGAACGCGACTACCGCTTCCGCTATGTGCTGGAAGACAACTTCGGAAACCGCCGCACGTACAGCTTCACGGTGCGGGGCAGGAAGCAGGAGATACCCGCGCGGGAAGAGCGCAGGGGGCAGACCCTCTGCTGGAACCGGACGAACGTGGTGCAGCGTCCCGGCCTGGAGCTGGTGGTGCCGAAATACAATCTCTATGACGACGTGAAGCTCCGCGCCGGAATCTGCGGCGACAGCGCCGGAATCTCCTTCGACTATGTGCTCGACGCCGGATACACGCCCCTGCACGCCTGGTGCCCCCTGTCGATAGGCATGCGCTGCCTTCCGGTGGCCGACACCGCGAAGTACTACGTGGTGCAGAAGTGGGGCAGGAGGCGCGCCCCGATGGGCGGGAAATACGAAAACGGATGGATGAAGACCAGGGTGCGCTCGCTGGGCACCTTTGCCGTGGCGCTCGACACGGTGGCGCCGCGCATCGTCCCCCTGGGGCAGGAAGGCTGGAGGGCGTCGCGCAACATCCGCTTCCGGGTGAGCGACGCCGGGTCCGGAATCGCTTCCTATAAAGTGTACGTCGACGGAAAGTTCGTGCTCTTCGCGCTGAAGAAGGGCGTGCTGGTCATCCAGGACAAGGAGCGGGTGAAGCGCGGAGAGGCGCACAAGGTGGAGGCGGTGGTGACCGACTGCTGCGGAAACGTGGGGCGCTGGGAGTGCTCGTTCTGACAAGAAACGGAAATCAAAAAAAACGCATATAAATGAGAAAAATGATGATGGGAATGAAAAAACTGATGGCCGCGGCTCTGATGCTGGCGGCAGGAGTGGCGAGCGGATGGGCTTGCACCAACTTTATTGTCGGCAAGAAGGCATCGGCCGACGGGTCGGTAATCGTGTCGTATTCGGCCGATTCATACGGAATGTACGGCTTCCTGTGCCATTATCCCGCGGCGGCACATGCCGGAGGCGAGATGCGCGACATCTACGAGTGGGACACCGGAAAGTATCTGGGGCAGATCAGGGAGGCGAAGCAGACATACAACGTGATCGGAAACATCAACGAGTTTCAGGTGACTATCGGCGAAACAACCTTCGGCGGACGCCCCGAGCTGGCCGACACCGCCGGCGTGATGGACTACGGAAGCCTCATCTACGTGGCCCTGCAGCGCTCGCGCACCGCAAAGGAGGCCATCAAGGTGATGACCGACCTCGTGAAGGAATACGGATACTACAGCAGCGGCGAGTCGTTCTCCGTGGCCGACCCCAACGAGGCCTGGATCCTCGAAATGATAGGCAAGGGGCCCGGCGTGAGGGGAGCCGTATGGGTGGCCGTGCGCGTTCCTGACGACTGCATCGCCGCGCACGCCAACCAGAGCCGCATACACCGCTTCGACATGGACGACAAGGAAAACTGCCTCTACTCGCCCGACGTGATCTCGTTCGCCCGCGAGAAGGGATACTTCAGCGGAAAGAACGAAGACTTCAGCTTTGCCGACGCCTACTGCCCGCTCGACTTCAGCGGCCTGCGCGCCTGCGAAGCACGCGTGTGGAGCTTCTACAACATGTTCAGCCGCACGACCGGACAGGCATGGCTCCCCTACATCCAGGGCGAGGGAGGAGAGCCGCTCCCGCTCTACGTGAAGCCCGACCGCAAGGTGTCGGTGCGCGACATCCAGCAGGCCATGCGCGACCACTACGAGGGCACTCCGCTCGACATCACCGGCGACATGGGAGCGGGATGCTTCAACACGCCCTACCGCCTGTCGCCCCTCACCTTCAAGGTCGACGGCCAGGAGTACTTCAACGAACGCCCCATATCCACCCAGCAGAGCGGATTCGTCTTCGTTTCGCAGATGCGCTCGAAACTCCCCGATGCGGTGGGAGGAGTGCTGTGGTTCGGGCTCGACGACGCGAACATGACCGTGTTCACCCCCGTATACTGCCAGACCGACAAGGTGCCCGTCCCCTACAGGCAGGGCAACGGCGACTGCGTGACCTTCTCGTGGGATTCGGGATTCTGGATCTACAACTGGGTGGCCGGCATGGTACGCCCCCGCTACAGCCTCATGGAGGGCGACATGCGCGCCGTGCAGAACACGCTGGAGGATACGTTTGCCGACGCGCAGAAGGGCATCGAAAGCACGGCCCTCGAGCTATGGCAGCAGGACCCGAAGAAGGCCCGCGAGTTTCTCTCCGCCTACACCTCGATGACGGCGCAGACGGCCGTAGACAGCTGGAAAAGGCTGGGCGAGTTCCTCATCGTGCGCTACAACGACGGGGTGGTGAAGCGCATGAAGGACGGGCAGATACAGCGTCCGGCCACGGGAAACACCGCGCCCCTCGACCGTCCGGGATACTCCGAGGACTTCCTCAGGCAGCTGGTGAAGGAAACGGGCGACCGCTACAGGGTGAAAGCGCTGAAGTGATGTCAAAGACCTCCGCCGGAAGGACTTGTCCGCTCAGATTCATGGTTCCGGGCGGACAGGTTCCGCATTTTTCGCGGCAGAAGAGAAATCTCTGCCGTGATTTTTTTTTCTCTGCACAGTTCTGAATACCTGGGGCGAAAGTAGCGGGAATCTGCGGAACGGAGTTTGCAGACGTGCCCGGACGCGCAGAAACGTGCAGAAATGTGCAAAAATGTGCAGAAACGTGCAGAAACATGCAGGAATGTGCATGAAAAGCGTGCGTGCCGCCCCTCTTCTTCCTTACAGCCTTACAGTCTTACAGATTACAGTTTGCTTTTTCTGAGATAAAGCTCCCTTTCATCAGCAAAAATGTTAGTAAATAATTTTATAATATATATTATATATAAATATATTTATATATAATATATATTATAACCTCTATATTCCATCGGATACAGACGAATATCAGCTTTTTGTAATACTGTAATCTGTAAGTCTATAAGGGCGTAAGGCTTTTGCGGAAGCGGCGCCGGGGGCACCGGTGGCGGCCGTTCCCGGCAGGCCGAAAAAAAATCGTCCGGCTATAGGATTTCTCGAATAAAATTCTTATTTTTGTCTTCGCATAGACTGAATACCGGAAAACTAAAAAATAGCAACAGAAATCATGGAAAACGAAGAATTGATCAAGCAATGCACGGAAAAAGCCCAGTCGTGGCTTACTCCGGCTTATGATGCGGAAACACAGGCAGAAGTGAAGCGCATGCTGGAAAACCCCGACAAGACAGAACTCATCGACGCGTTCTACAAGGACCTGGAGTTCGGCACGGGAGGCCTGAGAGGCATCATGGGAGCAGGGTCGAACCGCATGAACATCTATACCGTGGGAGCCGCCACGCAGGGGCTTGCCAACTACCTGAACAAATGCTTCGCCGGCAAGGAAGGCATCTCGGTGGTGGTAGGGCATGACTGCCGCAACAACAGCCGCAAGTTCGCCGAAATCTCGGCCGACATCTTCTCGGCAAACGGCATCAAGGTGTATCTGTTCGACGACATGCGCCCCACTCCCGAAATGTCTTTCGCCATCCGTCACCTGGGATGCCAGAGCGGAATCAACATCACCGCCTCGCACAACCCGAAAGAATACAACGGATACAAGGCCTACTGGGACGACGGGGCGCAGGTGCTCGCTCCGCATGACACGGGCATCATCGAGGAGGTGAACAAGGTGAAGGTGGACGGCATCAGATTTGAGGGCAACAAGAGCCTGATCCAGATCGTGGGCAAGGACATCGACGACGAATACCTGAAAGAGGTTCACTCCATCTCGATCGACCCCGAAGTCATCAGACGCCAGAAAGACCTGAGCATCGTATACACCCCGCTCCACGGCACGGGCATGATGCTCATCCCCCAGTCGCTCAAGCTCTGGGGATTCGAGAACGTGCACTGCGTGCCCGAGCAGATGGTGAAGAGCGGCGACTTTCCCACCGTGGTTTCGCCGAACCCCGAAAACGCGGAGGCGCTGACGCTGGCCATCAAGCTGGCGAAGGAAATCGACGCCGACATCGTGATGGCTTCCGACCCCGACGCCGACCGCGTGGGAATGGCATGCAAGGACAGCAAGGGCGAATGGGTGCTCATCAACGGCAACCAGACCTGCCTGATCTTCCTCTACTACATCATCAAGAACCGCATCGCCACCGGCAAGATGAAGGGCAACGAGTTTATCGTGAAGACCATCGTGACCACCGAACTCATCAAGGCCGTGGCCGACAAGAACCATATCAAGATGATCGACTGCTATACGGGATTCAAGTGGATAGCCCGCGAAATCCGCCTGCGCGAAGGCAAGGAGCAGTATATCGGAGGAGGCGAAGAAAGCTACGGATTCCTGGCCGAAGACTTCGTGCGCGACAAGGACGCCGTTTCAGCCTGCTCGCTGCTGGCCGAAATCTGCGCATGGGCGAAAGACCAGGGCAAGACGCTGTATGACGTGCTGATGGAAATCTACGTGGAATACGGATTCTCGAAAGAAGTCACCGTAAACGTGGTGAAGCCGGGAAAGACCGGAGCCGACGAAATCAAGGCGATGATGGACAACTTCCGCTCGTGCCCGCCGAAAGAGCTGGGAGGCTCGGAAGTGGTGCTGGTGAAAGACTACAAGACGCTGAAGGCTACCGACAGCCAGGGCAACGTCAGCGCGCTCGACATGCCCGAAACGTCGAACGTGCTCCAGTTCTTCACCGCCGACGGCACGAAGGTTTCCGTGCGCCCGTCGGGAACAGAGCCCAAAATCAAGTTCTACATGGAAATCAAGGGCGAAATGCAGTGCCCCAAATGCTATGCCGGAGCAACTGCTGACGCGATGGAAAAGATTGAGGCCGTGAAGAAGTCGCTGGGAATCTGACACCGGAAAAGAATTTTCTTGCATATTTGGCCGCCGTATGCCCTGAAAAGGTGTACGGCGGCCGTTTTTTTCGTTTATATCAGTAAAAAAGGGCGGAAAAGGTCCGGGTGTGAAGGGGAGCATGGAAGGAGGCGTGCCGGAATAAGCGGATGTTGAGAAACCGTTTATGCAAAGCCTGTCTGTCCGGAAACGCAGGCTAACGCGGATTTTCGCAGATGATTTATGCGCGGCTCGGAAAACGGCATCTGATAAACTGACAATAAAACACACTTGTTTCTTACGAATAATAATTTATTTGAAAAAAAAGTGTCATTTTATTTGTTTGTTTCAAAAAAGCCTTTACCTTTGCAAGTGTAAAACAACCGAAAAAAAAGAAACAGAATGAAAGCAATTCATACACTGATTGTCCTGGCAGTCCTGCACATTATTCGCGTCGTGGTCGTCGAACCAAGAGGTGAGGGAGCTTCATGTATGTAGTTGCTTGCAGTGATATTGTACGAAAGCCTTTCTCACCCGAATGATGAGAGAGGCTTTTTAATTGAAAAACAGAAGGAAAATGAAACACCAGTTACGCAGCTCGATGAGTACCGAAGGCCGGCGGATGGCCGGAGCACGCGCCTTGTGGAAGGCCAACGGCATGAAAGAAGAAATGATGGGAAGGCCCATTATAGCCATAGTCAACTCGTTCACCCAGTTTGTGCCGGGGCATACGCACCTGCACGCAATCGGCCAGCAGGTGAAGGCGGAAATTGAAAGGCTGGGATGCTTTGCCGCAGAGTTCAACACGATAGCCATTGACGACGGAATCGCCATGGGACACGACGGGATGCTGTATTCGCTCCCCTCGCGCGACCTGATAGCAGACAGCGTGGAGTATATGGTCAACGCGCACAAGGCAGACGCAATGGTCTGCATCTCGAACTGCGACAAGATAACTCCCGGGATGCTGATGGCCGCCATGCGCCTGAACATCCCCGCCGTGTTCGTGTCGGGAGGGCCGATGGAAGCCGGCGAATGGAAGGGGCAGCACCTCGACCTGATCGACGCGATGATCAAGTCGGCCGACCCTACGGTGAGCGATGAGGAGGTGTTCCAGATCGAGCGCCGCGCCTGTCCCGGATGCGGAAGCTGCTCGGGAATGTTCACGGCAAACTCGATGAACTGCCTGAACGAGGCCATCGGACTTGCCCTGCCGGGAAACGGAACCGTGGTGGCCACACACGCCAACCGCAGCCGCCTGTTCAAGGACGCGGCCGAACTGATCGTGAAGAACGCCTGCAAATACTACGGGGAGGGCGACGAGAGCGTGCTTCCGCGGAGCATAGCCACACGCGAGGCGTTTCTGAACGCCATGACGCTCGACATCGCCATGGGAGGCTCTACCAACACCGTGCTCCATCTGCTGGCAATCGCCCACGAAGGCGGGGTGGACTTCCGCATGGACGACATCGACATGCTGTCGCGCCGCGTGCCCTGCCTCTGCAAGGTGGCTCCCAATACTCAGAAATACCACATACAGGACGTGAACCGTGCGGGGGGAATCATGAACATCCTCGCGGAGCTGGCAAAGGGAGGGCTGCTCGACACTTCGGCGAAGCGTGTAGACGGAATGACGCTGGCTGAGGCCATCGCAAAATACGACATCTGCAAGCCGGCCTCTGAAATCGATCCCGAAGCCAGGCGCATCTACTCGAGCGCGCCCGGAGGAAAGTTCAGCACCGAGATGGGCTCCCAGCAGAACGAATACAAGGAATTCGACACAGACCGTGAGGCCGGATGCATCCGCGACCTGAAGCATGCCTATTCGGCCGACGGAGGCTTGGCCGTGCTGAAAGGAAACATCGCGCAGGACGGATGCGTGGTGAAGACCGCCGGAGTGGACGAGAGCATCTGGAAGTTCTCAGGCCCCGCCAAGGTGTTCGACTCGCAGGAAGCGGCCTGCGAAGGCATACTCGGAGGCAAGGTGAAGAGCGGCGACGTGGTGGTCATCACCCACGAAGGCCCTAAGGGAGGGCCCGGAATGCAGGAGATGCTTTATCCCACCTCCTACATCAAGTCGAAGCACCTGGGCAAGGAATGCGCCCTCATCACCGACGGGCGTTTCAGCGGAGGCACGTCGGGACTGAGCATCGGACACATCTCGCCCGAAGCCGCGGCCGGAGGGAACATCGGAAAAATCGTTGACGGCGACATCATTGATATAGACATCCCCAACCGCTCGATCAGCGTGAGGCTGACCGACGAGGAGCTGGCCGCAAGGCCCATGGCGCCTCTCACGCGCAGCCGGAAGGTGTCGAAGGCGCTCAAGGCTTACGCAAGCATGGTCAGCTCGGCCGACAAGGGGGGAGTCAGGATTGTTGAATGATAAAATCAAAAGTAGGTATGAAAGAAAAGATAACAGGTTCTGAGGCTTTGATGCGCTCGCTGGAGCATGAAGGGGTGAAGACGATTTTCGGATACCCCGGAGGAGCGATCATGCCCGTTTTCGATGCGTTGTACGACCATCTCGACAAGCTCAACCACGTGCTGGTGAGGCACGAGCAGGGAGCTGCACATGCGGCGCAGGGCTTTGCGCGGGTTTCGGGAAAGGTGGGGGTGTGTCTGGTCACCAGCGGACCCGGAGCCACGAACACGATTACCGGAGTGGCCGACGCCATGATCGACAGCACCCCGATTGTGGTGATTGCCGGACAGGTAGGCGCAGGACTGCTGGGAACCGACGCTTTTCAGGAAGTCGATCTGGTGGGCGTCACCCAGCCTATAACCAAATGGAGCTACCAGATACGGCGCGCCGAGGATGTGGCATGGGCGGTGGCCAGGGCATTCTATATCGCGCGGAGCGGACGGCCGGGACCGGTGGTGCTCGACTTCGCGAAGAACGCGCAGACTGAAATGACCGAATACGAGCCGGTTGACCTCGACTTTATCCGGAGCTACGACCCCGATCCCGAAACCGACCCGAAGATGGTGGCCGAAGCCGTGCGCCTCATCAACGAGGCGCAGAAGCCGCTGGTGCTCGTGGGCCAGGGCGTGGAGCTGGGCAACGCGCAGGAAGAGCTCCGGGCGTTTGTAGAAAAGGGCGACATGCCTTGCGGATGCACCCTGCTGGGACTTTCGGCCCTGCCGAGCGGACACAGGCTGAACAAGGGGATGCTGGGCATGCACGGCAACCTGGGGCCCAACGTGAAAACCAACGAATGCGACGTGCTGATAGCTGTAGGAATGCGCTTTGACGACCGCGTGACGGGAAAGCTCGAAACGTATGCAAGGCAGGCGAAGGTCATCCATCTCGACGTGGACCCCTCCGAAATCGGCAAGAACGTGCCGGCGGACGTACCGGTGCTGGGCAACTGCAAGCGCACGCTGGCCCTGCTCACCGAACTGGTACAGCCGCAGAAGCATACGGAGTGGATCGAGAGCTTCAAGCCTTACGAAGAGAAAGAGTTCGAGCAAGTCATCAGGAAGGAGGTCTTCCCCGCCCAAGGCCCCGTCAACATGGGCGAGGTTGTTCATGCGGTGAGCGAGGCCACGCGGAACGAAGCGGTTCTCGTTACAGACGTGGGCCAGAACCAGATGATGGCCTGCCGGTATTTCCGCTTTACGAAGAGCCGGAGCATCGTCACTTCGGGAGGCATGGGCACGATGGGATTCTGCCTGCCCGCTGCCATCGGAGCCTCTTTCGGATGCCCGGAACGCACCGTGTGCGCATTCATGGGCGACGGGGGCCTGCAGATGACCATGCAGGAGCTGGGCACCGTGATGGAGCAGCAGGTTCCGGTGAAGATGATTCTGCTCAACAACAACTACCTGGGCAACGTGCGCCAGTGGCAGGCCATGTTCTTCAACCGGCGCTATTCGTTCACTCCGATGATGAATCCCGACTATATGCTGGTGGCTTCTGCCTACGGGATACCGTCGCGGAGGGTGACCGGGCGCGAAGAGCTCGAAGACGCCATACAGGAGATGATCTCCGCCGAAGGGCCCTTCCTGCTCGAGGTATGTGTGGTTGAGGAAGGAAACGTGCTTCCGATGACTCCTCCGGGAAGTTCAGTCAATTATATGTTAATGGAATGTTGATTCGGATAGGATATGGAAAATAAGACATTGTATACGATAATCGTTCATTCGGAGAACCTCGCGGGAACGCTGAACCAGATAACGGCCGTGTTCACCCGCCGCCAGATCAATATCGAGAGCCTGAACGTGTCGGCGTCGTCCATCAAGGGAGTGCACAAGTACACGATAACCTGCTGGACAACCGAAGACATCGTGGAGAAGGTGGTGAGGCAGATCGAGAAGAAGATTGACGTGATCCAGGCGCATTATTTCACCGACGCGGAAATATTCCAGCGCGAAGTGGCCATGTATAAGGTTTCGATGCCCGAGTTTCAGGCCAATCCCGAGGCCTCGAAGGTGATACGCAGGTTCAGCGCGCACATCGTGGAGGTGAACCCCACGTTCGCCATCGTGGAGAAGGTGGGGATGAGCAGCGAGATAACGGCCTTGTTCCAGAACCTGAAGGACCTGAACTGTGTGCTTCAGTTCGTGCGCTCGGGGCGCGTGGCCGTTTCCACCAGCTGCTTCGAGCGGGTAAACGAATACCTGGCGCATCGCGAAGAACGCTACAGAAACGGAAAATGATTCACCTGAAAAACAGTTGTACGATATGGATGGAAATGACAAAGTCGGAACGTATCAGTTTGTGGCCGAACCCTTTCATGTGGACTTCGCCGGACGCCTCACGATGGGGGTGCTCGGAAACCACCTGCTGAACTGCGCGGGCTTTCATGCCGCAGAGCGCGGCTTCGGGATTGCGGAGCTGAACGAAAACCATTACACGTGGGTGCTGTCGCGCCTGGCCGTCGAGCTGGAGGATATGCCCCGGGCTTACCAGAAGTTCAGCGTGCAGACGTGGGTCGAAAATGTATACAGGCTCTTTACCGACCGCAATTTTGCCATCCTCGACGAAAAGGGGAGGCCGCTCGGGTATGCCCGCTCCGTGTGGGCGATGATCAGCATGGAAACGCGCAGACCCGCCGACCTGCTCACCCTGCACGGGGGAGCCATAACGGGATATGTCTGCGACAAGGAATGCCCCATCGACCGGCCGGGACGCATCAAGGTGGGCGGGGGAAGCCCGGAGGCCGAGTATCAGACAAAATACAGCGACATCGACATCAACGGACACGTGAACAGCATCAAGTACATCGAGCATATCCTCGACCTGTTTCCGCTGGACATGTTCCGCGAGAAGACGGTGCGGCGCTTCGAGATGGCCTACGTGGCCGAAAGCTATTACGGCGACAGGCTCACGTTCTTCCGCGAGCGGAAAGGCGAGAACGAATACGATATGGAAGTAAAGAAGAACGGCTCGGAAGTGGCCGTTCGGAGCAAAGTGATATTCAGTTAACTAAAGTTTTAATAACGGCGGCTTATGCCGCGTAAAAAGATTGTAAAATGGCACAAATGAATTTTGGAGGGGTTATTGAAAACGTGATAACCCGCGAAGAGTTTCCATTGGAAAAAGCGCGTGAAGTATTGAAGAACGAAACGATAGCCGTCATCGGATACGGCGTGCAGGGGCCGGGCCAGTCGTTGAACCTCCGTGACAACGGGTTCAATGTCATCGTGGGCCAGCGCCAGGGAAAAACCTACGAGAAGGCCGTGGCCGACGGATGGGTGCCGGGCGAAACGCTGTTCAGCATCGAAGAGGCTTGCGAAAGGGGCACCGTCATCATGTGCCTGCTCTCGGATGCGGCGGTAATCTCCGTATGGCCCGCCATCAAGCCCCATCTGACCGCCGGAAAGGCGCTCTACTTCTCGCACGGGTTCGCCATCACATGGAACGACCGCACCGGAGTGGTTCCTCCCAAGGATATCGACGTGATCATGGTTGCCCCGAAAGGCTCGGGAACATCGCTGCGCACCATGTTCCTCGAAGGCAGAGGCTTGAACTCTTCGTATGCTATCTATCAGGACTTTACCGGGAAAGCTTACGACCGCACCATCGCGCTCGGCATCGGCATCGGCTCGGGATACTTGTTTGAAACCACTTTCCAGCGCGAGGCCACCTCTGACCTGACGGGCGAACGAGGCTCGCTGATGGGCGCTATCCAGGGCCTGCTGCTCGCCCAGTACGAAGTGCTGCGCGAAAACGGGCATACTCCCTCGGAGGCATTCAACGAAACCGTAGAAGAGCTTACCCAGTCGCTCATGCCTCTCTTCGCCAAGAACGGCATGGACTGGATGTATGCAAACTGCTCTACCACGGCGCAGCGCGGCGCGCTCGACTGGATGGGCCCGTTCCACGATGCCATCAAGCCCGTGGTTCAGAAGCTGTATGAAAGCGTGAAGAGCGGCCACGAGGCGCAGATCTCGATCGACAGCAACTCGAAGCCCGACTATCGCGACAAGCTGAACGCCGAGCTGAAGGCTCTGCGCGAGAGCGAAATGTGGCAGACCGCCGTTACCGTGCGCAAGCTCCGTCCGGAAAACAATTGATGGAAGTTTCCGGATATGATGATAAAAAAAGGCTGTTCCGCTTTCGTGCGGAGCGGCCTTTTTCGTATCTTTGAGCCTGATAAAATGGATAATGACCGTTGTGCTTATGAAAAGATATTTGCTCTTGTTTGCCGTTTCCTTCTGCTTTTGCCTGGCGGGGCTTGCGCAGAGCCTGGAACGGACTGTGCGCCAAAGACTGGAAACTTTCTTCGGCAACTATGAAACGCTGTACGCTGAAATCGGAAGATGCGGGCTGGAAAGTTTTGAGCTGGACAACGAGAAGAAAACGCTCAAGGTATATGCGAATGCGGCCTTCGGATACCAGCCCTTCACGGAAGAGAACACCTCGGCCATCTACCGCTCGCTGAAGCAGGTTCTTCCCGGCCCGGTGAACTACTATTCGCTCCAGGTGTTTGCCGACGGGCAGCCGATAGAGAATCTGGTGCCGAACGCTTTCCGCAGGAAGAAGGACAAGTCGAGGCTCTACGGAAAGGCCGACTACAAGGGAAGCCCGTGGGTGAAGAACGTGTCGCGCCCTTTCGACATCACCCAGGGCCTTCAGAACCGGCATGTGGCCGTGTGGCAGAGCCATGGGAAATTCTACAAGAACGACCGTGACGAATGGAGGTGGCAGCGCCCCCGGCTGTTCTGCACGACCGAGGACTTGTTCACCCAGTCGTTCGTCGTCCCTTACCTTATCCCCATGCTTGAAAATGCCGGAGCGGTGGTGTTCACTCCCCGCGAACGCGACTGGCAGAGGCATGAGGTGATCGTTGACAACAATACTTGCCCTCCCGGAAGCCGCTACCTGGAGGTGGAGGATAAGGGATACAGATGGGCAGACACCGGCATCCCCGGCTTTGCGCAGAAATACCGGGAGTATCCCGACAATCACAATCCCTTCACGGACGGCACGGCGCGCTTCATAGCAACCCAGTCGAAGCCCGAGAAGGCTTTTGCCGAGTGGATTCCCGACATCCCGGAAAAAGGCAGGTATGCCGTTTACGTAAGCTACCAGACATTGCCCGAGAGCGTTGACGACGCGAAATACCTGGTGTTCCACAACGGGGGAGTGTCTGAGTTTAAGGTCAACCAGCGGATGGGAGGAGGAACGTGGGTTTATCTGGGCACTTTTGAATTCGACAAGGGCATGAACGACTACGGGATGGTGGTGCTGAGCAATGAAAGTTCACGCAAGGGAGTTGTATGTGCCGATGCGGTGCGCTTCGGAGGAGGAATGGGCAATATTTCGCGGGGCGGAAAGGTGAGCGGCCTGCCCCGCTATCTTGAAGGGGCGCGCTATTCGGCGCAATGGGCGGGGATGCCTTATGAGGTGTATAGCAAGAGCGGAGGAAAGAACGATTATACCGACGACATCAATGCGCGCTCGCTCATGCTCAACTATCTGAGCGGAGGCTCCGTGTATAACCCCGCGGAAGAGGGGCTGAAAGTGCCGTTTGAATTGTCGCTGGCCCTGCATTCGGATGCCGGATACAGGGAAGACGGCTCGCTGGTGGGATCTCTGGGCATCTATACCACCGGCTTCAATGATGGGAAGCTGAATTGCGGCATCTCGCGCTATGCCTCGCGCGATCTGGCCGATATGGTGCTGACGGGCCTCCAGCGCGACATCGCCTCACGTTTCGGAATACGCTGGAACCGGCGAGGCATGTGGAACCGGAATTATAGCGAAACGCGCTTGCCGGCCGTGCCCTCCATGATTCTCGAACTGCTTTCTCACCAGAACTTTGCCGACATGAAGCTGGGGCATGATCCGAGGTTTAAGTTCGTGGTGGGCAGGTCTGTCTACAAGTCGGTATTGAAATACGTGGCGGAGATGCACGGCACGGACTATACGGTCCAGCCTCTGCCGGTCAGCCATTTCGCCGTCCGCGAGGGAGAGAAGAAAAATACATTCGTTCTGCGGTGGACCGGAACCGAAGATGTGCTCGAGCCTACCGCACGCCCCCAGGGTTATATCGTCTATACGCGTGTGGGGTATGGAGGCTTTGACAACGGCGTGTACGTGCGGAAGCCTGAATATACCGTGAAGGTCGAGCCGGGACTCGTATACAGCTTCAAGGTGACCGCGGTCAATAAGGGAGGCGAAAGCTTCCCGTCGGAAATCCTTTCGGCTTACAAGGCCAGAAGAAGCCGGGGAACGGTGCTTATAGTCAATGCTTTCGACAAGGTGAGCGCTCCGGCCTCCGTAGAGTCGCCTCTGATGGAGGGCTTTGACCTTCAGGCGGATCCGGGACTTTCTTATCAGAGCACGCCCGCCTTCTGCGGACTCCAGCAGAGCTTCGACCGGAGCCGGATGGGAATCGAAACAGCCGGCGGACTGGGGTTCAGCGGCGATGGCATGGAGGGCCGTCTGATAGCCGGAAACACGTTCGATTATGTGTTTGTACATGGCAAGTCGATACAGCGTGCCGGAAGGTATTCATTCGTGTCTTGCAGCGATGAAACGGTCGAGAGCGGAAGTGTGAATCTTGAAGACTACAGGATGGTGGATGTGGTTTGCGGAGCGGACGACAGAGGCTTTTCTTCTGATTTCAGACATGCCCTGCTCCGGTATTGCAATGCCGGAGGCCGGTTGTTCGTCAGCGGATCCAGGCTGAAGAAGAGTCTGGTGCAGGATGACTTTGGCGCAAAGGTGCTGAAGTGCAAGGACGGAGGCACTTTCAGCAACCTGAACGGCAGGGATTTGTCGGGAGCCAATGTCCGCTTCTCCTTGGCGGGCCGTGCCAATGAACAGATTTATGCCGTGCCTTCCATCCAGTGCGTGCTTCCCGTTTCCGGAAGCTATTCCGCGTTTGTCTATACCGAAGGGAATTATGGCACGGGAGTCGTGTACAGAGGCAAGGATTACAGGACATTTGTGCTGGGCTTCCCGTTCGAGTGCATT
The DNA here is from genome assembly GCF_030373775.1 of Bacteroides gallinaceum. NCBI lineage: Bacteria > Pseudomonadati > Bacteroidota > Bacteroidia > Bacteroidales > Bacteroidaceae > Bacteroides > Bacteroides gallinaceum. The sequence continues at coordinate 108,629 of NZ_JAUDEN010000002.1, read as the reverse complement.
CAGGATATTGCGGCGCGCGACCATGTGATGCAGGCCGTTCTGAATACGTTGCTGAAGAAAAGATAAGCGATAAACCGTTTTAAATAATGAATTTTATGAATGCAGATTTTTTAGAAATCATCAAGACCAGGCGCAGCTGCCGGAAATACAGGCCCGACCAGATTACGGACGAAGAGTTGCAGGCGGTTCTCGAGGCTGGCACTTATGCTCCCACTTCAAGAGGCTTGCAGGCTCCCTTTATCGTTGCGGTGCAGAATGAAGAGCAGCGCGCGGAACTGGCGGCGATGAATGCGGAGATTATGGGAGTGGCTTCCAATCCTTATTATGACGCTCCTGTCTATGTGCTTGTTTTTGCTCCTTCCGATGCTCCCAATCCGGTGCAGGACGGGAGCTGCGTGCTTGAAAACATGATGCTTGCCGCCCATTCCATCGGCTTGGGAAGCTGCTGGATCCATAGGGAAAAAGAAATGTTTGCTACCGAGAGGGGCAGGTGCCTGATGAAGAGCTGGGGACTTCCCGACGGACTGGCGGGTATCGGCGGGCTGGCTTTGGGTTATCCGCAGGGCGATCCTTCTCCGGCCAAACCGAGAAAAGAAGGATACTTCCGCATTGTCCGCTGAAGAAGCGGGGTAAAAAAAGACACTCCCGACAATCTCTATTGCCGGGAGTATCACAACACAAAAACTAAACTAGACTTAACTAAACTATTCTAATCGGAAGTTTCACAACTTCCTTTTTATTATGTACGTCACAAATATAAATGTTAATTTCTACTTACCAAAACAATTTCGTGAAAAAAAGACGGATAATCGTTTTTTTTGTCGAATATACAAATTGTGAATCAAATAATATGTTCGTTAACATAATTTTGGAGCTCTTGCTTGTAGCTGTCAGAGATGGGGATGTAGTCTTTTCCGAAAATGATGCGTCCCTTTTCGATGATCTTGATTTTCGGCTTCTGTACGATGAACGACCGGTGGACCCGGATGAACCGGTCGGCCGGAAGTTTTTCCTCCATCGCCTTCAGGCTGGTGAGTGAAAGTATGGGCCGCGCCATGTCTTCCAGATGTATTTTGATGTAGTCTTTAAGTCCTTCGATGTAGAGAATCTTTTCCAGTTCAATCTGCACCAGCTTATAGTCGCTTTTCACGTAAATGTATTTCATCTCTTTCCCCGGTGCGGTTCCGGCCGGTCCTGTTTCTGCCTTTTGCTTGAGCTCGAACCACTGGATTGCCTTGTTCACGGCTCCAGTAAAGTCGGCGTAGCTGATAGGCTTGAGCAGATAGTCAAGCGCATTGACCTTATACCCGTCGAGGGCATATTGTCCGAAAGCGGTGGTAAGGATGATGCGGGTGCTTTCAGGAACCATTCTCGAAAATTCAAGGCCGTTCAGTTCAGGCATCTGTATGTCCAGAAACAAAAGGTCCGCAGGTTTGTCCGGCAGGCTTTTCATCGCTTCGATGGCGCTTGAATACAGTCCGCACAGTTCGAGTGAGGGCATTTTCTTTACATAGCTTTCCAGCAGGCCTAGCGCCAGGGGCTCGTCGTCGATAATTGCACATGTAAGTGTCATGGTTTCAAGTGTTTAAGGGTGGGGTATATTGATGGTAAGCGAAGACGTATATACTTTTCCGTCGTCAGATATTTGTTTTTTCCATGCGTAATGGTTGGGATAGAGCAGTTTCAGTCTTTTCTGCACCTGTTCCAGTCCGATTCCAGAACCGCTTTTGTCGGCGGAGCTTTTCGGGAAGTTGCTGTTCCGTATGACGCAGCTGATGGTATTTTCCTTTTCGGTAATTCGTATGTCAATGAAGCTTTGTTCAGTTGGCGATATTCCGTGCTTGAAAGCGTTTTCTATGAGAGAAATGAAGAGCAGGGGAGCTATAGGGCTTTGGCTGTTCGGCTTGATGTCGAAATGCGTTTCAATCTTTGTCTGCGCAGAGATCCGGATGCGCATCAGTTCGATGTAGTTGATGATAAAGTCGACTTCCTTTTCAAGAGGCACAAAAGTCTGCTGGTCTTCATACAGCACATAGCGGAGCAGTTTGCTCAGTTCCTGTATGGCCTGCTGCGCCTTTTCGGTGTCGAAAGCCGTAAGGGCATAGATATTGTTCAGCGTGTTGAGCAGAAAATGCGGGTTCAGCTGGTTGCGCAGGTTCTTCAGTTCGGCCTCTGTGCGGCTTTTCACGGCCTTTTGCCGTTCCAGTTCGGTTTCGCTCCATCGCAGGCTCATCCGGATGGCTACGCTCAGTCCGCAGACGAATATAAAGCTGACAATGTCGCGCAGGAAGAATATGTATTGAGGCGGCATGAACATGTGCGGACGCGGTTCGGGGGGCGGCAGGCTGATGTTATGCCAATAGCGCAGGCAGATGGTGACGATGCCTATTGCCGCCATGTTCAGCAGCAGAAACTTTCCGGTCTGTCCCTTGAATAATACGCGGGGAATCAGCAGCAGGTAGTTGATGTAAAAAATGACGAACATTGATGCCGGAACATCGGTGTGGCGAAGGAATGCCTTCCAGTCGATTGTTCCGTTGTCATGTTGGGTGAAGAAAAGCGGGAATCCGAAGAAAAGTCCCCAACAGATGATATGTATTACCAGCTCCAGCGGTCGGTGGCGGGTGTCTTTGATATTCATGGCAGCAATTGATTTGGATAACAAATATACGAATTATTTTCTGAAAAAAAAGTCCGGCAGCGAGGGGCATCGGTGCTGGAGAGTACACTGATACCCGCTTTTTTTCGCGCCGGACAAGAAAACCAAAGTTATGAAGAACAAAGTAGTTCCGTTATTCGTACCGAAGTGCCTCTATCGGGTCAAGGTCTGCGGCTTTTTTTGCCGGATACCACCCGAAGAATACTCCGGTGAAAGTGCATACCGCAAATGAAAGCAGTACGCTCCAGGGTTGTATATACACGGGCCAGTGGGCAACCGTTTTGATGATGATGCTTGCGCCGCATCCCAGAATCACCCCGATCAGTCCTCCCGTTATGCTTATGAGAATTGACTCGATGAGGAATTGCGAAAGGATGTCAATTCCGCGGGCCCCCACAGACATTCTCAGGCCGATTTCACGCGTGCGCTCGGTTACGCTCACATACATGATGTTCATGATCCCGATTCCCCCTACCACAAGCGAGATTCCCGCGATGCAGGCCAGAAGCGTTGTCATCAGGTCGGTGGTGGTGTTCAGCATCGAGCTGAGTTCCTGCTGGGTGCGTATGGTAAAATCATCGTCATCCGTATCTTTCAGTTTGTGTTCGCGTCTTAGTATCGTCGTGATTTCATCCACGGCCTGGTCTGTCATGTCTTCGGTAAGTGCCGATGCGAAAATGCCTCCCAGGTATGTCTGTGCAAGCAGACGCTTCATGACGGTTGTGTAGGGTGCCAGAACCACGTCGTCCTGGTCCATTCCCATCGAATTGTATCCTTTGGACTTCAATACGCCCACCACGCGCAAAGGCACTTGGTTGCATCTGATAACCTTCCCCACCGGGTCTTGTCCGTTAGGGAAAAGGTTGTCGGCGATTGTCTTTCCGATCACACACACTTTTGCCGCTGTCCGGATATCTTCTTCGCTGAACATTTCTCCTTGCTCTACCACCAGCTGGCGGATGGTCAGATAACCGATGCTTACGCCGCTTACAGATGACGGATAGTTGTTTGCTCCCGAGATGAGCTGTCCTGAAGCCGAAACATTGGGACTGATAGCCGAGAGGTACATGCATTCGTCGCGCAAGGTTTCGTAGTTTTCCAGTTTTAGCGTCTGCATTTCGTCCGGATCTTGCCGCACGCCTCCACGCATTTCAGCTCCCGGGTGAATCATGATCATGTTCGATCCCATTTCAGAAATCTGCTTTTGGATGCTCCGTTTTGAGCCTTGTCCGATGGCCAGCATCGCAATGACCGAAGCCACACCGATGATGATGCCCAGCATGGTCAGGAATGCTCTCAGCTTATTGTTCGCCAATGCCCGCAAGGCTATTTTTAAAAGGTTCGTTCCGTTCATTTCTTTTCTTTTCTGTTTAATCGTCGGTATTTTTCGGAAGTGCAGCAAGTGCTTCGGCTGCCGATAATATCTTGTCGTTCTTTTTGTCTTCTATTACATGTCCGTCGCGCAGGCGGATGTTCCGGCTGCTGTATTGGGCTATGTCAGGATTGTGGGTGACAAAAATGATTGTTCTTCCCTCGTTGTGCAGCTCCTGGAACAAAACCAGAATCTCGAAAGAGGTGCGTGTGTCAAGGTTTCCAGTCGCTTCGTCGGCAAGGATTACGGCTGGGTTGTTCACCAGTGCCCTGGCTATCGCCACCCGTTGCATCTGGCCTCCCGACATCTGGTTGGATTTATGCTCCAGGCGGTCACCCAAACCAACGGCAATCAGTGCGTCTATAGCGCGTCTTCTGCGTTCGGCTGCACTTACTGACGGGTTATACATCAGTGGAAGTTCTACATTTTCGATGGCTGTAGTTTTCGGCAGCAGGTTATAGTTTTGGAATACAAACCCGATTTTTCTGTTGCGAAGAATGGCTCTCTGAGGCTTTGTCATGGTCCTAACACTGACTCCGTCAAGAAAATACTCGCCGCTTGTAGGTGTATCGAGGCAGCCCAGCGTGTTCAGCAGAGTTGATTTGCCCGATCCGGATGTTCCCATGATGGTGACAAATTCGCCTTCTTCTATTTTAAAGGAGATGCCTCTCAGTGCGTGCACCGTTTCGTCACCTACCTGGAAGTTGCGTTTGATATTCTGTAGTTCGATGACTGTTTTGCCCATGGTTTTATTCCTCCGTCTTGTTCTTGTTTTTCTTGTTTCTGTCAGGAGGACCCGGCATGAACGGACTCCGTTCGCTTTCTCCCTGCGAAACTTCTGCTGACGGAAGGCTTCCTTTCAATACGGTCTCAGTGACCACTTGTGTTCCTTCTTCAAGTCCTGAGATGATTTCGGTATTTGTTCCGTCGTTTATTCCTGTTTCAACCGGATGTGCGGTAAATCCTGTTGCATCCATGGTCCATACTTTGTGCGGCGAGTCGCAGTCGGTTACCGTTCGTTTGCCTATGAGCGATTCTTCAGGAGTAAACCGCAGGGCTTTGCTTGGCACGGTGAGAACATTTTCGCGGACATTCGTGTAGATGGTCACATTGGCGGTAAGCCGCGGTTTCAGTTTGAGGTCCGGATTGTCTGCTGTTATGACCACTTCATAAGTGACAACCGATTCGCTTGTCGTTGAAGTGGAACTGCTGCTTGAACTGCTGTTGGTGCTTCCCAGACGGATCTGGTAAACCTTTCCTGTAAAGATATCGTCCGGATATGCGTCCACTGTAAACGTCACTTTTGCGCTGTCTTTCACTCCTGCTATATCGGCTTCGTCCACATCGGCCACAACTTGCATTTTTGTAAGGTCGGCAGCAATGTTGAACAAGGTCGGGGTTTCAAACCCTGAGGCCACGGTCTGTCCTTCCTCCACGTCCTTGCTTGTCACGATTCCGTCAATCGGTGAGGTGATGGTTGCGTATGAAAGGTTCCTTTCAGCCTTTGACAGCTCGGCTTTGCTCTGTTCATAGGTACTTTCAGCCCGACGGTAATTATAGAGGTTCTCTTCGTAGTCTGTATCGCTGATAAGCTGCTTTTCATGAAGTTTCCGGTTGCGCTCGTAAAGTTTCTTCTGGTAGTCGTATTCGGCTTTTGCACCGTCGTATGTAGCTTGCGCTGATTGCAGGTCGCTGAGCAGCGTTACCTTGTCCATTTCTGCAATCACTTCTCCTTTTTTTACAACTGAATTGTAGTCTACATATATTTTGTCGATAATGCCTGATACCTGAGTACCTACCTGTACTTCTGTTACCGGCTCAATCGTACCTGTGGCAGTGATAGAATTGCTCACCGTAGCTGTTTTTGCCGGTTCTGTAACAAATTCCACTTTGTTCTGGGCTTTCGAGGTGCCGAAAATCCAGATGCCTCCTGCAATCACGACAACGGTGACGGCTGCAGTAATGATAATCGTTTTTCTGTTCATATCTGTTGTTCTTCTATATTTTTACAGTTTGATTTCCTGGTCTGCATAAAAGTTAAGCAGTGTCCGGTTCAGTATGGCCATGTATTTGGCCTGCAAGAGTTCTTGCTTTGCGCTGAGCAGGTTGTTTTTTTCTGTCAGAAGCTCAACCGTGTTCTTCATTCCCAGATTGAACTGTTCGCTCACCATGTCAAAGCTTGTCTGGCTGCTTTTCACTTTAGTTTCTGCCGCAGCGTATTGCTGCTGGGCATTCAGTGCGTCCAGGTAGAATCCTTCGATGGTTGAATACAGTTCTTTTTCCTGGTTCATCAGGTCGAGCTGCGAGGTGCTGTATTGAAGTTTGGCCTTGCGTACAGCACTTTTGTTTTGGCGTTGGTCGTAAAGCGGGATGCTAAGGCTGATCCCGATCATGTTGTTCCAGCCGTATTTCATCTGCTGTGCCCAGTTGTTCTGGCTGGAATTGTTGGTTGTACTTGATGTTGAGGCCGAAAGGCTGATTGTGGGCATGTAACCGCCTTTGGCATATGATATATTTAGTTTTGCGTTGTCTATGTTAAGTTTGCCGCTTTGGATTTCCGGCCTTGTTGCCAATGCTGTCTGGTAGACATCGATTTGTGAGGGCAGCATTTCCATTACGTGTTCGCTGCTCAGTTCGGGCAGTTCCAATTCCATTTCAGCCGTTCCGTCAAGTTCGAGCAGCTGTTTCAGCTGGAGTTTGTAGTTGCGGAGGGTGCTTTCGGATGTTACCAGTTGGTACTGGTCGCTGCTGACCTGCGACTCCAGCTGCGCCAGATCCGCTTTTGAGATGCTTCCTTCGTTGAACAGCTCTTTGCCTCGTTCGTATGTTGCCTTGCTGACCTCAAGCGTTCCCTTATTGATGGCTATCGACTCATCGGCATAAAGTATTTGGATGAAGAGCTGCGTAATTTGTTCCTTCAGCATATTCTCTGTTTCCTCTACGGTCAGTTGGGCTATTTCCCGGTTCTTTTTTTGCTGCTTCAGACTGTTCAGCCGTCTGTTTCCGTTCCATAGTGTCCATTGGGCGCTCAAGCTGTAGCTGCCGTTGTAGGTGGTCTTGCTGTCGCTGCTGATAATTTCAGTGCCGTTGACGGTTGCGCTGTTTGAGCGGTACGGGCGGTTCACGATGTTGTGGCCGGTGCTGAATGAAAGAGAAGGAAAGAGTGCGGCTTTCGCATCTTTTACATCTTCTTCAGACTCCAGCAGAGAAATCTTGTTTTGCTGCAGCTGGATATTTTTGTCCAACGCATAGTTTATGCAGTCGTTTAGTGTCCATTTCTTTCCGTTCTGTGCCGGAAGGGAAGCCGATGCCATAAGCAAGGCGATGAAAAATACGTTTTTTCTATTCATGGATCAATATGTCTTGGTTTCTTTTTTTTGGGGGTTGCAGGCGTATTTCTGTATTCTCCTTTTCCCTTTCAGGATGTGGCTGTAAAGGTTGCGCCGGCATCCGTATTCTTGTTTTTATCTGTTGCAAAACTACTTTTCTGAACGAAAAATTGCAAAAGAGATAGATTCATGTGCAGATTCTCTAGATAAAATCTTGTTTTTTGCCGATAAAGCATTTACTTTGTAATCATTATAAAACTAGATTATGATTAAAAGGTGTATCGTTTCTGTTTTCGAATTCTATCGCGACGGTTTTAAGAGCATGACCTGGGGCCGTACGCTGTGGATTATTATCCTGGTAAAACTTTTTGTCATGTTTGTCATACTGCGGATCTTCTTTTTCACTCCTTATCTGAAAGGCAAGTCAGAAACAGAAAAGCAGCATTATGTAGGCTCCGAGCTGATTGAACGTGGAATCAAATAATTGTTTAATAACCGATAAATAGAAAAATTATGTTAGAAAGTATCGACACTTCAATGATCGACTGGTCGAGAGCTCAGTTTGCTCTGACCGCTATCTACCATTGGCTGTTTGTGCCGCTTACATTGGGTCTTGCCGTAGTTATGGGCCTTATGGAAACGCTTTATGTAGCTACAGGCAATGAGTTTTGGAAACGGACTGCGAAATTTTGGATGAAACTGTTTGGAATCAATTTTGCCATCGGTGTGGCCACCGGTCTGATTCTCGAATTCCAGTTCGGAACGAACTGGAGCAATTATTCATGGTTTGTGGGTGACATCTTTGGCGCTCCGCTGGCCATTGAAGGTATTCTTGCCTTTTTTATGGAAGCCACTTTTGTTGCTGTCATGTTCTTCGGGTGGAATAAGGTCGGGAAACGTTTTCATCTGGCGTCTACTTGGCTTACAGGCTTGGGAGCAACGATATCGGCCTGGTGGATTCTGGTTGCCAATTCATGGATGCAGTATCCGGTAGGGATGGAGTTTAATCCTGAAACGATGCGCAACGAAATGGTTGATTTCATGGCCGTTGCATTTTCTCCGGTAGCTGTAATGAAGTTCTTCCATACGGTGTTGAGCAGTTGGATCATAGGAGCGGCTTTCGTTGTAGGCGTAAGTGCTTGGTACCTGATCCGCAAGCGCGAAAAACAGTTCGCTATGGCCAGCATGAAGGTTGCTGCGGGGGTCGGTCTGTTTGCCGCATTGGTTACGGCCGGAACAGGCGACCAGTCAGCTTATCAGGTTGCTCAGGTGCAGCCCATGAAGCTTGCTGCCATGGAAGCGCTGTATGACGGTGGCACGCACGAACCGCTTACGGTGGTGGGTCCTGTCAAGATTCCTGAGATGCTTTCGTTTCTGGCTACCCGTGAGTTTTCGGGATATGTTCCCGGGATCAATGATCTCTTGAATGGCGGATTCAAGCAGGCTGACGGCTCTCTTGCGCTTTCAGCTGAGCAGAAAATGGAAAATGGGAAAAAGGCAATAGCTGCACTGGCTGATTTCCGGAAGGCAAAGGAGGAAAATGATGCGAGTGCCATGCAGATAGCCCGCAGCAACCTGGAAAAGAATATGCCTTATTTCGGTTACGGATACATTAATGAGCCTTCGGAACTTGTTCCCCATGTGGGGGTAATGTTCTGGGCATTCCGGGTAATGGTTGGACTGGGTATGTATTTTATCTTGTTCTTCATGTTGGTACTGTTCTTTGCATGGAAGCATAAGCTGGCTCAAATCAACTGGTTGCACTGGGTAGCTTTGTGGACAATTCCGCTGGCTTATATCGTCAGTCATGCCGGATGGATCGTTGCTGAAGTGGGACGTCAGCCGTGGACGATTCAAGACATGCTTCCTGTGGGTGCTGCCGTGTCAAAGCTTGAAACAGGAGCGGTTCAGACCACATTCTTTATATTCCTCGTGATGTTTACAGTGCTTTTGGTTGCTGAAATCGGAATCATGGTGAAAGCCATCAGAAAGGGTCCCGAAGCTGATGTGGCCCCGACGGAGAAACGCAATGGTTGAGCAGAGAAAGCGTGGCAAATGATTTAATCACTTTTCAATTCAAATAAATTATGGATTCAACTTATATATTCTTGCAGCATTATTGGTGGTTCCTGGTATCATTGTTGGGAGCTTTGCTGGTTTTCTTGTTGTTTGTGCAGGGCGGCAATTCCTTGTTGTTCTGTTTGGGCCGTACCGAAGAGGAGCGGACGATGCTGGTAAATTCTACCGGGCGCAAATGGGAATTTACGTTCACTACGCTGGTGACTTTCGGCGGTGCGTTTTTCGCTTCGTTCCCTTTGTTCTACAGTACAAGCTTTGGCGGTGCCTACTGGCTTTGGATGATTATTCTGTTCAGTTTCGTGCTTCAGGCTGTTTCTTATGAGTTTCAGTCAAAGCTGGGCAATTGGCTGGGCAAGCGTACTTACCAGTATTTTCTGATATTGAACGGAGTGGTGGGACCGTTGCTTCTCGGAGCAGCTGTGGCTACGTTCTTTACAGGTTCAAACTTTGTGGTAAGCAAGGCAAACCTGACTGACGAGATGATGCCGGTTATCAGCCATTGGGCCAACGGATGGCATGGCCTTGACGCATTTGCTAACCCTTGGAATCTGGTGCTGGGACTTGCCGTATTTTTCCTGGCACGCTTGCTGGGCAATCTTTATTTCATCAATAACATCCGTCACGATGAACTGGTTTCCCGCTGTCGCCGCCAGTTGATTACAGATGCTGTTCCTTTTCTGATTTTCTTCTTGGCCTTTGTGGTGTATGTGCTGGTGAAAGACGGATTTGCCGTAGATGCAGAAACAGGACAGATTGTTATGGAGCCTTATAAGTATCTTAATAACCTGCTGGCCATGCCATATTTGCTTGTATTGTTTCTGGTTGGTGTGCTTGGAGTGCTGTTTGGCTTGATAAAGAGCATTTTCTGCAAGACTTATACCGCAGGAATCTGGTTCGCTGGAATCGGAACTGTACTGACCGTACTGGCTTTGCTTCTGACTGTAGGATACAATAATACTGCTTACTATCCTTCGGCGGCTGATTTGCAGAGTTCGCTGACTATTTCCAACAGCTGTTCCAGTCTGTTCACGCTGAAGACAATGGCTTATGTTTCTATTCTGGTGCCTTTTGTTTTGGCCTATATCATATACGCATGGCGTGCGATCGACCGCAAGCCGATCAGTATGGAGGAGCTGAAGGAAGAAGAGCATCTTTATTGATAAACGCTATGTCAAACAGAGTGTGACCGGTCGTGGGCGATTGGGTCATAAAATATAAGCTGGACACAAGAACGCATGTGCATAAAGAAAATCAAGAAGTCTTTAGCCGGTGTATTCTTGTGTCCAGCTCCTTTTTGAATTTTTTGTTGCAAAAAATAGCGAAAAGACTCATTTTTTTCAGGTAATTTTTTTTCTCCGTTCGTATTCTCAATAAAAAAGCCGTGAAACTGTCGTGCAGTTCCGGCAGAAAGGGTAAGAAAAACATTAAACGTAAATTATGCTATTGAGTTATGATTCGGAAAATTCTGTATGTTATGGCCATGCTTGTATGTGCAGGCGTGGTTTGGGGAAAAGCTGAAACAGGCAGGCTTCATGTTTGGAAGGCTCCGGAAGGAGTTGCCATGAATGATAATTTTACAGTGAAAGTTCGTCAGGAAGGGACGAAGTGGCTGAACGTTCCTTCTTATCTGATAAAAGTAGATTGTGTGGAAGGCATCAGGCACCAGCCTTTACCATCGTCCATGGCCACATTTGGCTTCGACGGTAAGGTGGAGGTGTGTGTGACTTACAATAAAGGAGAGATTCATGAAGCGCGTGTAAGGCCTTTGTCAAGGGGAGTGGTTCCTGAAATTGACGGGAATACCTTGACCTTTACACTCGACAAGCCGGGAAACTTTTCAGTAGAAGTCAACGGAGATCTGTTTGACAACTTGCATTTGTTTGCCAATCCGATTGAAACCGAGGTGCCCGACAGAAATTCGGATGATGTGATCTGGTTCGGTCCGGGAGTCCATACATTTGACACCGGATCATTCCGCATACCTTCGGGGAAGACTGTTTATGTGGCAGGAGGAGCTGTCATGATGGGTCAGCTCGTTATCGATCATGCTGAAAATGTCCGTCTGATGGGGCGCGGAATTGTTGATCATACGGTCAAGGCAGGCATACAGATATCCAATTCGAAGAATGTATATGTAGAGGGATTGTTTGCAACTCAGTGCATTACGGGAGGGTCTGAAAATGTGACGATCCGCAATGTCAAGTCTGTCAGTTATTATGGATGGGGCGACGGCATGAATATATTTGCCAGCCGCCATGTCTTGTTCGACGGTGTGTTCTGTCGCAATTCGGATGATTGTACCACAGTCTACGGTACCCGGAAAGGCTTTAACGGAGCGAGCCACGACATAACCATGCAGCATTCGGTGCTTTGGGCTGATGTGGCGCATCCCATCTTTATTGGGATTCATGGCAATACAGAGAAGCCGGAGGTGCTTGAGAATCTGAACTATGTGGATATAGATATCCTTGACCATAAAGAGATGCAGTTGAACTATCAGGGATGTATGGCGATTAATGCAGGCGACAACAACCTGGTCCGCAATGTCCGTTTTGAAAATATCCGCATTGAGAATTTTCGTCAGGGGCAGTTGCTGAATCTCAGGATATTTTATAATGAAAAGTATTGTACGGCTCCGGGAAGGGGCATTGAAAACGTGTTGTTTAAGGACATCGACTATACAGGCGACCGCGCTGAGATTTCTGTCATAGAAGGGTATAACGAAGAAAGGAGAATCAGGAATATCCGGTTCAAGAACCTGAGGGTAAACGGTGTGGTGATATCCGATGATATGCAGGGCAAGCCGGCATGGTATCATACGGGAGATATGGCACGCATTTATGTCGGTCCGCATGTTGAGGGCGTTACGTTTGAGAAATGATGGATCTGTATTTTCTGCCTGTCCGGTGGTGTCTGTCTTGAAGACCGTTTGAAAAAGTTTTCGTATTTTTGTGTTTGATGGCAACCTTCATGAAAAGCGACGATGAAAAGATTTTTTTTATTGTGTTATTGTATCCTTGCGGCTGTAGCTGTTTCTGCGGAACATACAGTCCCTGTCAAGTTCCGTCATATCGGTATTTCTGAAGGGCTTCCGGACAATTATGTGAAAAACGTGTTCGGATTGCCCGACGGACGTCTGGGAGTCCGAACGACCGAACTCTTGAGTCTTTATGACGGGAAAAATTTTGTATCCTTCCCGCTTTGGAAGTCAGAGCCGTATCCGGTTGCTCAGCGGGCCTCTATTCCTGTGCAGTATATTGATGCAAAGAAACGGCTGTGGTTGAAGGAAAGAGGAGGACTCCGGATTTTCAACCTGGATACGGAATGTTTCATGAGGGCCGACACCATTTTCAGACGTTGGGGGCTGGACGATGTTTCAAACCTGTTTGTTGATTCCGAGAAGCTGGTTTGGGTGACAGATGCAGCCGGTCGCATCTATTTGCTGGATTCGGCAGATGAACGTGTGCGGGTTGTTTGCGACGTTTCTGATTTTCTGAAAAAGAACGGTCCTTTGCTGACCGTGGCATCAAAAGGCGCATACAGTTGGATGGTTCATGAAAGTGGCGTGATGCGCTGTTATGACCATCGGACGGGGAAGTTTGTGCGTCAGGAAAATTTTTTGCAGGGGCGTCTGGCAAAAGGTGCTCAAGTGCTTGTCTGTATGCTTGACAACGGCGATTTCTGGCTGGTATGGAATTACGGCGGAGGCTTTTATTCGAATGCCGTCAATACATGGACGGAATTGCCTTTGTCTGCTGAGCATTTTGAAGAAATCGCGGCTCTGGATGTGGACCGTTCGGGAAGTGCGTGGATAGGTACGTCAGGACAGGGAATCTATATCGTTGACCGGCATACGCTTATGATTTGCCGGGTGAATTCTTTCAATGCGGATTTGCGTGAATTGAATGTGCGCGGAGGCGTGCACAGCATTTATTGTGACAATTACAGCGGCACGGTGTGGATAGGCATGTTCAACCAGGGACTGGCCTTTCACCATCCCAGCATGGATAATTTTACCTTGTATAATAACCGGAACCTTTCGGGAAACTTTGCCGACGAAAGCATTCATTGCATGGTGGAGGAGCGTGAGGGAGCTATCCTGATGGGTACGTCGAGAGGGCTTTACCGGTATTCGTGTTCCGACCGTACGATTGACATGCCTTATCCGGAACTGTCGGGCCAACTGTTTCGTGTGGCATATAAGGACAACAGAGATCGTATCTGGCTGGGAACATTCCGCAACGGACTCTATTGCATCGAGAACGGCAGGGTGAAGCATTATCTTGGAAAAAGCAATATAAGGGCAATGGTGGCTGACTTTCGCGGGCGGTTATGGGTGAGCCGGCTGGGAACTGTCGGTATGTTTGTTCCCGAGTCAGACAGCATTGTTCCTCTTGCGGTGAAGTTTCCTAAAATATCCAAGTACAGGGTGGCCAATTCTTTGGCTATTGACAGCAAGGAACGTATTGTGGTTGGTGCCGACAATGGCTTCTACATTTATGATACGGAAAAGGATTCGGTATTTGCTCCCGAGAGGGATGCTCCCGGTTCGCCTTTACAGACGTTGGGAAGCAATAAGTTCAACTGTATTTTTCTTGACAGCCGGGGATTGCTCTGGATGGGGACCCAATATGGGATAAAGATCGTGTCGGATGATTTTCACGTGGATTATCTGGGTGAGGAGGCTGGCTTCACGAATCTTACGGTGCAGAGTATCCAGGAAGATAACAACGGTGATGTCTGGGTGTCTACGATAAACGGGCTTTATAAAATAACCGTGGAGAATGAGGGACAAGGATATACGTATTGCGTCGTTTGTCTTGACCGCAACCGGAGCCATAGCTGGAACGACTTGTTTGAATTCTGCTCATTGAAGACAGCCGACGGGCAGCTTTGTTTTGGACGCATGGACGGGTTTTATCTGTTTTCGCCGGAAAATGTGGTTCTGGCTCCAAGCTCTGTGCCTCCCATGTTTACGGGATTTCGTCTGTTTAACGAGCCGGTCGTATGCGGAGAGCAGTATAACGGGCGCGTGTTGTTTGAAAAGACTGTAGACAGGGTGCGGTATGCGGAACTGAGGCATGATGAGAATTTCATCACGTTCGAGTTTTCCAGCTTGAATTTTGTAAATCCGTCGCAGACTTATTTCCGTTACAAGATGGAGGGCGTGGATAAGGAGTGGATTGAACTGCTTCCTGAAAAAGGGCAGGCGAGTGTGGCGTACAATCATTTGCCTCCGGGAAAGTATGTGTTTCATGTGATGTCGGCAGGCAACGACCATCATTGGAGTGACCGTTCTTCGTTTGTGGTTGTTATCCGCCCTCCTTTCTGGGCTACAGTATGGGCCGGGGTGTTTTATCTCGTATGTCTGCTCGCATTGGGCTATTTTATTGTGCGCTATCTGCATATTCGGAGTCTGAGGAAGCTGAAGCGGATGCAGGAGGTGGAGGCAGAGCGTCAGCGGGAAGAACTGAATCAGATGAAGTTCCGTTTTTTTATTAATGTCAGCCATGAACTGCGCACGCCGCTTACACTGATCCTTACTCCGCTTGAAGTGATTCTGAAGAAGGTGACTGATGAACGTTTGAAGGACCAGCTCCGGGTGGTTTATAAGAATACGCAGGAACTTTACAGACTGATCAATCAGCTGCTTGATTTCAGGAAAGTGGAGATGAAACGTGAAAAGTTGAATCTCTTGCCCGGTGATCTGGAAGAATTTCTGCGCACGGTTTATGAGGGATTCAGGCCGTTTGCCGTTGATAAGGGCATAGACTTTGATCTGAATGTCGCTCCTGCGCACTGGTACATGAATTTTGATCATGACAAACTGCATAAGATAGTGAACAACCTGCTTTCAAATGCATTCAAGTTTACGCCGGAAAGCGGACGTGTGACTTTGTCGCTCACAGAAAATGAATATGGCGGACGAAAGTATGCCTGCATTTCTGTTTCTGATACAGGGATCGGCATTGCTTCAGATCAGGTGAAGCATATTTTTGAACGTTTTTATCAGGTGCAGCATAATGAGCAGAACAAGGTGGGAAGCGGTATCGGACTGCATTTGGTGAAAGAATATGTTGACATGCACCAGGGAAGTGTACACGTTTCGAGCGAACCGGGAAAAGGTAGCTGCTTCACCGTATTTATTCCGACGGATCTGGCGGTAGCGGAAGAAACTGGCATGCAGGATGTGTCGGCCGATGCGAAGAAAAGCGGCGGAGAGCGTTCCGTTCAGGAGGCTGGAAAAAAGAAATTGCTTGTGGCAGACGACAATAATGATTTCAGAAACTTCCTGAAAGAGCAGCTTTCCGAAGAGTATCAGGTGTTTGACGCTCCCGACGGAGAGGCGGCGGAAAAGCTGGCGGCCGAACAGAATCCCGACTTGATTATCAGTGATGTCATGATGCCTAACGTAGACGGTATAGAGCTTTGCAGGCGCATCAAGACCAATATGGAAACGTCGCATATTCCGATTATTCTGTTGACGGCGCGCACTTCGGACGACTTGAAGATCAACGGTTATTCGGTCGGGGCGGATTCATATATGGCAAAGCCTTTCAATATGGATATGTTGCGGGTGCGCATCCGGAAACTGATTGAAAAGCAGGAAATGCGGAAGAAGGATTTTCAGAGGAGCGTGGAGGTAAACCCTGCGAGCATTACGATCACATCCCTCGATGAGCAGATAATCAAGCGGGCATTGGGATGCATCGAAAACAATATGGACAACACTTCATATAATGTGGAGGCATTGAGCAGCGATATGGGAATGAGCCGCATGAATCTTTACCGGAAGCTTCAGTCGATAACCGGACAGACCCCGACGGAATTCATCCGTACCATCCGCCTGAAAAGGGCTGCCCAGTTGCTCGAAAGCAGCCAGCTTACCATATCGGAGGTGGCAGACCGCGTCGGATTCAGCTCATCGAGCTATTTCAGCAAGTGTTTCAAGGAACAGTTCGGAATGCTGCCCACCCAATATCAGGAGGAAAAGAACAAATGACGTGCGGGGAGCGCGGAAGGTATCTGTATCTGTGCCTGCAGATTCTATGTTCCAGCCCTTGGACTGTAGAATTTGTCGGGATAGGCGGACAAAGTATCCGTTGAGTATTGTCCTTTGCGGAATGATATTTTTAACTTTAACATATCTATCGATGAAATCGTGTTTTAAGAAGAAAGCGTCAATTGCTTTATGTGCTTTGGGCTTCGTTGCTGGGCTTCAGGCCCAGTCGTATGTATGGGTGAGCAGTACGGAAGGAAACTGCTGGAAAGAAAACAGGGTGAAACTCCAGACTGACGCTCTTTCGGAGCCTTTGCTGGAGGTGGACGGAACAGAAAGAGGGGTTCCGTTCAGAGCCTGGGGAACAACATTCAATGAACTTGACTGGGATGCGCTGCTGATGCTGGCCCGTGACGAGCAGGACGAAATCATGTATAACCTTTTTTCTCCCGAAGGAGAACTGAAGTTTACGCGCGGGCGCATTTCCATGAATGCGAACGACTATGCGCGTTCGTGGTATAGCTGTGATGAGGTGCCAGGCGATTTTGAACTGCGGTATTTCAATATCGGGCGCGACAGGCAGGGAATTATTCCCTTGATACGGGCAGCGCAAAAGTTTAATCCAAAACTGACCTTCTGGACTTCCCCCTGGAGCCCTCCGAGTTGGATGAAGATAAACGGGGATTATCCGGTTTTGAGCAGCCGTTTCAACAAGATGGACAGCCGTCTGGACTATCTTCTTTATGGTTCTTCAGATGAAGTGGACGAGGATGAAATGAAGTTTCTGGGCGAGCGGAAAGGGCAGTTTCCCCGCAGGCTTGCCACGCAGGATTATTTCATTCAGGATCCCCGTTACCTTCAGTCGTACGCCAATTTTTTCTGCAAGTTCATCGAGGCTTACAAGAGTGAAGGAATAAACATTGACATGGTGATTTATCAGAATGAGGCATACAGCTATACACCTTATCCGGGCTGTGCATGGACGGCGGAAGGGACGGTGCGCTTCAATCGCGATTATCTTGCTCCGGCATTGAAGAAGCATCATCCGGACGTGAAGCTTTATTTGGGAACCTTCAATACCAACCGCCAGGATCATGTGGAGCGAATCCTGAGTGACGAGAAACTGCGCGGGTGCATCAGCGGACTGGCTTTTCAATGGGAGGGACGTGAAATCCTGCCGGCTATCCGCAAGCAATATCCGGAATATCATTACATCTGTTCGGAAAGCGAGTGCGGAAACGGATCGATGGACTGGAAGGCGGGAGAGCATACGTTTTTCCTGATTTGCGACAATGTGGGGAACGGTTGCGACGAGTGGTTCAACTGGAATTTCCTGCTTCCCAAGCGGGGAACAAGCCCGTGGGGATGGAATCAGAACGCGCTGATTGAAGTGGATCCCGAAACACGCAAGTTCCGGTATACGGCCGAATACTATGCAGTGAAACATTTTTCGCATTATGTGGTTCCCGGAAGCGAAATGGTGGGATACAGTCCGAAGAACAAGGACGGCGTGCTGGCGGTCGCTTATCTGACACCGGAAAAGAAATATGTCGTTGTGGCGGGAAACTTTGGAGGCAAGCCAGGCTGCGCGACATTCCGCTTAGGGAAGAAGTTTCTGAACGTTACGTTAGCTCCCCATTCCCTGAACACGTTTGTGATGAGGTGATGCCGGAGTGTATTATACAGGCGAGGGCGGCTTTCCTCACGGAAAACCACCCTCTGTTTTTATCAAACAACCAATAAGAAATAAGGGATAATGTAAAAATGAATTATCTGATAAACAGCAGCTCTCTGTATTTTGGCAGTGTCCACATCTGGTCATCTACAATCAGTTCAAGCTTGTCGATGTGATAGCGGATTTGTTCGAGCATCGGAGCGATGTTGTCATGATAGGCTATGGCTTTTTCGCGTTCGTCTGTAATCTTGTTGGCGACTTTGCGCGCTTCCACCATCGAGTCGACATGTTCCTTGATATAGGTGGCGTGTTCTGAGATTTTGCGTATAATGGCAAGGTTCTCAGATGAGAGCCGGGATGCTTCTTCGGCCGGGAACAGGTCTTTCATTTTATACACGTTGTCTATCAGCTTGCTCTGGTATTCGGTTGCGACCGGTACGATGTGGTTCATGACAAGATCGCCCAATACTCTTGCCTCAATCTGGATTTTCTTGGTGTAAGTTTCCCATTTAACTTCGTTCCGTGCTTCCAGTTCTTTTTTGGTCATGACTCCCTCCGATTCAAACATGCGGATACTTTCCGGTTTCAGGTATTGGTCGAAGATGATCGGACAGCTCGTTTCGCAGTCAAGTCCCCGGCGCGCAGCCTCTTCTTTCCATTCTTCGCTGTATCCGTTGCCGTCGAAGCGGATAGGCTTGCTGAGTTTGATGTATTCGCGGATCACCTGAATCAAAGCCGAAACTTTCGGTTCTCCTTGTTCGATGAGGGCATCTACTTTCTGCTTGAACTCGGTGAGCTGTTCGGCCACGGCTGTGTTCAGTGCAATCATGGCGCTTGCACAGTTCGCTTCTGAACCTACGGCACGGAATTCAAAGCGGTTTCCTGTGAATGCGAAAGGCGAAGTGCGGTTGCGGTCGGTGTTGTCTATCAACAGTTCCGGTATCTGCGGGATGTCAAGTTTCATGCCGTGCTTTCCTCCAAGGGCAATCAGTTCATCGGTTGTGCTGACTTCCATGTGGTCGAGCACCTTGCTCAGTTGTGTGCCCAAAAACGAGGATATGATTGCGGGAGGAGCTTCGTTGGCTCCCAGGCGGTGTGCGTTTGTTGCGCTCATGATGGAAGCTTTCAGCAGTCCGTTGTGCCGGTACACGGCCATAAGCGTATTCACGATAAACGTGATGAAGCGCAGGTTTTCTTCCGGCGTTTTTCCTGGAGCCATCAGCAGGACGCCTGTGTCTGTTCCAAGCGACCAGTTGTTGTGTTTTCCCGAACCGTTTACGCCCTTGAACGGCTTTTCATGGAGCAGTACGCGGAATCCGTGGTTGCGTGCTACTTTCCGCATGAGCGACATGATAAGCATGTTGTGGTCGACGGCCAGGTTGCATTCCTCGAAAATCGGTGCAAGCTCGAACTGGTTCGGTGCCACTTCGTTGTGTCTTGTCTTTACCGGAATGCCCAGTTCGAGTGCCTGGATTTCCAGATCTTTCATGAAGGAGGCCACACGTGTAGGAATTGCTCCGAAATAATGGTCTTCCAGCTGCTGGTTTTTCGATGCTTCGTGTCCCATCAGGGTGCGTCCCGTGAGCAGCAGGTCGGGGCGGGCTGCATACAAGCCTTCGTCAACCAGAAAGTATTCCTGTTCCCAGCCGAGATAGGACACCACTTTCTTTACTTTCGGGTCGAAATAGTGACATACATCCACGGCTGCCTTGTTTACGGCTCTCAGTGCTTTCAGGAGGGGAGCCTTGTAATCCAGCGACTCTCCTGTATAGGCGATGAAAACCGTTGGAATGCAAAGTGTATCGTCAACAACGAATACGGGAGATGAAGGATCCCATGCGCTGTACCCTCTGGCTTCGAATGTATTGCGTATTCCTCCATTGGGGAATGAAGAAGCGTCAGGTTCCTGCTGGACAAGCAGTTTGCCTGAAAATTCCTCCATCATGCCGCCTTTTCCGTCGTGTTCCACAAACGCGTCATGTTTTTCGGCTGTTCCTTCTGTCAGCGGCTGGAACCAGTGGGTGTAGTGTGTCGCGCCCAGTTCGCTTGCCCAGCGTTTCATCCCTGCGGCCACCTCATCTGCTATGCTGCGGTCGAGTGTGGCTCCGTTGTCCATTGCGTCCACAAGCTTGGCGTAAACATTTGACGGTAAATACTTGAACATCTTTTCCCGGTTGAATACGTACTTTCCGAAGTATTCGCTCGGACGTTCTTTGGGGACGTTTACTTCTACAGGTTTTGTCTGAAAAGCTTTTTCTACGACTCTGAATCTTAATGTTGACATAAACTTATGGTTTTAGTTGGTTGTATTGTGTATTTGTTATTTATTCTTTTGTTTCTCTTTATTTGTTGTCTTTTTGTTGTTATTAAACTTTTAATAGTGTCTTATTGTTTTATAACAGTACAAAGTTACGTCTTTTTGATTTTATTTCTTTTTCAAGGAGTGCTTTTTATTTCGTGTTTTTCTGCTCTTGTTTTATTTTGATTTATTTTTATCTTGTTTGGTTTCTGTTTTACACTTATATTCTTGTATTTTGTTTATATTGTAAGTTTATGCTCGCCGGTTTTTTGATTTTTTTATTTGTTTGGCTTCCTTGCCGGAGAGGATGTTGCATTGGCTTTTTAAAAAAAACAGCCGATTTGTTGCAGCGGTTCAACGTTTTTGGTTTGTCGGATATGTAGATCTGCATATTTTCTTTATATTTACGGCATTGAGTGAATGACGGACATTATGGAGAAAAAGATTTACTGTTTTAATCCTGCGCATGATATGGCATTGGCTAACAATACGCCTTTCTATAAGGCTCCTGCGGAGATTCAGAAAATGGCGTATGATTTGGCTGTACTGCCTGCATGGTATGCTGAAGGCGGGGAGTCGGTGAGGATTGATGACATGAAGCAGGCAGAACTGCTGCATTCGCAATTGGGGAGTGATTTTCTTTTTCCGCGCGTTCAGTGGATTCTGGAGTGGGAACAGGGAAGTTATGTTCCATGGGGGTGGGATCCGGCGTTCCTGCATCAGCTCCGGTCTGCCGGTATCGGGGAAGAGTTTCTGCTGACGGATTCTCAAGTGCAGCGTATCCGTTTTTTGTCCAGCCGGCAGCGCAGTTCAGAGATGCTTGTCGGAATGCGTAAAATTGAAGGTACCTGCGGTGAATCTGTCGTATGTCATTCCGTGGATGATGTAAACTTCTATATGTCTGAAGTGGGGGAGATTGTGCTGAAAGCTCCCTGGTCCGGAAGCGGGCGAGGACTGGTAAAAGTATCTTCCGAAACTTGGAGCTCTTCTGTCCGGGGATGGGTGGAGCGTGTGCTTCGTACGCAGGGAAGTGTTATGGCTGAACCTTTGTATGAGAAAGTAGCAGATTTTGCGATGGAGTTTTATGCAGACGGGAGCGGCGGCATTTATTTCATCGGATATTCTCTTTTTGAAACAGACTTGCACGGGAATTATAAGGAAAACAGACTGTGTACGGACGAGCAGATTGAAGCCTTTTTGTCTTCGTTTATTCCGGTGGACACACTGCGGCAGATAAAGTCGTCTTTGACTGTTCGGCTCTCCGTTTTGCTGGAGAATGACTATAGCGGGTGTTTGGGTGTAGATATGATGATTTGTCGGATGAACGATGCCTTTCATGTGCATCCTTGCGTTGAAATTAATTTGCGCATGAATATGGGCATTGTTTCTCATCAGGTGCGTGCAAGGCTTTTGCATCCCCGGTCGGAAGGATGGTTCAGAATCGAATACTTTTCGGCAGACGGAGAAGCCGTAAACGCGCATCGGGACCATAAGGACAGGTATCCGCTTGTGGTGGCGGACGGAAAAATACTAAGCGGTTATTTGTCGTTGACCGGAGTGGATGAAACGACGCATTACCAGGCTTACATTCTTGCAGGGCATTGACCTGATATATGAAAATAAAAAACGGGAACTTCATTTGAGAGGTTCCCGTTTTTTATATCGGCTGTCAGTTTAGAAGAACAGATACCGTTGGTCTGTTACATTAGCTTTCTGATACAAATCGCCGAATATCTGATTTGCAACAGGTCGAGATAACATGCTGGCCAAAGAAGATTCTTCTTGCTTGGCATCGAATTTTTCTGTGCCCTTGTCTTTCGCATAAACTTGAATCATGTAAACTCCGGCATTTCCCTTTATCGGTGTGCTTACCTTTCCAACTTCTGTTTTTGAAGCGGCTGCGCCGATAACCGGTTCACTGGCGTGTGCTACAGAGATGTAGGCCGATGCGGAGAATGTGACATGTTTTACAGAGTCGCTGACAGCACCTTCCATGGCTTTCACCTTATCCAGTGAATTGACTCCCTGCATGTTTGCGAGAATCTTTTCAGCTTTCTTGTCACGAATGATCTCATTCTTCAGCGTAGCGGCAACTGAATTGATGTCGCGGTATCCTGTCTTATGTACTTTGTCAAGAGCTACCACCATCATGTGGTCGTTTTCGCCACATTCATACAGCGGAGAAACTTCATTCGGTTTTGCCGAGAAAATCCATCTCATTACATCGCCTGTCGATTTTACGCCGCCCACGTAATGCTCTGCGCTTGACAGATCTTTGCGCGGAAGAAGCGTGTATCCGTTTTCTTCTGCATTTTTCTGCAAGTCTTCAAGCGTTGTGTTTTGAGCTACAAACTGGCTGAATTTGTTGTATGCAGAATTGTAGGTTTCTTTGCTGAACTCAACCGGGCATTTGATGACAGCCACTTTATATTTGGTCTGCATGCTCTTCTTGTCCATAACCTGAAGTATCAGATGGGTTTGTCCGACGGTCAGATTAGCCAGTTCGTTTTTCGGTTGGTTGATCAGCGTGTTGATAAATTTGGTATTGTCAGCATCCATTTCCGCGCCTTCCCAGCTTCTTGCATTTACCCAGGTTGCTTCGCCGGTCTGTCCGTAGATTTTGGCTACTTTTTCGAAGTCAGCTCCGCCTTTGAGTGCATTGTAGATACTGTCGGCAAGCGTTTTTGTCTTGTCTTCGGTGTCGGCGTACACTTGAATCTGACGGAATTGGATTGAGTCGGGTGCTGATACTTTTGCCAGAACCTTGAATGCGTTGTATGAGTCGTCCGACTGATAGTAGTAGGGGCCGTATACCTCATTCAATCCTGTCGAATCCAGGCGTGCGGCAATGTCAGAAGGAAGTACAGACTTGTTGACAGGCACATCTGAATAAGCTACAGAAGAACCTGTAGAGCGGATGAATGTAGCATAATCCGAGTTGGTCTTGTCGAGCTGGTTGCTGTATTCTGTCACTTCTTGTTTAACAGCCGCACGGTCAGCGTCAGAAGGCACAACTTTCACGTCTATATAATGTATGTCGCGTGTTTCAGCCAGTTGTTTGAACTGTTCCTTCTTTTCATTGTACAGCTTTTTGATTTCATCGTCGCTGACTTCAACCGTTGAATCGTTGATTGAAGAATAAGGTATGCCGGCAAGCAGCAGGTCGCTTTGTTCGGTGCGTGCTTTAAACGCATCTTCGGCTGCTACAGGATTTGAAATCAGCGATTTGGTGATCAGGTTCTGGTACTTTTCTGCCAGCGTGCTCTGTCTGAGTGTTTTTTCTATGAACATCCAGAAAGCGCCCATTTTCTGATAGTATTCAGTATATTGAGCAGGCATTTGACTGGTTCCCAAATTCGCATAGTCTACCAGAAATTTCTGAAGCATGTCCTTGTCGAACATTCCTGTCTGCGGATTGCGGAACGGAGTCTGCATCAGCAGAGGGTGAGTGCCTTGGTCGATGATAGCCTGGATTTCAGCATCGGTGACTGTCAGTCCCAACTTTTCTGCCTGTTCTGCAATCAGCTGATTGTTGACGTAATTCTGCCATACCTGGTCTTTTACGTTGTTCAGCTGCTCTTCGGACAGTGAATTCAGTCCATTGGTCAGTTTGATGACTTCACTGAGTTCGTCCACCATTTTCTGGTAGTCCAGAGTGCTCAGTTTTTCTCCGTTTACTTCACCTACATCTTGTTTGCCTTGATGCGGCTGCAGGACTTTCCATGCGTCACCAGCGATGAACGCAAACAGGGCAAGTCCGATTACAATGACCACCAAAGGTCCCTTGCTTCTGATAGTTTGTAAAGTTGCCATTTAAGTTTGTTATTTTTTTGTTTATTGTTATTTCAGCAATTTGCGCACGAAGATACAAAAAATGCTGTTCAGTAGCTATTTTCTTTAAAAAAAAATGCTTATTTCTCCACTTTCAGCTTCACCAGTTCGATTTTTGTGGAAGTAACTTTTATGATTTTGAACTGAAATTTGTCAATCCGGATAATTTCGTTGACTTTGGGAATGCTCTGGTATTCGTGCAGAATCAGTCCTCCGATTGTCTGGTATTCGTCGTTTTCAGGCAAGTCCAGTCCGAACTCTTTGTTGGCTTTTTCAATGTCCAGTCTTCCGGAAAATATGTATTCGTTTTCTCCTATGTTTTTTGCTACCGTTGAATTTGTGTCATGTTCGTCTTCTATGTCGCCCAGTATCTCTTCCACCAGATCTTCCATTGCCACGATGCCCGAAGTTCCTCCGAACTCGTCGACTACTATAGCCAGCGAACGTTTCTGCTGCTTGAAAAGGATCATCAGCTTGTTGGCTCCCATTGTTTCCGGTACGATGGGAATGGAGCGGATGTTCTTCTGCCAGTCTTCCGTGTTGCGGAACATTTCAGAAGAGTGGATGTATCCTACGATGTTGTCGATATTGTCTTTGTAAACGATGATTTTGCTTATTCCGTTTTCGATAAATGTATTTTTCAGTTCTTCAAGTTGGGTATTGAACTCAGCCGCGATGATTTCGGTTCGCGGAATCATGCAGTCGCGGATTTTGATGTTTGAAAAATCGAGCGCGTTGCGGAAAATTTTTATTTCGTCGTCAATGTTTTCTTCATTTCCTCCTGCCTCTTCGATGCTGGTTTGTATGAAGTAGTTCAGGTCGCCTTTCGTGAATGCGCGTTCCTGATCTTTCCTGTTGATTTTGGTTCCTGAGAGTCTTAGCAGGCTTACGGAAAGAAAAGTGACCGTTTTGCTGAAAGGATAGAGTATGATATAGCAGATGTACGCCGGGATACAGAAAGCTTTGAGCATGAAGCGTGAATTGGCTTTGGCCAGTGTCTTGGGCATAAATTCTCCAAGTGCCAGAAGCACTGCGGATGCTGCGATAATTTCCAGTATCAGTGTAAAGGCCGGAGATACGTTGACTTTTGCGTCCAGCAGACCGTGCATGAAGTTTGCGGTCAGTATGCTGAAGACTGCCAGCGAAGCGATGTATCCGGTCATCATCGTTGATATGAAATCTTTGGGATGGTTGTAAAAGACGGTCAGTATGCGTGTGGTGAGGTTGTCTTTTTTACCCATTTCAAAGCGCAGCTTGTCGGTCGAGGCGAAAGCTATTTCCATGCTGGAAAAGAATGCCGCGAGCATCACGGAAATGATCAGTTGAGCGATTGTTGCCATGTCGTTTTTTTATTGTTGTTTTCCTCCAGAGCGGGCCGTTGAGTCTGCCGAAGCCGTATCTTCCACTGTAAAGATACCTGTATTGTTATATATCTGATATTCTGTCATCTGCTGGTTCGATTCAAATCCGTATCCGGTAAGCACCTTGTCCACTTGCTCGATGCGGATGAATCTGTCGGAATAGATTTTTTCCTTGTTCTGATCCCAGAACATTAGTTCCGTGTCGAATTTGTCCCCCCGCTGGCTCTGTATGTGTACATTGCTTCTGAGTTCCCACAGTTTTTTCTGTTCATAATAATAGGCGGTGTCGGCTTTGATGCTTGCGTCGACATGGAAGAGCGTGTCGAATTTTTCCAGATACACTCCTTTTTCAAAGGCCCAGAAAGGCGGATTCCTGTGGCTGTATACCAGCCATTCGTCGGTGATGATTTTATAGCGTATCATTCCGGAGTCTGATACCAGCGTCGTTACCCCGAGCGTGCGCATGTCGGGAAGCGAATCGCTTTCTTTTACGGCGGCAGCAGTTGCCTGTTCCTTTTTTCCGCACGACGGGAGAAAAACAAACATAACAGTTGTCCACACGGCAACTGTTATGAATATCCTGGCTATGTATTTTTTGTCGGTCTGTTTGGTATCGGCCATACACGATCTATTTAATGGTTGTTTTTTCTTTGATCCATCCGCCTATGGTGACAGCGTTTCCTTTTTTCAGTCCCAGAAAGAACAGATCTTCTTTTTTCGGAACCTTTGTGGCATAAGTGACAATCAGCCTCTGCGCTTCGTCCGTCAGCCTGGGGTCGGCGGCCTTTGCCTGCTGCAGCTTGTCGATGGCCGCATAGTAGGTGCATTTGTTCAGTGTGGCTTCATCGCTCCAGTTTGGGCTTGAAGCATACATCTGCGCTATCAGCATATATGCTTTTCCGCATTTGGGGTCGAATGAAAGTGCTTTTTGTGCATATTCCCTTGCTTTGCTGAAGTGTTTCTTGCTGTAGAGCATGACTGCGGCTTCATAACTGTTTTTTGCCTTTGTCAGCGTGTCTTTTTCGAGTTCGATAGCCTGGTCGAAGAAATGCTGGCTTTTTCCGATACTGTCCTGTTTGTAGAACATGTAGGCGCATCCCAGTGCCGTTTCGGCGGTAGGCTCAATTGAGTATGCAGCTTCCGAAGCAGCGAAGTAAGCTTCGTCATCCGTACATTTGAGCCTTTCCATTATCGAAATGATTTGTTTGAGGTATACCAGATTGTGTCTGTTTGCTTCGATTTCCGGCTTGAATGCTTTCTGCATATTTTCGCATCCGGCCATGCCGCTGTTGATGAAGCATGAATTCACGTCATTCTCTACGATTTTTAAAAATTGTCTGCCTTTCTCGTCCTGAGTCTTGTCCTTTATTTGTGCCAGCCGTCCGGAAACCGTCAGAAAGTCCAGTACGAATTGTTTTTTATGCGTATTGTCCGCTTGCAGTTTCTTTAGAGATATGTTTATCAGATCTTGCAGCATGTAGCATTCCGATGCTTCATCTGTTACGGGAACGGCATCTTGCAGCATTTGATATACAGTGTCAGTGTCCATCTGGTCGCCGGCAAACACAACATATTCATGTGCTTTTCTTCCTCTGATTTCCTGTAAGGTCACTGGCTTTTTGCTGATGACGTTCAATGAATCGAGCAGTTCTGCCTGCCGGTCGTAGATGGCTGTCAGTTGTTCGAACAGCTTTTGGTGTTCGGCCGAGTCTTGTTCCGCAGCTATCAGGGCATGCAGGATTTTTGTGCCGTCTGTGCATACGTCCGGTGTGGCCAATGGACTGTGAGTGAATACATAAAGCCATGGTTCGTATGCGTTTTCAAACTCACCGGCCTTAATCAGCCTGGAGTAAAGTTCGATGTTGTGTTTGATTTCCGGACCGTCTTGTTCTTGTAGCTCCGCAATTTTCCCTTTAGCCGGAGATACGGTGAAAAGCAGGATGGAACAGATAAAAATGTGCCAATAATTCATTCTCATGTCAATTAACCTTCCATTTCATGAACCACCGTTCGTTGAAAGTCAGTCCGATTTTCAGTTCGAACCGGTTCTCCGAAAGCAATCCGCTGACTGAAGGAGCTACGCGGACATATTGTCCGGTGATGCTCAATACGTTGTTGGCCATGTTCAGGTTTAGAGGGAAACCAAATCCAGCGCTGATCCCGTATTCCTTCGGTCCGTTCACCCATGCGGCGTTCGGATTGTATGACGGGGTTTTCAGATAAGGAGTTGAGTAGTATGCCCCGATCCGGTATCTGATTCTTGAGAAGTAGTTCCTTCCGTACTCTTTGGGCAGCAGTTCGGCTCCTACAGCGATTTTCGAACGGTTCTGATACATGTCCGTGCGGTTGTTGTATTTCACGTCTTCCCATTTCTGCAGCGTATAGTCTGCTTCCACGGTCAGGTTCTTCCGGTACTTCCATGCAAGGCCCACTCCGAAGGAATGCGGTATGCCGTAAGAATCTTCGGTGCTCTGGGTTTGCAGAGCTGAATAGCTTGAACCGTCGGTTACTTGTTCGCCGTGCGTGTCGTGCATATTCAACACGTGTCCCAATGTATACGCAAGTCCCAGTGTAAGCGAATTGTTTTTGTTGAGCGGCTGTGTGTATTGCAGTCCGAAGCTGGCGTTGTAGCTGCTCACCGACATTTGGTTATAGATAATTGTCTGGTCGCCTCCATTGCTTAAGGTGGCCGTTGTCTGGTAGTTCAGTTTTCCGTAGAGGTAGGCAATGTTTGCTCCTACTGAAAGATTGTCCAGAATCTTGAATCCCAATCCTGCGAAGATTTGCTGCATTCCTCCGTCGCCATAGAAGTTGTTGCTGATGGTCACCTCGCTGTTTTCTATGTTTTTGCTTCTGTCGAAGTTGTATCCGACAGTAGAAAAGGGAGTGTAGCCGATGGCCATGCCCAGACGCGGGTGCAGGCGGAACTGCATGGCAATATAGTCAAAACTTGCGTTCTTTGCGTTCGATTTGTAGTTTCCTTCTTGAAAGTTTGAACTTTTTAAAGTCATGCCTGTGTCGAACATGAATGAAAGAGAATCCACGGCCGTATAGGAGGCAGGATTCATTGGATTGATGTGCAGGTCGGAACGCAAGGCATAGCCTACACCTCCCATTGCAGCATTGTTGGCAAAAACTTGGTCGAATGTTTCTCCGAGCCCGTAGCGGGTATAAGGGGAATTGACGCTCGACTGTGCCGAAACAGCTGCTGAAACGGCAATGAACAGTGCGCCAATGAGTGCTTTCTTACTTGACATTATAATTCAAAATTCTGTTTAAACCTTTCAATACTAAAAATCTGTCTGCAAAGATGATACTTTTTAAGTTTGTATCAAAAGAAAATTTATCTCCGCCAGTTAAAAAAACCAAAAGGTCGGGATATTTCTCTTGCATCAGGCGGATATATCCGGCTATCTCAAATTCCATGCCTTTGATGACTCCTGCCCGGATTGCCGTTTCTGTGTTGTATCCGAATTCCGGCAAATCTCCCCTGCGGTCGATGAGGGGCAGTTTGTCGCAACAGGCGTTTAATGTTTTGAACCGGACATATATGCCCGGAGATATGTTTCCTCCCCAATATCTTCCTTCGGCATCAATAAACTCGTAGGTGATTGCTGTGCCGGCATCGATGACCAGCAGGTTCTTCCCGGGAAGCAGATAGTTGGCTCCCACCACCGCAGCCAGCCGGTCCATCCCCAATGTTTGCGGGCTTTTATAATGGTTTGCAATCGGAACAGGAGTCTTGTAGTTTAATTCGAGTATTTCGAAGTCTACTTCTGCCAGCTGCCGGCGGATTGTGTTGCTCAACGTGATGACAGAAGCGATGATTCCCCGTTTTATTGGATATTTGTGGCGCAGGATGGTGAGGCAGTCAAGCGAATGGTTCGAACCGCGCAGCACTTCTACCATCTTGTCACCATCGAATACTGCCAGTTTCGCAACAGTATTGCCGATGTCGATAATTAAGTTCACTTTTATGTTGTTTAAATTTGGTGCAAAGTAACTGAAAAAATAAATACATCGTAAAGAAATCGTGATTTATTAGGTATTTTTATTCTTGCGAAATGCTTTCTTCCCGGTGCTTTCATTGCATATAAAAGAGGTCGGACTGACTTTCTGACTTTTTTTGAGGTTATTCCAGAGATTCTCCGTAATTTTGTGGCGGAATAGTTGCCGTATTCAGGAAATGCTCTGTCATTTTGTCCTGGACGGGGAATTCCTTGCGGACAAGCCTGGGGAGTTGTCCGGGTTGGTTTTTTAATAGTGCTTATATAATTAATGTATATGAATTGTAAATTGCGGTTGTTTGCGCTTCTGTTTCTTGTGTGTTCGGTCGTTCCTTTTCATGCCCGGCAGTCACGCGACAGTATTCAGCTCAGTCTGGTCACATGCGCGCCGGGCAATGAGATCTATGCTCTGTTCGGGCATACGGCTATCCGTTACCAGAATTTCACGCAAGGTGTCGATCTGGTGTTCAATTACGGCATGTTCAGTTTCAGCACGCCCCATTTTGTCTACCGTTTTGTGAAAGGTGAAACCGATTATCAGTTGGGGATTTCTCCTTACAGCTATTTTGAAGCGGAATATGCAATGCGCGGATCATCCGTATGGCAGCAGACGTTGAACCTTACTTATGATGAGAAGGTGCGCTTGCTTGGCCTGCTTGAAGAGAACTACCGCCCTGAGAACCGCACATACCGCTATAATTATTTTTACGACAACTGTACCACAAGAGCGCGTGACCAAATAGAAAAGTGCATTCGGGGGAAAGTTGTTTATTCCGCCGGTTCTCCCCGCAAAACATTCCGCAGCATCGTGCATGAATTCACTGCCGGTTCTCCCTGGGATGAGATGGGGATTGACTTTTGCCTGGGGGCAGAGGCTGACCGTCCGATAGACAACCGCCGTCAGATGTTTGCGCCCTTTTATATGAAGGCTTTTGCCTCCAGCGCATATATCCTTGGAGAGGATGGTACGCAGCGTCCGCTGGTGCTTCGTGAAGAGAAGATTGTGGATGTGGAGCCCGAAACCGAACCGCCTTTCCCTCTTTCTCCTATGATGGCAGCCTCTTTGTTCCTTGCGTTGAACGTGCTGATCGGATGGTGGCAGTGGAAACGCCGCCGCATTTTCTGGGGATGGGACATTCTGCTTTATTTGTCGCAAGGGGTGGCAGGCTGCGTCGTTGCTTTCCTTTTTTTTGTATCAGTCCATCCTACGGTGGGGTCAAACTGGCTGCTTTGGCTGTTCAATCCGCTTCCTTTGCTTTATCTTCCGGTGATGGTGTATAGGGACATGAAACGTAAAAAAGACCTGTATCATTGGATTAATGCAGTGTATTTAACAATTTTTA
Organism: Bacteroides gallinaceum; assembly: GCF_030373775.1. Classification (NCBI taxonomy): domain Bacteria; kingdom Pseudomonadati; phylum Bacteroidota; class Bacteroidia; order Bacteroidales; family Bacteroidaceae; genus Bacteroides; species Bacteroides gallinaceum. The sequence continues at coordinate 77,674 of NZ_JAUDEN010000002.1, read as the reverse complement.
TAGCGTTATTCCTGCTTTTACCGCAAAAATTCAATTTAACAGTATTACCTTTGGCACTCGGTTTGCTGGTTAATGCTGTAAGCCATGTTTTAGTTTATAAAAATAGATAATGAAAGAACGCATACTGACATCTTTATTGACGGTATTTGTCATTACCGGTCTGCAGGCTCAGACAGGTTCTGCCGTGCCGCGGCTGGTGGTCGGGCTTACCATTGATCAGTTACGCGCCGATTATATCGAAGCTTTTTCTGCTTTATATGGCGAGCGAGGCTTCAAGCGTCTGCTGAAAGAAGGGCGCATTTATACGGATGCGGAATATGACTTTATCAATGTGGACCGTTCGTCGGCTACAGCCGCTGTCTACACGGGGACTTCTCCTTATTATAACGGCATTCCGGGAAACCGATGGATGGACCGTAGCACTTTGCGTCTGGTGAAGTCGGTCGACGACCAGGCTTTCATCGGAGTGTATACTTCTGAAAATTCTTCTCCGAAATACTTGCAGGTTTCTACGTTGTCGGACGAACTGATGGTTGCGACTCAGGGAATGGCGGAGGTTTATTCCATCGCTCCTACACGTGAGATGGCCATTCTGGCCGCCGGACATGCGGCCAAAGGGGCTTTTTGGCTGAACGACGCAAACGGAAAATGGAGCGGAACCACTTATTACGGCGTTTTCCCCGAATGGGTGAGCACTTATAACGATCGTGAAGGGCTGGACTTCCGGATTGGAGAACTGGTGTGGCAGCCTTATCATCCGGTTACGGCTTACAAGTATATCACTTCTTCCAACAAGCAGCTTACCTTCAAGCATGACTTTGATGATGAGCGGTATGAAAAGTATAAAAGATTCAAGACTTCGCCTTATGTGAATGATGAGGTGAACCGTTTGGCTGCGGCTTGCTTCAATGCGACCAAAATGGGGCAGGATGACATTCCTGATTTGCTCACGCTGTCGTATTATGCCGGGAATTATGCGCACAGGCCGAATGCGGAATATTCGATGGAAATACAGGACGTTTATGTGCGTCTGGATAATTCCATTGGCGATCTTCTGGACCTGATTGACCGCAAGGTAGGTTTGAAGAACACGCTCTTCTTTATCACATCGACGGGCTACAGTGATCCTGATCCGGTTGATCCGGTCCAATACCGGATTCCTGGAGGCGAGTTTCATATCAAGCGTTGTGCGGCTTTGCTCAATATGTATCTGATGGCCATTTATGGTCCGGGACAGTACGTTGAAACTTATTACGACCGTCAGATTTATCTTAATCATAAGCTGATCGAAGAGAAAAAGCTGAATCTGGTGGAGATGATGAGCCGCTCGGCTGAATTTGTGGTGCAGATGAGCGGGGTGCAGAACGCTTATTCGGCGCAGCGTCTGCTTTTGGGTTCATGGACTCCGAAAATCGAAAAGATACGCAACACGTACAATCCCTACCGCTCGGGTGACATTTATATTGAAGTGATGCCGGGATGGTCTGTGGTGAATGAATATTCACATCAGGTGAATGTCGTGCGTGAGGCATACAGCTCTTCTCCGCTGGTATTTGTCGGCTTCGGCGTAAAGCCTAAGAAACTTTATAATCCGGTAAAAATTGCTGCCATCGTTCCTACTTTGGCCCACTTCATGCGCATCAGGGCACCTAATGCCTGCACAGTTCCTCCTATGACCGACATTCGTGAATAAACCGAGCGGAAGTCGGGAGCTGGCTGTTTTTATGAAAAACGCCTATCGGTTTCAATTTAATTTTTGATAATAATAAAAACTATAACATAAGATGGGATTCAATGAATTTATAAGCAAGCTGTTCGGTAACAAGGCTACGCGCGACATGAAAGAGATTCAGCCGTGGGTTGAAAAAGTGAAAGCCGTATATCCTGAGATATCGAAGCTGTCCAACGACGAACTACGTGCCAAAACGGTAGAACTGAAGAAATACATCAAGGATTCTGCTGCCGAATTGAACAAGAAGATTGATGATCTGAAGGCTTCTATTGAGAATACTGAAATAGAAAAGCGTGAAGTTATCTTTAACCAGATAGACAAGCTGGAAAAGGAAGTGCTTGACAAATATGAGGAGGCTCTTAATGAAGTGCTCCCCACTGCTTTTGCTATTGTCAAGGATACCGCCCGCCGCTTCACTGAAAACGAAGAGCTGGTTGTGACCGCTACGGATTTCGACCGTGAACTGGCGGCCAAGGGACATGACTTTGTCCGTTTGGAGGACGACAAGGCCATTTGGAAGAATCATTGGCAGGCAGGAGGAAATGAAACTGTCTGGAACATGATTCACTACGATGTGCAGTTGTTTGGCGGTGTCGTTCTACATCAAGGCAAGATCGCTGAGATGGCTACAGGTGAAGGTAAGACGCTTGTGGCCACACTTCCGGTATTTTTGAATGCACTGACAGGAAACGGCGTGCATGTAGTGACTGTCAACGATTACCTGGCAAAACGTGACTCGGAGTGGATGGGACCGCTCTATATGTTCCATGGCTTGAGCGTTGACTGTATCGACAAGCACCAGCCGAACTCTGAGGCTCGCCGCCGTGCATATATGGCCGACATTACTTTCGGTACGAACAATGAATTTGGCTTCGACTATCTGCGTGACAACATGGCCATTTCTCCGAAAGATCTGGTGCAGCGCAAGCATAACTATGCAATTGTCGACGAGGTGGACTCGGTGCTGATTGATGACGCGCGTACTCCGCTGATCATTTCCGGTCCGGTGCCGAAAGGCGACCAGCAGTTGTTTGAAACCCTCCGTCCGTTGGTTGAACGTCTGGTTGAGGCGCAGCGCAAGCTCGCCACTCAGTTCCTTGCCGATGCGAAACGCCTGATTGCTTCTGACAAGAAAGAAGATCAGGAGGCCGGATTCCTGGCACTGTTCCGCAGCCACAAGGCTCTTCCTAAAAACAAGCCGCTCATCAAGTTCCTCAGCGAACCGGGTATCAAGGCCGGCATGCTGAAGACTGAAGAGATTTATATGGAGCAGAACAACAAGCGTATGCCGGAGGCTGTTGAACCGTTGTATTTCGTAATCGATGAGAAGCTGAAGAGTGCAGACCTTACGGATAAGGGTATTGACCTGATTACAGGCAACTCGCAGGATCCTACATTGTTTGTGCTTCCCGATATCGCCGCACAGCTTTCTGAACTTGAAAACCGGAAAGAACTGACCGATGAAGAGAAACTGGCGCAGAAAGACGAGCTGCTCACCAACTATGCCATCAAGTCGGAGCGCGTGCATACCATCAACCAGTTGCTGAAGGCTTACACGATGTTTGAACGCGACACGGACTATGTAGTGATGGACGGACAGGTGAAAATCGTTGACGAGCAGACCGGACGTATCATGGAAGGACGCCGCTGGAGCGACGGACTGCATCAGGCTGTTGAAGCGAAAGAGGGTGTGAAGGTAGAAGCTGCCACGCAGACTTTCGCAACGATTACCTTGCAGAACTATTTCCGTATGTACCATAAGCTGGCCGGTATGACCGGTACTGCCGAAACGGAAGCGGGAGAGTTCTGGGACATTTACAAGCTCGATGTTGTGGTCATTCCTACCAACCGTCCGATTGCACGTGTCGACATGAACGACCGTGTCTATAAGACGAAGCGTGAAAAATACAAGGCTGTGATTGAGGAAATCGAGAAGATGGTGGCTGCGGGCCGTCCGGTGCTGGTAGGTACTACTTCTGTCGAAATCTCTGAAATGTTGAGCAAGATGCTTGACATGCGGAAGATTCCGCACAACGTGCTGAATGCGAAACTGCATCAGAAGGAAGCCGAAATCGTTGCCAAGGCCGGCCAGAGTTCGACGGTGACTATCGCTACCAACATGGCGGGCCGTGGTACGGACATCAAGCTGAGTCCGGAAGTGAAGGCTGCCGGAGGTTTGGCGATTATCGGTACCGAACGCCACGAGTCGCGCCGTGTAGACCGTCAGTTGCGCGGTCGTGCCGGACGTCAGGGTGACCCGGGCTCTTCCGTATTCTTTGTTTCATTGGAAGATGACCTGATGCGTCTTTTCTCTTCCGACCGCATTGCCCATGTGATGGACAAGCTCGGCTTCAAGGAAGGGGAGATGATTGAACATAAGATGATTTCGAATTCGATCGAGCGTGCGCAGAAGAAGGTGGAAGAAAACAACTTCGGTATCCGCAAGCGCTTGCTTGAATATGATGATGTGATGAACAAGCAGCGTACTGTGGTTTACACCAAGCGCCGCCACGCGTTGATGGGCGAACGTATCGGCATGGATATCGCCAATATGATTTGGGACCGCTGCTGCTATGCCGTTGAACAGCCTGCGTTTGATGATGCGCGCATGGAAATGTTCCAGACACTTGCCATGGAAACTCCGTTCACGGAAGAAGACTTCCGCAACAAGAAGAAAGAGGAACTGGCAAACAAAACATTTGATTCCGCAATGGAGATCTTCAAGCGTAAGATGGACCGTATGGCGCAGATTGCCAACCCGGTCATCAAGCAGGTTTATGAAAACCAGGGACAGATTTATGAGAACATCATGATTCCCATTACCGACGGAAAGCGTATGTATAACATTTCCGTAAATCTGAAGGAGGCATATGAAACGGAATCGAAGGCTATTGTAAAGGCGTTTGAAAAGGCCATCCTGCTTCATACGATTGATGATGCCTGGAAAGAAAACCTGCGCGAACTGGACGACTTGAAGCATTCGGTTCAGAACGCAAGCTACGAACAGAAAGATCCGCTGCTGATATTTAAGCTTGAATCGGTCAACCTGTTCGACAATATGGTGAACAAGATCAACAACAATACGGTTTCTGTCCTGATGCGTGCCCAGATTCCGGTGCAGGAACCTCAGCAGGTTCGTGAAGCGGCTCCGGAACCCCAGCGTCCGCAGCAGCAGTACAGGGAAGAGAAACAGGATCTTGCCGATCCGAACCAGCAGGCGGCTGCTTCACGCGACACACGCGAACAGCCAAAGCAGCAGCCGTATCATGCGGAAAAGAAGATCGGACGCAATGATCCGTGTCCGTGCGGAAGCGGTTTGAAATACAAGAACTGCCACGGAAAGAATATGTAATCTTATCGGATGAAACGATGTGAACGCCGTTCCGGAATTTTCCGGGCGGCGTTTTTTGTGGCTTGCAAGCGCTTCCCCAGCAGCAGTTTGTAGGAAAATTTAAACACACGCTTATTTGCCGTCTGCATTATTTTTGTACATTTGTGGATGTAAACCAATCTTGTATGTGTATGATGAACGTACGTGTCTTATGTTTCCTGATATGTGTCTGCGGGCTGTTCTCGTGCAGCTCCATACAGACGTTCTCTTTCGAGCAGCTGTGTCCGGCGAAAGTCACCCTGCCTGTACAGGTGCAGACGGTTGCCGTGGTAAACAATATGCCTGTAATTCCCAAAGCGAAAAACAATCTGGCAACTTTGGGCACATTTGACGGCAGCGGAAAACTTTCTACCGAAGCCCTGGCCGATGTGCTTGCCGATGCCAAATATTTTGACCAGGTGATTATATGCGATTCGGCCTTGAATGACTTGCGGGCGGAGGGAAACGGCTACCGTCCCCTTACGCACGACGAAGTGAAGAAGCTGGCCGCTGATTTGGGCGTTGACGTAATCTTTTCGCTCGACAGGGTCTTTATTTCCAATGAAAAGAAGCTGGTTGAATATCCCGGGATGTTTGAATCCTGGCCCGTTGTCCGTACAAGGGTGACTTCTGTGTTGCATGTCTATTCTCCTGTCAGGGAGAAGCCTTTGTATGCGGTGGTTTCGGCAGACAGTGTCGAATGGAATCTGAATGATGTTCCGTCGGACATAAGGATGATCACTGAGATGGCCCGTTTTTCGGCTGCAGCGATGGGGCGGGAACTGGTGCCGTACTGGACTCCGGCCGAACGCATCTATTATGCGGGGGGATGCGTAGAGATGCGGGACGCTGCCATATCTGTGAACGAAGGCGACTGGCGGGGAGCGTACAGCTTGTGGAAGCAGCTGTACGACGGACGCAAGTCGGGAAATATGAAGGCACATGCTGCATTGAACCTGTCTTTGGCTGCAGAAATGGAGGGGAGGCTGGATGAGGCGAAAGATTGGCTTGACAAGGCAAAACCTTATATCAAAGACGGTTCGGAAGAAGATATGGTATGGAAGTTCAATTCCTTGCAATTGTCGAAGCGGGCAACGGATTTTCTGCATCTGCACTCCCAGATGAGCCGTTTTGAAAACAATTAATGCGAATAATTCTTGTGTAAGTCATTTTTTTTGTACATTTGAGGTATGAAAAAATTAAGGACTTATGGAACTGAGCGAACAATCATATTCTGCATTGGCTGCAGCTTTTCGTGAGGCAGTGTCCGGATATGCCGGGGGAGATGAAAACTCGGCTGTTACGGATATCCACGTGCAGCCTAATTCAGACAGCGGCGAACTGCTTGTTTTCAATGACGATGAGGAAGAACTGGCGCGGGCCATCATCGAGGAATGGGTGAATTATGAATCGGATGATTTTTACGACGTGGTGGAGCCGGTGCTGAAAAAAGTTCTGACAGCTTTGAAAGACGAAGGAGTGTTTGAGCATTTGTCGTTGTTGAAGCCCTATTCGTTTGTGCTTGTCGACGACGAGAAAGAAACGGTGTGCGAACTCCTGCTGCTTGATGATGACACTTTGCTGCTTGATGGGGAGTTGTTGAAAGGGCTTGACGAAGAGCTTGACGCATTTTTGAAAGATTTGCTTGAAAAATAACTTTTTATTGGCTTTGTCTTTATGGGGGAGCGCATCATATTCCGTCGGAATGAGAAACTTCAGTGCGTCAATCCGCACTGGAGGGGGAATCCGAATGTGAACGGGAAATTCTTCAACCGTCAGCACAGGTGGAGGCCGGGGGTAGGAAGTGTTCTGAAATGGCGGCTCTCTCCCAATCCCCAGCGCAAGGAGAAACGGACAGTCAAATGGAATCCGAAGGTGCATTACCTGCGCTCGTTGGACGCTGTTGTCGGAAATTCCCTAATCTGGCTGGGGCACAATTCGTTTTTTCTCCAGTTGGGAGGCAAGCGCTTCATGATTGATCCGGTTTATGGAAGCATACCGTTCGTCAAGCGGCGGAGCCAGTTTCCTGCCAATCCTTCAATTTTCCGGAACATTGACTATCTTCTTATCAGTCACGACCATTTTGATCATCTCGACAAGCCGAGCGTGGAGCGTCTGGTCAAAGATAATCCGCAGATGAAGCTGTTTTGCGGTTTGAATACGGGCACGCTTATACAAGGCTGGTTCCCTGAGCTGCAGACCATTGAGGCCGGATGGTACGAACAGTATGCCGACGGTGATTTGCGTCTGACTTTCCTTCCTGCCCAGCACTGGAGCAAGCGGGGTGTGAACGACGGCGGTATCCGTCTGTGGGGATCATTTATGATTCAGGCCGATGGCATCACCATATATAACAGCGGCGATACGGGATATGCGGCTCATTTCAGCGAGCTTCCCGGGCTTTTCCCTCATATTGACTATTGCATGATAGGCATAGGCGCCTATAAGCCGCGCTGGTTTATGAAGCCCAACCACATTTCTCCTTACGATGCGCTGACAGCTTCGGAAGAAATGCACGCGCGCGTTACCATTCCGATGCATTATGGCACATTCGATCTGTCTGACGAACCGCTGTTCGATCCTCCGCATGTGTTTGCGGATGAGGCGAAGAAGCGTGGCATAAACGTAATTATTCCGGAGTTGGGCGAAATAGTCAAGCTGCAGCGTCTGCGCTGAATGCTTATTGGCCCGAAAAACATCCTTGAAAACAATTCTCAAGCCGAGGCAGAGCAAAATTGAAACAGGCTCTGAATGATATTATCAGAAACACAGATTAACGCAGATTCAAAGCAGATAATTAGCGCAATCATCTGCGAAAATCCGCGTTAATCTGCGTTTCAGAACAGACAGATTTTGCATAAACTAATTCTTGACATCTACTTGTTGTCATTGGCCTGTTTGCAAGAATATCCGTGCTTTGCTTTCCTTTTTTCAGACTTCCGTTTGAGAGTCTGAGTAGGCTGGAAGAGCGGAACAGCCGGAACCTCTGTTAATATTCCTTATGATAAGATTTGAAATGTTTTTTTATCATTGACGAATTATTGAAAGCTAAATTCGCCTCCAGGCATATCTGAAAGCATGTTATGAACAATTTTTATATGTTTCTTGCATGATTTTTATTAAATTATGCGATGTTAGTTTAATATATTTGCAAGCGTTGGTATGAATATTTGTTGCCGTTTGCAAATGAATGTTCGGCCATGTGAGAGAATTATTATCCTTAATTTAAAACTGAGAAAAACAATGAAATCAGATTCATTAAGACAAAACCCTAAATGGGTGGCGTGGATGGCATGCACGGGTTTCATGGCTCTTTCTCCTTTTGCGGTTTCGGCGGCCGGCTCTGTTGCGGAGGTTCAGGCTGTCCAGCAGCAGCAGACTATTAAAGGTATAGTTGTTGATACGAATGGAGAGGGCATTATCGGTGCAAGTGTGGTTGTGGAAGGTACCACAATCGGAGTTATTACAGATTTCGACGGCAGGTTCTCCCTGCAGGTTCCCAAGGGCGGGAAAATCAAAATCTCTTTTATCGGTTATAAGGACCAGGTCATCACCCAATACAGTCCGGGAAAGGAACTGCATGTGGTGCTTGAAGACGATTCCCAGATGCTGGGCGAAGTAGAGGTTGTGGCTTACGGCGCGCAGAAAAAGGTGACGATTACGGGTGCCATTTCTTCCATGAAGGGTGACGATTTGCTGAAGACTCCTGCCGGTTCACTTTCGAATGTGCTTTCAGGTCAGGTAACGGGTATTTCTTCGGTGCAGTATTCCGGTGAGCCGGGTGCCGATGATGCGGACTTGTATGTGCGCGGTATCGCTACATGGAACAATGCGGCTCCGTTGATTCAGGTGGACGGTGTGGAACGTGAGTTCTCGCAGATCGACCCGAACGAAGTGGAGAGCATCACCGTGCTGAAGGATGCTTCGGCTACCGCCGTGTTTGGTGTGCGCGGTGCGAACGGTGTTATCCTTATCACCACCAAACGCGGTAAGGAAGGAAAGGCGAAGATTTCGTTCTCCACTTCTGCCGGAGTCAACTTGCGGACCCGCCAGTTGGATTTCGCGAACTCTTACCAGTATGCTTCCTATTACAATGACATGATGGTGAACGACGGCGGTGTGCCTACTTTCACGGAAGAGCAGCTTATCAAGTTCCGCGACCATACCGACCCCATCATGTATCCGGACATCAACTGGATAGACTACTGTATGAACAAGGCGTCTTTCCAGTCGCAGCACAACGTGAACATCTCCGGAGGTACCGACCGTATGCGTTACTTCGTTTCTGCCGGTATGTTTACCCAGGACGGTATGTTCAAGCAGCTTGCCGCAACGGATGACTTCAACTTCAACTACAAGCGTTACAACTACCGTGCGAACCTCGACTTTGACGTTTCGAAGTCCACGCTGGTTTCAGTCAACATCGGCGGACGTATCGAGTCGAAGCGTACGCCGGAATCGGTGGGAAGCCAGGACGAATTGTTCCGCCAGCTGTATTGGGCCGTTCCGTTTGCCGGAGCCGGCATCGTGGACGGAAAGCATGTCCTTTCCAATCCGGACTATCTGCCTTTCACCGGTGCGGACGGTCTGAACGTTTACTACGGCAAGGGTGCGCGAATGCTGACAACGAACGTGCTGAATGTCGACCTGATGCTGGACCAGAAACTCGACTTCATCACCAAGGGGCTTTCGCTTAAGATTAAAGGTTCGTATAACTCGAGCTACTGGACAGAGAAGAAGTCAAGCTCTTCAAAGGCGTCCTATTATCCAGTGCTCAATGAAGACGGTTCGATCGGTTACCGTAAGGAAGGTACCGATTCTCAGCTTTCATATGGCATGAACAGCACCGGAAAAGCCCGCGACTGGTATATGGAAGCTTCATTGAACTACAATCGTCAGTTCGGCGATCATAGCGTAGGAGCTTTGCTGCTCTACAACCAGTCGAAGCGTTACTATCCGGGCGGAACTTACGATGATATTCCTTCGGCGTATGTAGGTTTTGTGGGCCGTGTCACATACGACTACAAGACCCGCTACATGGCAGAGTTCAATGCCGGCTACAACGGTTCCGAAAACTTCGCCCCGGGCAAGCGTTACGGATTCTTCCCTGCAGGTTCTATCGGATGGGTGCTCAGTGAAGAGAATTTTTTCAAGCCGATCAAGAAATATGTGAACTACGTGAAGCTGCGTGCATCAGTCGGTATGGTAGGTAATGACAACAACGGAAACAACCGTTTCCTCTATCTGCCGGACGCATACGTGCTGGGCGGCGACGGATATAATTTCGGTATGGCGGGAAGCAACCAGCCGGGCGCGTATGAATCGACAAAATCGAATCCGGACGTGACGTGGGAAAAAGCTGTGAAGCAGAATTATGGTGTAGACTTGTTTGTTTTCAATGAAAAATTAGGTATTAGTTTTGATTATTTTAAGGAAAAACGTCGCGATATTCTCAGCCAGCCGACTTACATGCCGGGCATTTTGGGTATGACCCTGCCTATCATGAACGTCGGAAAGACAGAAAACCACGGTTATGAAATCCAGTTGAAATGGAACGACAAGATAGGTGACGAGTTCCGTTACTGGGCGAACTTCAATCTCTCGTTCGCGCGCAACAAAATCGTTTACATGAACGAGGTGAAGCAGAACGAGGAATGGATGTATGAAACCGGGCGTACCATCGGCTCGCGTTCCATCTATAAGTTCTGGGGCTTCTATGACGAAACGGCTGATGCGAGATACCGGTCTGAATTCGGTATTCCTATCGCCGACCATGGCCTGACGCTGAAACCGGGTGATGCCGTGTTTGTCGACCTGAACAAAGACGGTGTGATCGACGGTGACGATGCCAGCCGCGACCTCAGCTTTACCGATACGCCGGAATATACCGCCGGTCTGAATATCGGCTTCAGCTGGAAGGGATGGGACGTGACCGCGCAGTTTACCGGCGCATGGAACGTAGACCGTCTGCTTTCGGAATTCAGACAGCCTTTGGGCGATACGCAGAACAAGGGACTTCTGCTCTATCAGTACGAGAACACCTGGCGTTCTTCTGAAGATACTTATACGGCGAAATTCCCGCGTATATCTGCAACTGCTCAGGCAAATAACTACCGTCAGTGCGACCTGTATCTGTGCAATGCCAGCTACCTCCGTCTGAAGAGCCTTGAAGTGGGCTACAATTTCGACATGCCTTTCATGAAGAAAATCGGAATGAACCAGTTCCGCCTTTATGCAAGCGCATACAATCTGTTTACAATCAGCAGTTTCATGTGGGGTGACCCGGAATCGCGCCAGAGCGACCGTCCGAACTATCCGCTGACTCGCGTGATTAATATTGGTTTAAAAGTTGGATTCTAAAATCTTAATCTATGAAACATATAGGAAAATGGTTGATGATGGCATCCCTCGGCTCCGTAGTGGCTACGTCGTGTGTGGATGAAATCAAGTTCGGCGACAGCTTTTTGGAAAAGGCGCCGAGTGTGGCCGTTACGCAGGATTCTATCTTCGGCAAGGCGGAATATGCCCGCCGCTTCCTGTGGGACACTTATTCGAAACTGTATTACGGAATACCGACATACTGGAACGATGTGGACGGAAAGATGAACCAGGGCATGTTTGAAGCCTTGTCCGACTGTTTCCACAGCCATAACTCATGGGACGGGCTGAACCGTCACTACTATTCCGGAACCTATACGGCTGTAACGGAAGACAATACGTCGGAAACCCGTTTCGGATTTACGAAAGAGGAAACCTGGCAGGCAATCCGTTCAGCGTGGATATTCATTGAGAATGTAGACCGTGTGCCCGATATGGAGGCTGACGAGAAGGAACGGCTGAAAGCGGAAGCCAAAGTGATTATAGCCGCACGCTATTTCGACATGTTCCGTCATTTTGGCGGACTGCCTATTGTGGAAGGTTCGTTTGAAGCCGAAAACGATTATCAGGTGCCGCGCGGCACGGTGGACGAAACCGTGAAGTTCATGACCCGGCTCTGCGATGAGGCGGCTGGGGTGCTTCCGTGGGATTTGACCGCCGACGGCGAATCAAACTGGCAGGGGCGTATGACTCAGGCGAGTGCAATGGGCTTGAAATGCAAGATCCTGCTCTTTGCGGCAAGTCCGCTGTTCAATGATTCGCAGCCGTATTGTACGGCAGAACCGCAGGAAGCTGTCACCAATCACATGGTTTGGTATGGCGGCTACAAGCCGGAACTGTGGTCGGAATGCCTTACCGCCTGCGAAAACTTTTTCAATACATTGGCTTCGAAAGGACATTACGAACTGATGAAGTCTGCAAAGACTGACTGCCAGAGCTACCGTGAAGCTTTCCGCCATGCATACCTGACTTCACAGGACAATATGGAGCTGCTGATCACCACACGCTACATCGGCAAGTTCAATAGCTGGGATGCCTGGAAATATTATTGGGTTGACGGCAACGGACCTGTCATCAACGGATGTAATACGCCGACGCTGGAGTATATGGAAATGTTCCCGATGAGTGACGGTACTCCGTTCGATTTCTACAAGGCGGTGAATGAAAACACAATGTTCTTCAAGGATAACGACAACAACCAGCCCACGCGCGACCCGCGTCTGTATGAAACCATTCTGGTGAACGGCGCTACGTACAGCGGCCGTCAGGTAGAGCTTTGGGATGGCGGACGCGAGAATGCCAACAGCACACATACCGAAACAGGCATGTACGCTACGGGATTCGGGCTTTACAAGTTCTATCTGGAAGGAGCGAACAGTCTTGCCAACACTTATCCGCAATGGCCTTACCTGCGTCTGGCTGAAATGTATCTGATTTATGCCGAAGCGTTGCTGAAAGCCGACAGGACAGACGATGCCATCGCTCAGGTGAATATAATCCGCGACCGTGTCGGCCTGAAAGGATTGAGAGAGAGCGGTGTAGACGTAAGTTCTTCTGACAAGGTGCTCGAAGCTATTCTGAACGAGCGTGCCTGCGAACTCGGACTGGAAGACGTGCGTTTCTTTGATATGATCCGCTACAAGCGTGCCGATTTGTTCCAGCGTCCGCTGCACGGTCTGCTGATACAGCGTGCCGATGGCGGAACAGGCTCATGGTCGGACAAGCCGGAAGCTTCAAGAGGTCCGAAGCCTACCCAGTTTACTTACACATCTTTCCAGCTCTCCAACTCAGGACGTTCTTGGTGGAACGGATTCGATCCGAAATGGTATCTTGCCGCTTTCCCGGTAAGCGAAGTGAACAAGGGTTATGGTCTGGTTCAGAATCCGGGCTGGTAATGCTTATTCTTTAAATTTTAAAACAGAAAACGATGAAGAAAAAAATATTGACTTTGACTATGCTTGCGTGTATGGGTATGCACGCGATGGCTCAGGAAAAGGTTGACGTGACCGGGGTGGTGTTCGACCGGTCGGGAAATCCTGTGTCGGGAGCTGCCGTGACTGTAGTCGGAGAGCCTGAATCGATGGTTTCTACAGATGCTACCGGCAAGTTCGTCATTCCTGCAATAAAGGATGCGAAACTTCAGATTCTTACTCCGTACGATGCGGTGAAGACCGTGGATGTGGAGGTCGGAAAGAGCATGACGATTGTCATGGATCTGGCTTCGGAGAAGGTGAACTACGGCTTCGGACTGAACCAGACATACGGTGAGTCCACCGGTTCTGCTTCGGTGGTTTACAGCGACAAGATTGACAACCGCTCTTCCTATACATTGGGCAATTCGATGTACGGCAATGTGGCAGGTCTGACGAACATGCAGACTACCGGAGTGATGTGGGAGCAGATTCCCTCGATGTTCATCCGCGGACAGAAGTCGCTGAACGGAAACAACGGAATCCTTGTAGTGGTTGACGGACTGGAGCGTGACAACGCCTACAATGTGCTGCGCTACCTGTCGCCCGAAGAAGTTGAATCGGTTACGGTGCTGCGTGATGCCGCTGCCATCGCCCTCTATGGCTACAAGGGTATCAACGGTGTGCTCAACATTGTGACCAAGCGAGGCAAATACAAATCCCGCGACATCACTTTCTCTTATGATCATGGATTCACCTATCAGAACCGTATCCCGGAAATGGCCGATGCCTATACCTATGCGATGGCCATGAACGAGGCACGGGCAAACGACGGGCTTTCTGCACGCTATACGCAGAACGAACTGGATGCCTTCAAGAGCGGACAATATCCTTACTACTATCCGAATGTCAACTGGTGGGACGAGGTTTACCGTGACAGGGGCAAGTCGGATATCGCTACGCTGACTTTCCGCGGCGGTTCTTCCAAGCTGCGCTACTTCACGATGCTTAACCTGCAGAACGGACGCGGTTTCTATGCCAACACCAATTCTCCTGAAGGATTTTCTACACAGGAAAAGTATTCGAAAGCCAACTTGAGAAGCAACCTGGACATTGACGTTACTTCGACTACCAAACTGCAGGTGAACATCATGGGAACCTTGAACGAGTTCAGCCGTCCGGGATTGGGCAGCGACGACTTGATAGGCAAACTGTATACCACTCCTTCCGCCGCTTTCCCTATCCGCACGGAAGACGGACTGTGGGGAGGTAACGCCACCTGGAGCGGTACTTCCAACCCGGTAGCGCTGGTGCAGGGACGGGGCTATTCGAAAGGCCATACACTCGGCTTGTGGGCAGACATGACCTTGCGTCAGGATTTGTCGGCCATTACCGAAGGGCTGGGCGCGTCTTTCCGCATGGGCTATGACAAGGTGGCTTCTTATTGGGAAGACCATACGATGTCATACCGTTATGGAAGCACGTCGGTGACGGGATGGACTGACGGCAAACCGAGTTCGTTCAATGAGTTTACGGGCGGTGAAGATACGGAAATGGCAGGCGGAAGCAAGCTGGACTGGCAGTACCGTTCGTTCAACTTCATGGCGAATGTGGACTGGCAGCGTCAGTTCGGCGACCACAAGGTATATACGACATTGATGTATACCTATAAGTATGACAACAACGTAAACATCAATTCTACACTGTATCACTGCAACTGGTCGTGGTATACCCATTACGGATTCAAGAACCGCTATTTCCTTGATTTCGCTTTGGTAGCTTCGGCTTCCAACCTGCTTGAAACCGGCAATCAGTGGCATGTGTCGCCTACCGTAGGTCTGGCATGGAACATCACGAATGAAAGTTTCATGAAAGACGTTTCGTGGATCAACTTCCTGAAACTGCGCGGTTCGTTCGGCATCATCAATACGGACAACATTCCGTACAACGGCTACTGGTATACACAGATGGTGGGCGGCAGCGGCTATCCCATTCAGGATAACTTCAGCAACAGCGGAAGCCCTTATACGGAAGGGCAGCTTCCTTCGTTGGGCGGAACCACTGAAAAGGGATATAAGTATAATATCGGTGTGGACGCCACGCTGTTCGGCGGTCTGACGCTGATGGTGGACGGGTTCTATGAAAGACGGCAGGACATCTGGGTTACTACGGGCGGCAAATATTCGTCGGTGCTGGGAGCTACTCCCGCTTACGAGAATGCCGGAATCGTGGATACGAAAGGCGTTGAAATCGGCCTTGACTATATGAAGAAGTTCGGCGACTTCCGACTGAATCTCGGCGGTACGTTCAGCTTCACGAAGAACATCATCAAAGAGCAGCTGGAAGAAACCAAGGCATACGATTACCTGTACAGCACAGGTAAGCCGGTGGGACAGATCTTCGGCTATCAGGCTATCGGTTATTTCGTTGACCAGGCTGATATCGACAACAGTCCCGAACAGCGTTTCGGTGAAGTGAAGCCCGGTGACATCAAATACAAGGACCAGAACAACGACGGTTTCATTGACGAGTTCGACCAGGTGGCTTTGGGCTACAATTCGAGCGTGCCCGAAATCTATTACGGCTTCAATGTCGGACTGGAATGGAAGGGCATCGGTGTCAATGCGTTCTTCCAGGGACTGGGACACTATACTTCGTGGACAACGTTGAGCGGCCTTTACCGTCCGCTGACTGACGGAAACGCCATTTCGAACTATTACTATGCCAACCGCTGGACTCCGGAGAATCCGACAGCACGCTACCCGCGTCTGACTACACAGACTGTGCAGAACAACACGCAGAGCAGTTCTGTATGGCTTGAAAACGGTTCGTTCCTGAAATTGCGCAATATGGAAATCTATTACAAGCTTCCGTATTCGCTCATCAGCAAATGGCATCTGAACACGGCGAAGGTGTATGTGAGAGGTGTCGACCTGTTCTGCTGGGACCATATCAATGAAATCGATCCCGCGTCATTGGGCAACGGAATACCTACCACGCGCTCCATCAATGTGGGTCTGTCTGTAGGATTCTGATTATTAAAAGGTAAAAGAAAAGACTATGAAACAGAAAAGAATATTATTCGGGTTGGCTTGTATGTCGCTGATGGTTTCGTGTGCCGACTTGGACTATCACGAATATACGACATACGACAAGAACTATGTGTTTACCGACTTCGACCGTACGGCAGGTGTTGTGACCGACATCTACAGCTTTCTGGATTCGGATATTCCCACCGACGGTTCTCTCTGTTCCGCCTGCGATGAGTCGGAATATGCGTGGAGCTGGTCGTCCGTGTTCGGATATACCGACGGACGCTGGAGTCCGTCGAACCCTTACAGCCGCTGGGACTTTGCAGGCATCCGCAGGGCAAACTTCTTTTTGACGGAATATGTGAACGCGGACTTCTCGGAACTGAAGTATGACAAGGATTACGAGGCAGAGATGAAACGCTTCAACCGCTATCCGTATGAAGTGCGTTTCCTGCGCGCCTATTTCTATTTCAATCTGGCGCGTGCCTACGGCGATGTGCCTTTGATTACCAAAGTGCTTACGGAAGACGAGGCGAATCAGGTGACCCGCACTCCGGTGGCCGAAGTGTTTGATTTCATTGTGAAAGAATGCGATGCGATACTTGAGGCAGACCAGCTTCCTGTGAGATATTCGGATCTGGTGGGAGATGCTGCCAACGGTTCGAGCACCGACGGAGGCCGTGTAACCAAGCAGGCTGTTATGGCTCTGAAAGCGCGCACGCTGCTTTATTGGGCAAGCCCGCTCTTTAACAAGGAAAACAATTCGGGCTTGTGGAGGCAGGCGGCTCAGGCCAACAAGGATGTCATCGATTTCTGCACAGCCAACGGAATCTCTTTGGGCAAGTATTCAGAAATCTGGGGAACCAACAATTGGCAGGCTGGCGAGATGATTTTTGTTCGCCGCGTGGGGGATATGAACTGGCCGGAAACAACCAATTTCCCTGTGGGTATGGAGAACGGAAATTCCGGAAACTGTCCGACGCAGACGCTGATTGACGCATACGAGATGCAGGCTACGGGACTTGCGTGGGATGAGCCGGGAAGCGGCTATGACCAGACAGACCCGTATGCGGGCCGTGATCCCCGTCTGGCAATGACAATTGCCGTGAACGGTGATAAATGGCCGGATACGAATCCGAATCCGCTGGAAACTTATCAGGGCGGACGCAACGGGCTTCCTCTGGCTGGAGCTACTCCCACGGGATATTATCTGAAGAAGTATCTGGACAAAACCATTGACATCAGTACATCCACGGGAAGCGGTTCTACACGCCACAACTGGGTGACATACCGTTTGGGCGAGTTCTACTTGAACTATGCGGAAGCTGTGTTTAATTACCTGGGTTCTGCCGATGCGACAGATGGGACATTTACCATGTCGGCGGTAGATGCTGTCAATGTAGTGCGCAGCCGTTCGGATGTAAATATGCCGGGCTTCCCGACAGGCTTGAGCAACGACGAGTTTACCGAAAAGTACCGTCGCGAGCGTATGGTTGAACTGGCATTCGAGGGACACCGTTTCTGGGATGTACGCCGCTGGAAGGATGGAGCATCGCAGAGAAGCATCATTGAAATGCAGATTACGAAGAATGGCGACAGATATACATATAACCGTGTGCCGAAATCGCGCTACTGGGACGACAAGATGTATCTGTTCCCGATTCCGGACAGCGAAATCCGCAAAAACCCGAATCTGACCCAGAATCCGGGATGGTGATTTGAATTTGGTTTAAACATTATTTAAACGTATTGTAATATGAAACTGAAATATATGATTGCGGCTTTTGCATTGGCTTGTTTCGGAACAGGCTGTGACGATAAGCTGGAAACATTTGAAGTGCAGGGGTACACGGGTACTCCTGCGCCCATCGAGACTTCGGCCATTACTTCGGAGGCTTTGCCGGGACAGATAAAGCTGAAGTGGACGAAACCGTCTGAAGACGCGTATGCGTATCTGAAAATATGGTACACAGACCCTTTGCTTGATGAAACGGTTTACAAGATTTCTTCATTGGAAACGGACAGTATGCTGATTGACGACACACGTGCCCGTTTCGGTGAATATGAATTCTTCTTCCAGACATTCAACGCGAACAATGAGGGAAGCGAAGTGACTTCGTTCAAGGCTGTGTCGGGTAAAGCTCCGATAGTGATTACAGAAAAAGCTCGTACGGAAGTGAAGCTGGACGCCAGCCAATTGTATACAGATGCACCGGAACTGACAGAGGGACCGATTGAAAACTTAGTGAATGGAAATACGAACGATTTTTTTCATGGAAACTGGCATAATCCGGATCCGCTTCCTCACTATATTCAGGTAAACTTTAATGAAGAGCATCAGGTGTTTGCCGTTGAGTGGTGGAATCGTGCTTCTGGAGGTAGTGGAGAAGGATTTCCTACAGTCGTTGAACTGCAAATCAGCAATGATGGTAGTGAATGGGAAACGGTGACTACATTAAGCGGGTTCGCATCGACATGGGGCTCACATATAGTTAGCGATTATGTGGATGCTGGAAAACCGTTCACACATCTTCGCTATTATGTAACTGCCGTTACGAATAATGCGGGTTATTTCCACATGGCTGAATTCAAGTTCTACGATGTTGAATTAGAAGTTTATGATCCTGAAACCGTTGAATTAGATTAAAAGCATATGAAAAAAATGACTACTATAGCTAAATGGATGTTTCCCTTTGTAGCCGGGGCGTGCATTGCTACCGGGTGCAGCGATGAGGATAACAGATACAATACAGATTATCAGTGGCTGGCCATAAAAGAGGCGAGGGATGCCTGGGATGGCTCTTCCTGCAATAAGAAAATTGTGCTTGAAGAAGAGCAGACCAGTGATACCGTAATTTATATCTCTGCTTCGCTTTATCAGAATCAGCCGGCTCCGGCTGACTGTACGGTTGATATTGTTGTAGCGGCCGATTCTTTGCAAAAGGCAATCGAACTGTCTGCTACGGAAAATACTGCTTATCAGGTATATAAAGATGCCCTTCTGATGGATGAGTCGTATTATGATTTGTCTGCAAACCAGATTACGATGAAAGCCGGTGCTACGGTTTCAGATTCCGTGGCAATCACAATTCATCGTGGCGCTTTGTTGAGAGATCCGATCAGGGCGGAGAATGAAAATGCCATCTTTGTACTTCCGCTCCAGATTGTCAACTCTTCTTCTCTGGTAATCAATGATGTGGTCAATACGTTGATGCTGATGTTCCAGCTTCCGCAGCTCGACCCGACACAGCCCGACATGACAGACCCGAAGCAGGAAATCGACGGCATGTCGCTGGTATGGAATGACGAGTTCAATGGTACGGGTGCTCCTGACCCGGCTAAATGGGGACTGGAGGAAGGTTTCCAGCGGAATCAGGAACTGCAGTGGTACAAGAAGGAAGGCAACGCTGAAATGGACGGAAACGGCAACATGGTGTTCATTGCCAAGAGAGAGCGTGTGGCAAATCCGAACTATGAAGCCGGCAGCAGTGACTGGAAGAAAAACCGTCAGTATGCTGAGTATACTTCTGCCAGCATGAACTCAAGCGGTAAGTTTGAGTTTAAATACGGACGTCTGCTTGTCCGTGCCAAAATCCCGACCGATTTGGGTGCATGGCCGGCTATCTGGACTTGCGGTAACTGGTGGGAATGGCCGTTGAACGGTGAAATCGATCTTCTGGAATATTATCTTGTGGATGGAAAACCAAGTCTTCATGCCAATTTCTGCTGGGGATCTGACACACGTTGGAGCGGGAAGTGGCAGTCTTACAACCGTCCGTTGGAAGAATTTACAGCTAAAGATCCTCAATGGGCTGAAAAGTATCATATCTGGCGGATGGACTGGGACGAAGAGTATCTGCGCCTGTATATCGATGATGAGCTGATGAATGAGATTGCACTCAGTCAGACTATGAATGGAAGTGGAGGTGACGGCAGGCTGGAAGGAGCTTATCAGAATCCGTTCTCAAACGATTTCGAAGGTTTCGGTGCCTATGTTTGGCTGAATCTTGCTGTAGGTTCTAACGGCGGCGATCCTTCAGATTCAGAGTTCCCGATGAAGTATTATGTGGATTATGTCCGCGTTTATCAATAATAGGGGATAGATTTGCAGAAGCCCGTTCAGGTTTGTTCTGTGACATCCATTGTTTCTTCAATTGTTTGTTGTTGAAAAAGGGGCAGATGAATCTGGACGGGCTTTTTGTTTTCAGTCGGTTTTCTACTATAAAATAGCATTTTGAATATGAGTTATTGGAAAGTTTTTTTATTCTTGTTACTTTTTCCATTAGCGGCGTGTAACGATGACGACAGAATAGCTCTGCCGATAGCAGAAGAATACAACTGTTCTTTGAACAGCAGTCTGAATGTCGGCGATTTTCATACTATCCGTTCCCAGGAAGAACTGCTGGAGTTTGTGTCTGAGTCTGATGCATCGGTAAACGGGCTTCTTGACATCGATTTCTCTGCCTACACGCTTTTGTTGGGAAAAGAGAGTTCTCGTAATGTTCCGGAATGCAGCTATGCATTCTATCAGGAAGGAGGGACGTATCATCTGGATGTGGAGATTCGTCCAACCTTGGCTCCGGCCGCTACGGTCTTCGAGTACGGAGTACTGGTTGAAAAACTTCCGCAAAATGCGCAGGTGATTTGTTCCGTTACGAAGAAATGATTTACTTTGTCAGATATAGAAAAAAGAATATTTGCATGAAAAAATTAATGGGGCTGTTATTGTCTTTCTGTGCCGTTGCATCTTTTGCGCAGAAAGACTACAAACTGGTTTGGAGTGACGAGTTCAATGCCGACGGCAGGCTCGACACTTGTGTGTGGAACTATGAAAACGGCTTTGCCCGGAATCACGAACTGCAGTGGTACCAGCCGGACAACGCTTATTGCAGGGACGGGCTGCTGGTGATTGAAGCACGGAAGGAGAAGCGTCCCAATCCGTGGTACAGGAAGGGGAGTACGGACTGGCGCACGTCGCGCGACTCGATTGAATGCACTTCTTCTTCGGTCAACACCTCGGGGAAGAAAGAGTTTATGTACGGACGTTTTGTTGTGCGTGCCCGTATTCCTGTCGGAAAAGGCGCATGGCCGGCCATCTGGACATTGGGCAATGCGATGGAATGGCCGTCAAACGGTGAGATTGACATCATGGAGTTTTACCGCAAGCAGGGTGTCCCGCACATTCTGGCAAACGCTGCATGGGGAACGGATCGGCGTTATGTTGCTAAATGGAACAGCAAGGCGGTTCCTTTCGCCCATTTTCTGGAGAAGGATCCCGATTGGGCTTCAGAGTTCCATATCTGGAGAATGGACTGGGATGAGGAGGCCATCCGCCTTTATCTTGACGACGAGCTGCTCAATGAAATCTTGCTGAAGGATACGTTCAACGGGAAACTGGGCGAAGGTAAGAATCCGTTTATGCAGCCTCATTATGTGCTGCTGAATCTGGCGGTAGGCGGCGACAACGGCGGAGAAGTTTCGGATGAGGCTTATCCGATGCGTTATGAAATTGATTATGTGAGGGTGTATCAATAGACATTATTAAGTAAGCGTGCAAAATCAAATGATATTATCAGAAACACGGATTTTCGCAGATTAACGCAGATAATCAGTGCAATCATCTGCGAAAATCCGCGTTGATCTGCGTTTCAGAACAGACAGATCTTGTATAAACAAATTCTCAACATCTACTTAACCATGAAAAAGACAACTTTATTGGCGTGGGCAATGTGTCTTGTTGCCCTGGCGTTTTCTTCGTGTTCGGGACAGAAGGAAGCGGGAGAGATTCGTCCCGGAGAGATATGGCCGGATGATAAGGGCGTGCATGTAAACGCGCATGGAGGAGGAATCCTTTATCATGACGGCACTTTTTATTGGTATGGCGAAAACAAGTCGGACACGACAAGCGCGGCGATGGTAGGCATCATGTGTTATTCGTCGAAGAACCTGACCGACTGGAAAAATGAGGGAGCCGTGCTGCCTGTGGTCACCGGCGATGAAACCAGCGATATCGCCCAAGGGTGCGTGATGGAACGCCCGAAGGTGATTTATAACGAAAAGACCGGGAAATTTGTCATGTGGTTCCATCTGGAGCTGAAAGGGAAGGGGTATGCGGCCGCCCGTTCGGCTGTAGCTGTTGCCGACAGCCCGACAGGACCTTTCAAGTATCTCCGTTCGGGACGTATCAATCCGGGAAAACTTCCCTTCGACATGACGGAAGAGCAGCGCGCGGTATTCGATACGCTGGATGTGGAGAAATATAAGGCATGGTGGACTCCCACGTGGTACGATGCCATAGCCAAGGGACTTTTCGTGAAGCGTGACCTGGAGGGAGGACAGATGGCGCGCGACATGCAGCTGTTTGTGGATGATGACGGGAAAGGCTATCACATTTATTCTTCGGAAGACAACCTGACGCTGCAGATTGCCGAGCTGAGCGACGACTATTTGAGCCATACGGGAAAATATATACGCATCGCTCCCGCGGGGCATAATGAAGCTCCGGCAATATTTAAAAAAGACGGGACATATTGGATGATTACTTCCGGCTGTACGGGATGGGCGCCTAATGAAGCGCGCATGTTTTCCGCTCCGAGCATCTGGGGGCCTTGGACGCAGCATCCTAATCCATGTATGGGCGATGATGCGGACCTCACATTCCACGGACAGAGCACATACGTGCTTCCGATTCCCGGAAAGAAAGATGCTTTCATGTTTATGGCCGACAACTGGCGTCCGGAACATCCGAGCGATGCACGGTATATCTGGCTTCCGATTCTTTTCCGCGACGGAACGCCGGTAATCAAGTGGTTTGACAGCTGGACCTTGGATGATTTTTCTAATGGAAAGCTGGAGGAAAAGAATCTGATTCCGACGGATTCCATCCTGCTGAGCGACCCGTGCATTCTGCCCGACCGCAAGACGGCCACCTATTACATGACCGGTACGGGAGGCAAAATGTGGAAGAGCAAGGAACTGAAGCTGTGGGAAGGGCCGTTTGATGTGGTTCGGATTGATACTGCTTCGTGGATGGGGGCGGATCCGATGATCTGGGCTGCCGAACTTCACGCGTATAAAGGCAAGTATTATTATTTCGCCACTTTCACCAATCCTGCCATAAAGATTGATACGGTTGGAGGAACGCCGGTTGAACGCCGTGCAAGCCATGTGCTTGTGAGCGACCGTCCTTACGGGCCTTACGGGCCGATGGAGGATCCGGTTTATCTGCCTGCCGGAAAGTCTACGCTCGACGGAACATTCTGGGTGGACAAGGACGGAAAGCCTTATATGGTTTACTGCCACGAATGGTTGCAGAACAACAACGGAACCATTGAGAAAATCGAACTGAAGCCGGATCTGAGCGGATCGGTTGGCGAAGGCAAGCTTCTGTTCCGGGCAAGCGATTCGCCCTGGAGCCGTGAGGCGACCGCCGACGGCAGTGTCAGACCGAACCGGGTGACAGACGGGCCTTATCTGTTCCGCACCGATACCGGACGTCTGGGAATGATCTGGACAAGCTGGATACGTGACGTGTACACACAGGGAGTGGCCTATTCAAAGAGCGGTACGCTCGACGGGCCGTGGGTACAGGAAAAGGATCCGATAACTCCGCCGGATTTCGGTCATGGAATGCTGTTCAAGACATTTGGAGGCAAATGGCTGATGGCTGTGCATAGCCATTACAACGACAACGGAAACTACATCCGTGTGCCTCATCTGTTTGAAGTCGATCTCACCGGCGACAAACTGCTTGTGGGCAAGGAGTATAAGCCTTGATCCGCGACTTCCTTAAACGGAACGGAAAAAAGGTCCGGAAAGCCGATTCTTTATCGAATCATTGCTTTCCGGACCTTTTATATGTCAAGACCTTGACGGTCGCCGGATTCTTTTTTCAACGATGCTTTATCGGAAAGTTCCGCCTCGGCATCGGGTTACTTCGTGCGAGTGTTTTCACTCAGCATTACGTAACCCCAGATCATAGGATCTGCTTTTGAAATCTGCTTGAAAATACTTTTTACCTTTTTCATAATTGTTACCCTTTCATTTGCTTTAGTTAGTTACTTTGTGTATTCTATCTAATACCTAGTTTAGTATTTCTGGCGCTCCTCGCGGAGGACCTTTCTTTTTTGTTATCCTGTTTCTTGAACTTCTGTTCGTTTAATACGATGCAAAGATAATGCCTTTTTTGTACGTAAATATGTTTTATAGCATAAAAATGAGTTGAAACAGCAAATTATTGATGTAAATCAACTTTTCGGTCTGTAGGTATGGAAGGGGGAGGGCGGGATAATGTCTGTTTGTCAGTTTTCGTGAAAATGTGTCAGATTGCATGACAGACTGTCAAAAAAGAAGCGTGGGTCCGGTTGCTTGTCTGGACACACGCTTCTACCCGAGAGGGAGCTTATTAAGAAACTGTTTTGAATTTCTCCAAAAAGTTTTTCTTGGCTTGATGTGTTCGTTTTCGTGTGTGCTTTGGGCTATTTTTTGGTCTTTTCCGCTTCTGTTCTTCGTCAGATAGCCCGCTATCTTCCTCATCACACAAACGGAAATGCCTCAAAAACTCATCCCAAATCAGCACACGATAAATTCAAAACAGTTTCTAAGTCTGCTTCCCTGAAGCCTCCCTTTCGGGGGAGGTTTGGAGGGGCTTTTCTTTCTATTTTTTCAATGCAGCGATGCTTTCCTTCAGTGCGGCGATCTTTGTTTCTGCGTCAGCCTGCTTCTTGCGTTCCATTTCGATGACGTTTGCGGGAGCCTTGCTCACGAACTTCTCGTTGGCGAGCTTTTTCAGCACGCTCTGCAAGAATCCTTCCTGGTATTTCAGGTCGGCTTCCAGCTTCTTCAGCTCTTCTTCCACGTTGATCAGGTTGCCCAGCGGAACGGCATATTCGGTTGTTCCTACCATGAATGCTGCGGCTCCTTCTGATTTTGTTTCGACGGCCTTTATGCCAGACAGGTTGCAGAGTTTGGCGAGAGCCTCGCCCCATCCTTCTCCGTCAAGTCCTTTTGAAGATACGATCTGCAGTTCCAGCTGTTCTTTCTGTGCGAGGTTTTTCTGCTGGCGGATGGTGCGGATTCCGCTGACAATCTCCTTGAACTCTTCAAACCGTTTCAGCAATGCATCCTGAGCGTCTGAAGCTTCGGCCTGTAATGCGTTGAGAGGGCTGCACATGATGCTTTCGCCCGGCTTGCGGTCGTAGATGTGCTGCCACAGCTCTTCGGTGATGAACGGCATGAACGGGTGGAGCAGCTTCAGCAGCGTTTCGAAAAAGGCCAGTGTCTTTCCGTAAGTGATGCTGTCGATGGGCTGTCCGTAAGCCGGCTTCACCAGCTCCAGGTACCAGCTTGAGAATTCGTCCCAGAAGAGTTTGTAAACCAGCATCAGCGCTTCGCTCAGACGGTATTTGCCGAACAGGTCGTTCAGCTCTTCTGCTGTTCGGGCAAGCATCGCCTCAAACCA
Organism: Bacteroides gallinaceum; assembly: GCF_030373775.1. NCBI lineage: Bacteria > Pseudomonadati > Bacteroidota > Bacteroidia > Bacteroidales > Bacteroidaceae > Bacteroides > Bacteroides gallinaceum. The sequence continues at coordinate 51,792 of NZ_JAUDEN010000002.1, read as the reverse complement.
GTCGGTTGCCAGGCGTGCATATTCCGGCTGTTCCGTTTCAGCCACCTGCCATCCCTTGACGAGGCGGAAGGCGTTCCATATCTTGTTGTTGAAGTTGCGTCCCTGTTCGCAGAGGGCTTCATCGAAGAGAATGTCGTTTCCGGCAGGAGCGGCAAGCATCATTCCCATGCGCACGCCGTCGGCTCCGTACTTGTCGATCAGTTCCAGCGGGTCGGGCGAGTTTCCGAGCGATTTCGACATCTTGCGTCCGATCTTGTCACGCACGATGCCGGTGAAGTACACGTTCTTGAACGGCATGTCGCCCATGTATTCGTATCCCGCCATAATCATGCGCGCCACCCAGAAGAAGATGATGTCCGGTCCCGTCACCAGGTCGCTGGTAGGATAGTAGTAGTCTATTTCCTTGTTGTGCGGGTCAAGTATTCCGTTGAACAGCGAAATCGGCCACAGCCATGAAGAGAACCATGTGTCGAGGCAGTCTTCATCCTGGCGCAGATCTTCCGCTTTCAGATTCTGATTGCCCGACTTTGCTTTCGCCAGTTCAAGAGCCTGTTCCGGTGTTTCGGCAACGACGAATCCTCCTTGCGGCAAATACCAGGCCGGGATGCGGTGTCCCCACCAAAGCTGGCGGCTGATGCACCAGTCCTTGATGTTCTCCAGCCAGTTGCGGTAAGTGTTCTTGTATTTCGGCGGGTAGAATTTCAGTTCGTCGTTCATCACCGGAGGCAGAGCCATGTCGGCAAAATGCTTCATGCTCAGGAACCACTGCATGGAGAGTTTCGGCTCGATGGGCACGTTGGTACGTTCGGAGAAGCCCACCTTGTTTGTATAGGCTTCCACTTTTTCGAGCAGTCCGGCTGCTTCGAGGTCTTTTTCAATCTGTTCGCGCACGGCAAAGCGGTCCATGCCTACGTACAGTCCCGCGGCTTCGCTGATGGTTCCGTTGTCGTTGAAGATGTCGATGCTCTGCAGGTTGTGCTTTTCGCCCAGCATGTAGTCGTTCACATCGTGGGCCGGAGTCACCTTCAGACATCCTGTTCCGAACTCTGTATCCACGTATTCGTCTTCAATCACCGGGATTACGCGGTTTACCAGCGGAACGATCACTTTCTTGCCTTTCAGCCACTGGTTCTTCGGGTCGTTCGGATTGATGCACATGGCCGTATCTCCCATGATTGTTTCGGGACGGGTGGTGGCGACTACGGCGTAGGAAGCCCCCTCGGAGGGAGTTGAGGAGGCCACATAATATTTAAGGTAATACAGCTTGCTGTGCTCTTCCTTATATATAACCTCCTCGTCGCTCAGGGCGGTCAGTGCCTTCGGATCCCAGTTCACCATGCGTACGCCGCGGTAAATCAGTCCCTTGTTATACAGGTCTACGAAGACTTTGATTACGCTCTTGCTTCGGGTTTCGTCCATGGTGAATGCCGTGCGGTCCCAGTCGCACGAAGCTCCGAGCTTGCGGAGCTGTTTCAGGATGATGCCCCCGTGTTCTTCTGTCCACGCCCATGCGTGTTTCAGAAATTCCTCGCGTGTAAGGTCAGTCTTCTTGATGCCCTGCTGCGCCAGCTTGTTCACCACCTTGGCCTCGGTAGCGATCGAAGCATGGTCGGTTCCCGGCACCCAGCATGCGTTTTTCCCCATCATGCGGGCGCGGCGTACCAGAATGTCTTGAATGGTATTATTCAGCATGTGTCCCATATGGAGGACTCCCGTCACGTTAGGAGGCGGAATGACAATGGTGTAAGGTTCACGTCCGTCAGGTTTCGAACTGAAAAGTTTGTTGTCCAGCCAATACTGGTACCACTTTCCCTCCACATCGGCGGGATTGTACTTGCTTGCTAATTCCATTTGTATATGTTCTAATGATTATTTTCCGTTTGGGTTTCATGTAATCAGCCGCAAAATTAATAATTTAAATGGAAAGGAAGAACAGTAGGGGCGGAATTTTCCGGCTCCCGGATTTCCTTTGGAGAGAGGCTTCAAAAGATGAGCCGTTATTTTTATAAAATAAGCCGTCATCTTGACCAATCTTTCCCATCACGTTGAGCAACTTGTCCCGTCATGTTTTTGGGGGGCTCCGGTGGGCGGCGGAAACCTTTCCTGATGGCTTATACTCCCTTTTTGAGCGCGGATGTATTCATTTGTTACAAATGTTGCATCAATTGTTACTATAATACGGGGCGTTTTTGCTTGTTTGGCATACTTTTGCGTCAATAACAAGAACAAAGATATTATGAAAAGCTCATCTGACGCATCCTATTTGCTGGTTGACCGCACTTATCGCGAGTGTCGGGACAGCGTTTACCGGTACATCCTGAGAAAGGTGGAATGTGAGGACGATTCGAGAGATCTGACACACGATGCTTTCCTCCGCCTGCTGGAATATCGCAGAATGCTGAATGAAGAAACGGTGCGTCATTTCCTTTTTACCATAGCAAGAAACTTGGCGACCGACTGGCTGCGCCGTCATTGCAGACATCAGGAAATCTCAGCTTATTTGATGGAAGGACTTTCCGCTTCCGTACAGGATGCGGAAAGCGAAGTGATTGCCGGCGATCTGTTGCAGGTGGAGCTGAGAAAAGTGGAGTGTCTTCCCCGCAAGTGCCGTACCATTTACCGGATGTCCCGTTTCGGCGAAATGACGGCGGATGAGATTGCTGAAAGCCTGAACTTGTCGAAACGTACAGTCGAGGGCCATCTGCTGGCCGGCCGGCGGCAGGTGCGCGAGTTTCTCAGAAAATGTATATGATATGATGTATATAATGTGTTATTAAATTTAATTGTATGAAAAATGATTTGTTAGTCTTTTCGTCTAAGAAACTGCTTTTTTCTGCATTCATGGCTTCTGCCATTCTGGCGGGAGGAGTTTTGCCGGCTGATGCCGAAACTTTCCATGCACAGACGGCCATGCAGAAAATAACGGTGAAAGGCCAGGTGTTTGACCCTTCGGGGCAAACTGTGATTGGAGCCAATGTGGTTGAGAAGGGAACCACGAATGCCGTGATAACAGATATTGACGGCAATTTTGTGCTGAACGTTTCATCGCGGAATGCGGTTATTGAAATTTCGTATATCGGTTATCAGACGGCCTCTTTTCCGGCTTCCAGCAAAGAGTTGAACCGGATTGTCCTGAAAGAAGACAATAAGGTGCTTGATGAAGTGGTTGTGGTTGGTTATGGCGTGCAGAAGAAGACCACGCTGACCGGCGCTATTGACCAGGTGGATGAAAAAGTGTTTGAGAGCCGTGCCGTTACCAATGTCGGTCTGGCCTTGCAGGGACAGACTCCGGGTTTGACCGTTACGCGCGCCTCGTCCCGTCCGGGTAACGAAGGCATTGCTTTCCAGATCCGTGGCGCAACGTCCGTAAATGGAGGTTCTCCGCTGATCGTGATTGACGGTGTTCCGGCCTTGAACGGCGTTTCTTTCCAGAACATGAACCCCGATGATATAGAAACGATAAGCGTGCTGAAAGACGGTTCGGCTTCTATCTATGGAGCGAAGGCTGCAAACGGTGTCATACTTGTCACCACCAAAAAAGGTAAAGGAAAAGTCAATGTCAACTATGACTTCAACATGCGTTTCACCACAGACGGCATCACTGCGTTCTCTCCGACGATGCAGGAATATGCCACCGTATGGCTGGAGGCGAACAAGGAAGAAACCATCAAGAACTGGTGGGGATGGCTGAACGAAGAGAATCTGCTTCTGATGCAGTCGGGGTATGAAGGAATCTATACCATAAACCATACCGATTGGGGGGAAAAGATCTTTCTTGCCAACTCGCGCCGCCAGGACGAAATGTTCCGCACGCGTTATTCTTACCAGCATAACTTGAGCATCTCGGGATCAACCGACAAGAGCGACTATCGTATTTCGGCCTTGTATGCCGACAACCAGGGTAATCTTGCCACGGCATACGACGGACAGAAACAGATCAACCTCCGTTTGAACTATGGCATCAAGCTGACCGACTGGTTCAAGCTGGAAACGGCGGCCAGTATGGTCCGGACGAACACTTCTTCTCCGTCTGCGGGTCTTGACAATACGCTTTACGGTTACGAACCGCCGCTTTTCCCGGCCAAGAATCCTTACGGCCAGTGGTATGCCAATTACGGAAAAGTGGGCGACCGTCAGCCTGCTGCGGCAACATCTGACGGCGGACGAGATGAAAACACCAACCTGACCACCCGTGTTGACTTGAAAGCGATAGTGGATATATGGAAGGGCATCAGTTTTGAGGGTATGATGTCGTTTCAGAACGAAGAATACCGGCGGGAGCGTTACGTGATTCCTGTGCAGACTTATGACTGGTGGGGAAATCCGGCAACGGAAATCGTGAACAACACGCAGCAGTCGCTCACTTATCCTACGGATGTGCTGAACATCAAGGATTCTCATAACCCCGGATATCTGACGCAGGCCAACAATATGCTGTACCAGTATTATTCTGCTTTGCTGAAGTATAAGAATACGTTTGCCGGTTCACACAACATATCGGCCATGATTGGCATCAACGCCGAAAAGTATGTGACAAAGAAGCTGGTGGCTGCCCGTGAGAACTTTGAAGACTCGGGCGTCTATGATTTGAATCTGGCATCCGGCACACAGGGAAACGGCGGGGGAAAAACGCAGAACGGCACTTATTCGTATATCGCGCGCGTGAATTATGACTATCAGGAGAAATACCTGCTCGAGCTTCTGGGACGTAGGGACGGTAACTCGAAGTTCGCTCCGGGGCATAAGTTCCAGAACTTCGGCTCTGTATCTGTGGGATGGGCTTTTACCAAAGAAAAATTCATGGAATTTGTCACTCCCGTGGTAAGCTTCGGCAAGATCCGCTTCAATTACGGCAGTTCGGGCAACGATGCCGGATTGGGTGATTTCGACTATGTGGGCACCATCGGACTGGGGCAGACTTATCTGGGCAGTCCCGTCATTTCACACGTGTCAAGCGGATATAGCGGCCTGGTCAGCTACGACCGTACATGGGAACGGGTTATTCAGAAGAACTTCGGTATTGACATCAATTTCTTTGATAACCGCCTTACCGCTACGTTCGACTACTTCATCAAGGACAATAAGGGAATGCTGTCGCAAGTCACTTATCCTTCTTTGCTGGGAGGAACTCCTCCGAAAACAAACAGCGGCCATCTGAACGTGAAAGGATGGGAACTGAGCGTAGGATGGCGTGACAACTGGAAGGATCTGTCTTACTTTGTGAATTTCAACGTGGGTGATACGAAAAGCATGCTGAAAGAGCTGGAAGGGGCTGACATCTATGGAGCCGGAAAGAACAATGTGAACGGTTATCCGCTCAATGCGTTCTTCCTCTATCGTACAGACGGTTATTTCAAGGACCAGGCTGAGGTGGACCGTTATTATGCACTTTACGGCAATGGCGGTGCGGCTTTGTCGAATGTGATGCAAGGTTCGTCCGACGCGCTCCGTCCGGGTGATACCAAACGTCTGGACTTGAACGGTGACGGGAAGATTACGGCAGACGGAAGCAAGGACAGCGACCTTCAGTATGTGGGCGATGCCAATCCGCATTATGTGTTCGGCATCAATGCCGGGCTGAACTGGAAGGGGTTTGATGTAAGCGCAATGTTCCAGGGTGTGGGCAAGCAGTATATTATGCGTACCGGCTGGATGGCTTATCCGTTCTATGCGCAATATACCAACCAGAATCCTACCTTCCTCGGACAGACGTGGACGGAAGACAATCCTGATGCCAAATATCCTCGTCTGACATCCCATCAGAATCGTGCCCACTGGAACTATGAAAACAACGACTTCATGTTGCAGAACAGCCGTTACATTCGCCTGAAGACACTGATTGTGGGCTATACGCTGCCGCAGGTGTGGACCCGGAAGGCCAAACTGGAAAAGGTGCGCATCTATTTCTCTGGAAATGACCTTTGGGAGGCTACCAGCATTGCCGACGGGTTTGACCCGGAAATGGGAGAAACATCCAACAACAACGGTTATCCGTTCAGCCGCACCTGGTCGTTCGGCGTGAATATCACTTTGTAACTAATAAACTTTAATTGAGTATGAAAAAATTGATATATATAGCAGCTTGTGCCGGTGCTGTCGCATTTTCTTCCTGCGCAGACAATTTCCTTGATCTGGAGCCGCTGGACGCAAAGACGGATCTGGTTTATTTCCAGACGGCAGAGCAGTTCAACGAGTATGCTCTCGGCCTTTATAACCAGCTTATCGGATGGCAGTGCCGTTATGACGGGATTTTTGACCACATGGACTGTGCGTCAGACCTTTCCACTTATTTCAGCAACAACAATGATGTGGGGACGGGAACCATCCAGGTTGCGGCCAACAGCGGATGGTGGGACAACTGTTACGGAAATATCCGTGCCACGAACATGCTGTTTCAGAAGGCCGCCGCTTATCCGGGCAGCCAGCAAGACATTGAACAGCCGCTGGGCGAAGGGTATTTCTTCCGCGCTTACACTTATTTTTATCTGCTGCAGCATTTCGGCGGGGTGCCTATCGTAACCGCGGTGCTGGATGTAGATTCTCCGGAGCTGTACGGATCGCGCAGCAGCCGTTATGACGTTGTCGAATTCATCCTTTCCGATCTGGACAAGGCGATCGAATATCTTCCAAACGAAGCGAGCATTCCTTCTTCCGATAAAGGGCGTATCAGCAAAGGAGGTGCAAAAGCCTTTAAGGCGCGTGTGCTGCTTTATGAAGCTACGTGGCGGAAATACAACGGCACGTCAACCGATTTTCAGGGGTCGGGCGGACCTGCTTCCGACCAGGTGAACGATTTCCTTGATGAGGCCGTTTCCTTGTGCGAGGATGTGATGGGCGACTCGTCATACAGCCTTTGGAACTTCAATGCCAGCGGCGAGCCGGCTGATGAGGCTGATGCCGCTGAGATGGAAAACTACATGAGCAGCCGCTACCTGTTCAACATCGAAGACGAAAGCAGCAATCCGTTCGGAAAAGGAAAAGACACGAACCATGAGTTTGTCATCTATTCAACTTATGATACGCAGCGTATCGCCGGACAGGAAATCACGCAGACTATCTGGAAGCTGACGGCAAGCCGCAAGCTGGTTGACATGTTCTTGTGCCGTGACGGTCTGCCCGTCGAAAAAAGTCCGCTTTTCAAAGGGTATGAACACCGCGGGGAGGAGTTTGACAACCGTGACTATCGTCTGGCGTCGTATATCGGGCGCACAGACAACGTTGCGCTGACCGGAGGAAATTCCGGATACACTTCTTATAAGTTTGCCATTACAAGCCGCACCGTAGCCAACAAGGATGAGCATCATAATTATCCGGTGCTTCGTCTGGCGGAAGTGTATCTGATCTATGCAGAGGCTCTGTTCGAACGTAACGGACGCATCGAAGACGGGCAGCTCGACCGTTCGATCAATCTGCTGCGTGACCGTGGAGGGGTGGCTCATCTGAGCAATGCTTTCGTTCAAAGCAACGGCCTGGACATGCTGACCGAAATCCGTCGTGAACGCACGATCGAACTTTATATGGAGGGCTTCCGGTATGATGACTTGAAGCGCTGGGGACAGATGGAAGCGGAACTGAATGAATCGCGTTGCGGAATGGTAGTGGGTGATGCAGACTTTAAGACTGATTTCGTGGATTATGACGGGAATGCCATTGCCAATCTCTATTCGCCCAACAACTATGTGTGGGGAACTGAAAAAGTGCAGGCAGGTGAGGATGTTCCGGTAACTTGTGTCGTATGTTTGGGAAGCTCGGAAATTTCGGTTGACAAGACTGACTATCTGTGGCCGTTGCCGTCACGTCAGATCGAAATGAATCCGAATCTGGTGCAGAATCCGGGCTATTGAAAAAACTGATTAATCCGTTTATAGAATTACAGATATGAAAAATATATTTAACCTTTTGTCAAGTTTGTCTTTGTGGGCAGTCTTTGCCGCGCTGATGGCAGGTTGCGAGAAAGATGCCAACTTCAAGATGTACGAGTATCCTATGCCGAAACCGACCGGAATCTCGCCGAGCGAGGGATATATCCAGTCGCGTGTCCTCATAACGGGAACCGATTTCGGCGATCAGGTGGAGGCTGTGAAAGTTTTCTTCGGCGGAGTGGAGGCCGACAGTGTGCTGATGTGCAAGAATAACCGCATCGTGGTGAAGGTGCCGGATGCAGCCGTCACCGGAGCTGTGTCGCTCGAAGTATGGGGCAAGTCGGTTGATAGTGTCGCTACTTTTACTGTTCTGCCGACACCGACAATCGTTTCTGTCCGTTCCGACAACGGACTGGGAGAAGGAGTGGCTGCTGCCGGTGATCTGGTGACCATCACGGGAACGAACTTCGGTACGGATGCAAGCGTAATTTCCGTAAGCTTCAACGGCACTTCTGCTGACTTTGAACTGGTTGACGAGGAGCACATCGTTGCCACTGCACCTGCGGGTTACGCTTCGGGAAGCGTATACGTCACTATTAACGGGATGAGGCTGACGGGAGATGCGATGATGAATCCTGAGTCGAAAGGAGATGTTACCATCTTCTATCTGGAGAACTATGCAAGACCGTTCCAGCAGATTCCTTACATAAGCGGACAGGAAGGGGACCGGAATATGGCGGTTCCGCAAGGGTGGACTGTCAATGATGCGGCCAAGTCGTTCGTAAACAAGAATGCTGACCAGAGTGCAGGGAAAGTGGGCGGCATGTTTACGGGCAACGGAACTTCGCTCGGCATGCAGGCCGGATGGGGCGGAAGCGGTTCGGCTTCTTCCATAACAAACGGAAAGATGTATCAGAGCACGGTCATTCCTGCCGGAACCTATTCGATGGAAATCAGTTATGTGGAATGTAATGTGGCGAACAAGGCCTGCATTGTGCTGATGAAAGGTAATGCTGAACTGCCCGACCTGGAAGGCATCGCTTCTGCGTCCGGCATAATCGCTTCGGCATATTTCACGAGCAACAGCGTGTCCAACGATAATCCGGGAGTTGAAACGCTTCATTTTACGCTGGATGAAGATACGGAGGTGACTTTTGGCTTCGTTGCGACATTCGGCAACAACAGCTATTTCAAGGTGAGCGACATCAAGCTGATTCTGGAATAGGCTAAGAATAAATTCATAAACTTAAACAAAACATCATGAAAAGAATATACTATTATTTATTGCCGCTGTTGTTTGCTGCTCCGGTGATGGTTGCTTGTGATGACGAAGGGCAGACGGTGGTGATGTTGCAGAATCAGGATCCCGTGGTGACTGTAACGGGCATTTCGCCTGCTTCCGGATATACGGGATCGGAGTTCACCATCAATGGCACGGAGTTCGGAATCATGGCGGATGCCGTTAAGGTGACGATGGGCGGAACAGAACTTGAAGTGGTTTCTGTAAGTGAGAATGCGATTGTGGTGAAGGTTCCGGAAGGGGCAACTGCAGGAAAAATTACGGTGGATGTGTATGGACAGACTGTGGCTACGGAATACATGTTTGATGTGTTGGGAGAGCCGGGCGTGACGAATGTGAATCCGGTTTACGGATTTGTGGGTGATGAGATTGTGTTCTCCGGACATGATTTGGGCGTATCCGAAGCGTTCTATACGGTGCTGTTTAGCGGTACATCAGAAGCTGCTGCGCTGACAAGCGCTCCTTCGGCCGAATCGTTCGCGGTGAAGGTTCCTGAAGGAGCCGTGAGCGGTCCGATAGCCCTGACCATTTCTGACCGTAATGTGAATGTGCCTCTGACGAACGGATTTACGGTATTGCAACATGCAGCCGTCACCGGACTGTCTGTAACATCAGGTTATGCCGGAAGTGAAGTCACTGTCAACGGAACGGATCTGAAGCCGGATTTGCTGGAAGAGAATGTGGAACTTCAGCCGATCAGAGTGACACTGGCTCAAGGGACAAATGTTGCGGAGGCAGTTGTAGATATTGAAAGAACTACTAACGAGGCCATCGTGGCTGTCTTGCCTGCTGACCTTGCTGTAGGCGAATATACGGTGTCTGTAGCTACCTCGTTTGAAACGGTTGCAACGGGAAATCCGCTTGTTTATACGGTGATGGCTACTCCAGTCGTTGACAAGGTTTCTGTTTCTCAGGCTCATGCCGGAAGTGATGTGACGTTTGTCTGTTCGAATCTGGCGGGGGTTACGACCGATGATGTGAAGGTCATGTTCGGAGAAACTGAGGCGGAGGTGACTTCGGTGGATGCCGAATCCGGAAATATCACAGTCAAAGTCCCGGTAACGCTGGATGCCGGATCTGTGGCATTGTCTTTGACAGTCAAAGGGAAATCGATTGATTTGGGCGAGAATGCTTTGTTTACGGTATTGGCCACTCCGAAGATTACGGCGATTAATGCGGACAGCTTCCTGCATGATGAAACCACGGCTTTGGTCAAGGAAGGTGACGAAATCGTAATTTCCGGCGAAGGTTTCGGAACAGATTCAGACAATGTAGTGCTGAGGTTCGGTGAAACTGAGGTTCGCATCGTTGCTATTTCTGATACGGAAATCAGGGCATTTGTTCCTTCCGGATCTGTTGATGGCGCCATTTCTCTGACATTTGCAGGAATAGAAACTCCGGTTATGGGGATGAACTTGAAACCGCTGGTTGATGGCATGGATGTAACGGCGTATGTATTGAAGAATTACAGCCATCCGTTTGTCTCGTTGGCGCAGGGCAACGGAGATTTTGAAAGACAAGGCGAATGGTCAAGGCCCGCAGATTGGATTGTAGTGAACAATTCAGGATCAAATATGGAAGGCTTTGGACTGCAGCATAATCCTAAATATGATTTGAATGCAGGAAATTCTCTTGGATTGCAGACAGACTGGGGATTCCCGAATTCTTTGACAAATGGACGGATTTACCAGTGCACTGCTGTTCCGGCTGGAAATTACAGACTGACGGGTACTGTTGCAGAATATGCTCCAAAAGGTCAGGGAAACAGAGGAACGGGGTCGGCCTGTCTGGTTGTTGATGACGCATCGTTTGAGGTAACTGCGGAGGGTAGCAATGATTGTATAGCTAAAACGGCAGTGGATGGTGTAAAGGACATTGTCGTGGACTTCGCTTTGCCCGGCAGACAGGAAATAGCTATCGGTTTTGTCGGATCATTTACCAACCGGCAGTCTTATGTGAAGTTTAATTCGTTTAGAGTTGAATATATGGGAAATAGTCAAAATTAAAAACTGAAAAAATGAGAAGGATGTATTATATAGCAGCAATGTTCGCTCTCAGCCTGGCAATGCCGGGCTGCGGCGACGGAGTAAATTTGCCGGATCTTCCGGCAGGCGTGGAAACGGATCTGTACAAGATTCCGCTGGCAAGCGACTCGCTGGTCATTCCGCTGAAGGCGGAAACCGAGCCTATGATCCATAACGGGGGCTTGCACACGCCGGAAGATTTCCAGCGCATCAAGGACAATCTCACACGTTCGCCATGGGCGGAAGGTTATGAAAAGCTGGTCAACAATTCGCATGCGCAGACAAGCTATGTGCCGAATCCGCAGACAAGCATCACACGTGGCAGCGGGACTGCCGAAAACTACAGGTATGCATACAACGATGTGGCGGCAGCCTATCAGCTGGCTCTCCGCTGGAAAATTTCGGGCGATAATGCCTTTGCCGACAAGGCCGTGGAAATCCTGAACGGCTGGGCTTCTACCTGTACGGTTATCAATGGAACGACCGATATGTCGTTGGCGGCAGGAATCTATGGCTATCAGTTTGCTGTGGCAGGAGAATTGATGCGTGGCTATGAAGGATGGGCGGATGCAGACTTCAAGGCTTATCAGGACTGGATGGTCAATGTGTTCTATCCGATGAATAAGGATTTTCTCGACAGGCATCATGATACTCCGGCCGGACATTATTGGGCTAACTGGGGATTGTGCAACATCGCTTCAATGGTGGGGATCGGCATTCTGGCCGACCGCCGCGACATCTATAATGAAGCCGTCGAGCATTTCCAAGTGGGAGAAACCAACGGTTGCATCACAAAGGCCATTTATCATGTGTTTGACGGCGAAAACTCTAACCTTGCGCAGTGGCAGGAAAGCAACCGTGATGCCGGACATACTTACATGTGCCAGGGGCTGATGGGAGTAATCTGCCAGTTGTGCTGGAATCAAGGGGATGACTTCTTCAGTTATGGAGGGCAGAATCTGTTTTTGAAAGGATGCGAATATACGGCAAAGTATGACTATGCCGGGCTTGATGTGCCCAATGTTCCTTACACGCGCGAATATAAGGGCCCGTGGGGAACGGCTACGGAGGAATATCCTTCGATTCATGCGCGTGCGATAATCAGCCGTCCGATCTGGGCTTTGCCGTATTATCACTATGCCAAGATAAAGAATGTCGACGAAAGTGCCATCCAATACACGAAATTTGCGATGGAGTATGAAGCTCCGGAAGGCGGTGGAGGTGATTACGGCGCGAACAGCGGTGAATTCGACAATTTGGGGTTCGGTACGTTGATGTATGCTCGTGACTAAACTGGACTGACTGTTGCTTTTTTTCGTCGGGAATGTGTCATGGTGCAGAAACGGGTTTTCTGTCTTGGCACATTCCCTTTTTGCCATTTGCAGGAGAGGCTCTCCGGCGGACCGTCGGGAAAATTCATCGCCTTTTCTTGTGTCTTTCCGTTTGCTTTTCGTCGCTTTGAGCTTCCGGATTTTGCGGTTGTCTATTTGTAAAAATCGTTTGACGGTTGTAAAAAAGGGATGTTAATTTTTGTTCTTCATTTTCTTTTGCCTATTTTTGCCGACGAAGAAATATGTCAGAGTTTAATGGAGAAATTGAATGTTTTCCTTTTTTTATGTATTTCTTTCTTCATGCTTTCTTTGCTGCCGGGATGTTTGGTCCGCGGCACGGAAGGCAGGCATGAACCGTATGCGAATTTAATGGCGGGGTTGGAAAGTAATACGTCTGAAAGGCCGGGCGAGGTATGTGCTGCTGTCGACAGTCTGCTTCCTTCGGTTAAAGACAGTGTGTCGTATTATAGTCTGTTGGTTCTGAAGGCAAAGTCAAAGCTTTTTCTCGCCGAGTTCGATTCGTCGGAGGTTTTGCTTCGGATGGCCGGATCATTTTGCTCCCGCGATTCGTCGGATGCGCGTGTAAGGGATCTGTATGCGAATGTCTATAATATGCAGGGAAATCTTTACGGGCGTTTTGCCGTTTACGATTCGGCTGTGTGGGCTTTTGAAAAAGCTTATCGGTGCGCTTCCCACGCAGGCGCGTCGGAGCCGTTGCTGAATATCTCCTTGAATCTTGCAGACGCTTATATCCGTACGGGGCGTTTGGATCTCGGCTCTTACTGGTATAATTACGCGCTCTCGATGGCGGATTCCATACGGATGGAAGAAAAAAAGCGTTTCCCTATCTATTATGGTCTGGCTCAGGTGAATATGGAGCTGCGCGATTTCGGGACATGCGACTACTATTATGATCTGGCGGCCGCTTATTTTGATGAAATGCAGCCTTACGAGAAGCACGTGTACCTGAACAACAGGGGAAACTCGTATTATTACCGTCAGGACTATCCGAAGGCGCTCGAGTATTTCCGGCGTTCGCTGGCTCTGACCAATTCGCATCCTGAGATGGAGTTTGAGCGGAATCTTACAATGGTCAATCTGGGCGAGGTGTTCATGCTGATGAACCAGACGGATTCGGCTTCCTGCTACCTCGACAGATGCCGGCGTTTTTTCATGGAGAACAAAAACCTCAGCGCTCTTTACTATATTGATACGCAGATGATTGAACTGGCCCTCAAGCAGGGAAACACATCGCGGGCGAGGCATCTGTTGAGCTTGACAAAGGATACGGAGGGGGTGGAGCTGAACATGATCCGCATCCGCAACCGTTATTTGCAGCATTATTTTGAGGCTGTGGGAAACTGGCGCAACGCATACGAGTATCAGAAACTCAATTGGGAAATAGATGATTCTGTCAGAAACGAGCGGATCAAGATGCGTTCGGCTGAGATTGCGTTGAAATACAAGCGCGACAGCACGCTGATGAAACAGGAGCTCTTTATCGAGCAGAAAGAGAATCAGGTGCTGAGCCTCTACCAGTGGCTTTGGGGAATTATTGTAGGGGTGCTTCTGTTGGGATGCGGGGCCTTGGCTCTCGTTTTCCATCGCAAAAGGCAGCGGGAAATGGAGCAGACGAGGCTTCATACGGCCATAACCTCGTTGAGGCTTGAGAACATACGCAACCGCATATCTCCGCACTTTATCTTTAACCTGCTTAACAGGGAGATGAACCTTCGCGGCGATGAGTCGAAAAACAGGAACCTGATGAACCTGACCAAGCTGCTCCGCAGGAATCTGGAACTGACCGATAAACTGGCTGTAACGTTGGCCGACGAACTGGATTTCGTGAATACGTACGTGGCTTTGGAACGTTCTGCCTTGGGAAGCGATTTTGAGTTCGTTCAGGAGGTTGACAGTAAAATCTTGCCGGATAAAGTGCTTTTGCCGGCAATGATGCTCCAGATTCCTGTTGAAAATGCCATCAAACACGGGTTGCGGATGAAAGAGGGGAAGAAATGGCTGAAGATTTCGCTGAAACGGCGGGATGACGTCATTGTCATGAAAGTGTGCGATAACGGAGGGGGATACCGGAACAGAAGCGCAAACCGCGGAACGGGTACAGGCATGAAGGTAATAACACAGACTATCCAACTGCTGAATTTTTATAACCGCCGTCCGATTGTGATGGGAATTACTAATTTGCAGGTGGATGACGACGGCACAATGGGGTGTGAAGTAAAATATGAAGTGCCGTTGGATTATTCATATACGTTGAAAAAAATGGAATGACATGAACGACAACATTTTGAAAATCGTGATTGTGGATGACGAAGAGGCGGCTATCGACAATCTGTGTTTTGAATTGAGACGTTTCAGCAGGCTGAATGTCGTGGGGATAGCTCATAATGGGAGCGCAGGCATCCGTCTGGTGGAAAAGGAGCGTCCGGATCTGCTGTTTCTGGATGTGGAGCTTCCGGATATGCTGGGGATGGATGCGGCGGTCAGGCTGCGCCGTGTGACGGACTGGAATATGCACATCGTGTTTTATACGGCTTATGACAAGTATTTGATTGATGCGTTGAGGAATTTCGCTTTCGATTTTCTGCTGAAGCCGGTGGATTCGGCCGAGCTGGATATCGTTGTCGACCGCATACTTTCCGCTTCTCAAAGCGAGGATGCCGAACGCCAGTTGCCGGTCAAGGGGAATGAATGCAGATTGCCGGCAAGCGAAAAGTCGTTTATGGTGGTGACGCCCACCGGAGATCTCCGTATTCTCCGTGTTTCCGACATCGGCTATTTCCGTTATCTGTCCGGACGCAAGATCTGGGAGGCTGCTCTTGCCAGCGGTGTGTTTATTCCGCTGAAAAGAAACACAACGGCCGAAAGTCTGTGCGGGTATGACGACTCGTTTGTGCAGGTGCACCAGTCGTATATCATTAACATGAATTATCTGCTTATGGTGCAGGGAAACCGCTGCATCATGTATCCTCCCTTCAACTCGGTTGAGGAATTGCAGGTTTCTAAAAAATACCGGAAAATAATGATGGAGCGCTTCTACCAGCTTTAAAACTGGTCGCTGATTTGATACGGATAGTCGCTTTTTTCGACCGCTTATTCTCAAATGGTGGCTTTTGGCTTTTGTTTTGGCTTTGTTCTATTTGGCATTTGGAAACTAATGTTTAATTTTGCAAAAAAGTTAATCAATACAAAGCGGTATGAAAAAATGTAAGAGAGTTTTATTGGCGGCAGGGCTTGTGTGCGCTGCGTCTGCTGCACAGGCACAGTATCTTCGTACTTCTTATTTCATGGAGGGTACAAGTACCCGTATTCAGATGAATCCGGGATTGCAGCCGACACGAGGCTATTTCAATTTTCCGATTATCGGTTCGTTGAATGTTAGTGCATCTTCTAATGTATTGGGGACAGGTGATATCATTGACGTGCTTGACGGAGGGGAAGATCTGTTTTCGAACAACAAACTGTTTGACAGGCTGAAAGGGGAAAACAACTTGAACGTGAACTTCAATACGGATATTCTTTCGTTCGGCTGGTATCGCGGCAAAGGTTTCTGGAGCGTAAACGTAGGCCTGCGCATGGATGTCGGCGCATCATTGTCGGGTGATATGTTTAGCATGATGCGTAACATGAACGGTTTTGCCATTGAAGATCTCGCCGGTACGCGCCAGCAGTATAATATTGCGAACCAGAAGCTGAACGTCAGCGCTTATGCTGAAGTAGGCTTGGGATATTCTCGTCAGGTAACGGATAAGCTGACTGTCGGCGGACGTGTGAAGGTACTTTTGGGATTGGCCAGAGCGGAGATGAATATCAAGCAGTTCGATGTAGACTTGGAGATTCCGAACCTTCCGGCAGGAGTTGATCCGGGAGAGATTTCCGGAAACTACAGTGACTATGTTTCAAGAGCCGGAGAATTCAGTCCTGAAGACTGGTATGGAAGCCATTACAGTTATGAGGCTGACGGAAGCATCACGACTACCCTGAAAGGTGGCGGCATGACATTCGATCAGAATGGAATGATTGATGACTTCGACATTGAGGCCGGCGATTTGGGCATTTCTGGAACCGGTTTCGGTATCGACCTGGGTGCAAGCTATAAGGTGTGGGATAACCTGACGGTTTCTGCTGCTGTGCTTGATTTGGGATTCTTGAAGTGGAAAGAAAGCGCGACTACAATTGCCACTGTCAGCGGATATGGAGATGAAACCATTGACAGCGACAACTATGACAAGTATATCGGAGGTGATTTCCTTTCTTTGGAACGTTTTGACTTTGCGGAAGGAGATCCTAAGGAAGCCGATTTGAAGACTCGTCTTGCTTCTACCATCCTGCTTGCCGGTGAATACGGTCTGCTCAACAACAAACTGAGTGTAGGCGCCATGTACACTTGCCGTTTTGTTCAGCCGAAAGCGCTGAACGAGCTGACTTTCTCGGCTACGTTCCGTCCGAAGAACTGGTTTAATGCGGCTGTGAGCTATTCACCGATTCAGGCTGCCGGCAAGTCGATAGGTCTTGCTCTGAAGTTCGGTCCTCTGTTTGTCGGTACAGACTATATGTATTTCGGAAACAACTCGAAGAGTGTGAACGGATTCTTTGGATTCTCTTTCCCGTTGGGAGCTTCAAGAGCCAGTAATAACTGATAGTAGAACGACAAATCACGGTAGGTGTTGCCGTTGCAGATAGTTATTAAGGTGTGCGCATTGAACCGGCACACCTTTTTTTATTTGCTTTTTGCCGGCAGTGCCAGCTCTTTCAGCTTTTCGCCGTCCAGCCGGTAAACGGTTGTGACATTGTTTTCGTATGTAGCGAAGGTAGGCGGGTTTCCTCCTTTTGGGAAAGTTACCGATCCCGTATTGCAGATTATCCTTCCGTCTGTTTCTTCCAGTTTCCACAGATGTGTATGTCCGTAGAAGAATGCTTCATGCTTTCCTCTCGGCATTTTTTCTTCGTTGTAGACGTGCCCGTGAGTGAGGAAGAGCCGTTGCCCGTTGTCCGCTATCAGCGTATAGTCGGACAGAATGGGAAAATCGAGCAGCATTTGGTCCACTTCCGAATCGCAGTTGCCGCGGACGGCGACGATTTCATTGTTCATGGCGTTGAGCCTTTCTGCAATGCCTTTCGGGTCCAGTCCCTCCGGAAGTCCGTTCCGTGGACCATAGTTCAGGATATCGCCTAAAATGCAGAGCATGTCGCACTTCCTTTGCCGGTAAAACTCCAGCACCTTTTCCAGTGCCGGGAGCGATCCGTGTATGTCAGATACAATCAGGTATTTCATAATGCTTGTCTTTTTGTTTGGATTTCCGCAAAGTTACGCAATCTCGCTGGAATAACCGAACGGGATCGGCAGATTAATGCGGCGGAAATGGATCGTCTGATAATTGTTCAGGTTGTTTCTTTTCTTGCGGAATCAAGGTGCCGATACCATTTCGTACGGCTCTTCCTATCGGTTGGCTTATGAGAAAGGGGACAATGGTATTGCACAGCCTCTTCCTTTTTGTGCAGATCAAGCCTGCCGGCACGGTTGCCGGCTCATGGTCCGGAAACAAAGTTATATCTGTTTGTGGGCAGGCTTGAAAAGTTTGTTTTTCAGCCATTCGCGGACAGGTATGTCATAGAGCCGGTATGCGGCGTAGGCGATGAAGACTGCAAGCAGAAATGTAGCGGCAGCGACAAAGACATGTGTGCCGAGAGGTGCATCCTTGTGGTTTTCCACCCATGCCATCTGCATGTAGACCAGCGGATAATGGGTGATGTAGAGCGGAAAGGATATGTCGCCGAGAAACTTGTTGATGCTTTCCGAGGTGCTTCCCTTTACACTGCTTCCGGCACCGATGGACACAATGAGCGGGAAAAAGATCAGGATGCAGACTGCTTCGTAAAGTCCGTTCGTCCATCGTGCGCCGCCTTCTGCTCCCATTCCCATCCAGGGCATGCCAAGCAGTACGACAATCATTGCCGAACACCACCAGAATCCTCCTTTTACTTTGATGAGCCTGCCGGTGTGCGACAGCAGCAGTCCGCAGAAGAAGGGGTAGAGCAGGCGGGTCAGCCCTATCTGAAGCTGGTCGGGCGTCAGGCTCCATCCGCCTACTACTGTGTAGGCAGCATAATCGCGTGCGGCAAGGAAGCCGAATACATCGACGTTCAGACAAAGCACAAGGGTCATGATGCCGAAAACTGCTACGCAGGCAGTCAGTGTCTTCCGTGAAAAGTGCCGGAACAGGACAGCATACAGAAAATTGGCGAGGTATTCCCATTGCAGCGACCAGGCCGGACCGTTCAGGGGATTGGTTTCTGACCATCCGCGGATGTCCATCGATTTGGGTATGGGAATCATCGTGAATGCCCACAGCATGATCAGCGCAGTCTTATACCAGGGCGTGTTTCCGATGAGCGGGAAACTGGAGCAGTCGCCGAAATAGAACAGGGCGGCTCCGAAGAGCGAACCGAATATCACCATTGGGTGCAGGCGGATGAGCCGGCGTTTCACGAATCCCCACATCGACATCTGGTTCCAGCGGTCATCATAGGCATATCCGATGACAAATCCCGACAACACGAAAAAGAAGTCTACGGCAAGATAGCCGTGGTTGATGGGTTGGTCAGTCCTCCGTGATAGTAAGTTTCAAGCAGGTGGTAGCACACGACCAGCATGGATTGCCGAACACCACCAGAATCCTCCTTTTACTTTGATGAGCCTGCCGGTGTGCGACAGCAGCAGTCCGCAGAAGAAGGGGTAGAGCAGGCGGGTCAGCCCTATCTGAAGCTGGTCGGGCGTCAGGCTCCATCCGCCTACTACTGTGTAGGCAGCATAATCGCGTGCGGCAAGGAAGCCGAATACATCGACGTTCAGACAAAGCACAAGGGTCATGATGCCGAAAACTGCTACGCAGGCAGTCAGTGTCTTCCGTGAAAAGTGCCGGAACAGGACAGCATACAGAAAATTGGCGAGGTATTCCCATTGCAGCGACCAGGCCGGACCGTTCAGGGGATTGGTTTCTGACCATCCGCGGATGTCCATCGATTTGGGTATGGGAATCATCGTGAATGCCCACAGCATGATCAGCGCAGTCTTATACCAGGGCGTGTTTCCGATGAGCGGGAAACTGGAGCAGTCGCCGAAATAGAACAGGGCGGCTCCGAAGAGCGAACCGAATATCACCATTGGGTGCAGGCGGATGAGCCGGCGTTTCACGAATCCCCACATCGACATCTGGTTCCAGCGGTCATCATAGGCATATCCGATGACAAATCCCGACAACACGAAAAAGAAGTCTACGGCAAGATAGCCGTGGTTGATGGGTTGGTCAGTCCTCCGTGATAGTAAGTTTCAAGCAGGTGGTAGCACACGACCAGCATGGCAGCCACTCCGCGCAGGCCGTCCAATATTTCATAGCGGGGCTTGGAGGCAAGATAGATGTTGTGTTTCATATAGCAGTTGTTGCTTGTCGGTTGATAACGAGGCAATGTGCGGCTGGCAAAAAGACAGCCGGTCCGTTGGTACGAACCGGCTGTCCAAGTTATGTTTCAGCCAGAAAAATTATTCAGCTTTTTCTTCGCTCCAGTCCATTGCGGCCATACGTTTGTATGAGTCGTAACGTTTCTTAGCCATCTTTTCGCAAGCGTCGAACAAGGCGGCAGCTTCTGTCGGATACTGTTTCATTACAGAAGCGAAGCGAACTTCACCTTTCAGGTAATCCTGGAAGTTAGCCCAGTTCGGTTCTTTCGAGTCGAGCGAGAACGGATTCTTGCCTTCGTCTTCCAGAGCCGGGTTGAAGCGCCACAGATGCCAGTAACCGCATTCAACGGCCTTAGCCTCTTCTGCCTGGCTCTTGCCCATGCCTGCTTTCAGACCGTGGTTGATACACGGGGCATAAGCGATGACCAGTGACGGTCCGGGATATGCTTCGGCTTCGCGGATTGCTTTCAGCGTCTGAGCCTGGTCGGCGCCCATTGCAATCTGAGCTACGTAAACGTAACCGTAAGTAGTGGCGATCAGACCGAGGTCTTTCTTGCGTACGCGCTTTCCGGAAGCGGCGAACTTGGCGATTGCGCCCAGCGGAGTAGCCTTGGATGACTGGCCTCCGGTGTTCGAGTAAACTTCGGTATCCAGAACGAGGATGTTCACGTCTTCGCCCGAAGCGATTACATGGTCAAGACCTCCGTAGCCGATATCGTAAGATGCACCGTCACCGCCGATGATCCACTGTGAACGTTTGATGAGGTAATCCTTGAATTCGTTGATTGTAGCGCAGTATTCGCACTTGTCCTTGGCAGCTTCTACCATCGGGATGATCTTTTCGGCAGCAGCTTTGCTCTTGTCGGCATCGTTGCGTCCGTCGATCCATTCCTGGAATGCTTCCTTGTATTCAGCCGGAGTGCCTTCTGCAGCGATGGCAGCCTTCATGGCGTCTTCGATGCGGTTGCGCAGCTTCTTGTTGGCAAGTTCCATACCCAGACCGAATTCGCAGAAGTCTTCGAACAGGGAGTTAGCCCAAGCCGGACCCTGGCCTTTTTCGTTGGTAGTGTACGGAGTAGAAGGAACTGATCCGGAGTAGATAGAAGAACATCCGGTAGCGTTTGAAACCATTTCACGGTCGCCGAACAGCTGAGAAATCAGTTTTACATACGGAGTTTCTCCACAGCCGGAGCAAGCGCCCGAGAACTCGAAGAGCGGAGTAGCGAACTGAGAGTTCTTCACGTTCGACTTGATGTCTACCAGGTGTTGCTTGCTCTTCACGTTTTCTGCGCAGTAAGTCCAGTTGTCTGCTTCTGCCAGCTGGCTTTCCAGATGCTTCATGGTCAGTGCCTTGCCGCCCTTCTTCGGGTTGCCCGGACAAACGTCGGCACAGTTGCCGCAGCCCAAGCAGTCGAGAACGTCTACCTGTATGCGGAATGTCATGCCGTCGAACTGTTTGCCGACTGCTTTCAGCATCGGGAAGCTTGCACCCTTCTGTTCTTCAGCGTCGAGCACGAACGGACGGATGGAAGCGTGAGGACAAACGTAAGCACACTTGTTGCACTGGATACAGTTGTCGGGGTTCCATTCCGGTACGAATGCAGCTACGCCGCGTTTTTCGTATTTGGCTGTTCCCTGATGCCATGTACCGTCTTCGATGCCCTTGAATGCAGATACCGGAAGCAGGTCGCCGTCTTGAGCGTTGATCGGACGAACCACTTCGTTGATGAATGCCGGATCGTTGTTGGCAGCAGCCGGTTCAACTTCCAGGCTTGCCCAAGCCGGGTCAACGGTCAGTTGTTTGTATTCGCCTCCGCGGTCAACGGCTGCATAGTTCTTGTTCACCACGTCTTCACCCTTCTTGCCGTAAGACTTCACGATGAACTTCTTCATCTGTTCTACTGCAAGGTCAACAGGGATAACGCCTGTGATGCGGAAGAATGCTGACTGCAGGATGGTGTTGGTGCGGTTGCCCAAACCGATTTCCTGAGCAATCTGCGTAGCGTTGATATAGTATACGCTGATGTTGTTTTCTGCAAAGTATTTCTTCACCTTGTTCGGCAGGTTCTTGGCAAGTTCTTCGCCTTCCCAGATTGTGTTCAGCAGGAAGGTGCCGTTCTTGCGCAGACCGCGGGTCACGTCGTACATGTGCAGGTAAGCCTGAACGTGGCAAGCCACGAAGTTCGGAGTGGTTACCAGGTAAGTAGAGTGGATCGGATGATCGCCGAAGCGCAGGTGGGAGCAGGTGAAACCTCCCGACTTCTTGGAGTCGTACGAGAAGTAAGCCTGGCAGTATTTGTCGGTGTTGTCACCGATGATCTTCACGGAGTTCTTGTTGGCACCTACCGTACCGTCGGCTCCCAGACCGTAGAATTTGGCTTCGAACACGCCTTCTGCGCCGAGAGCGATTTCTTCTTTCTGAGGCAGTGAAGTGAATGTAACGTCATCCACGATACCGATGGTGAAGTGGTCTTTCGGCATCGGGAGTTCCAAGTTTTCGTATACCGACAGAATCTGGGCCGGAGTGGTGTCCTTAGATCCCAGACCGTAGCGTCCGCCAACGATCAGCGGGGCATTTTCCTGTCCGTAGAATACGTCCTTCACATCCAGATACAGCGGTTCGCCGTTTGATCCCGGTTCTTTTGTGCGGTCGAGCACAGCGATGCGTTTCACAGTCTTGGGCACTTTGGCGAGGAAGTGCTTGGCCGAGAACGGACGGTACAGATGAACAGCCACCAGGCCGACCTTCTTGCCCTGGGCAGTCAGGTAGTCGATAGCCTCGCGGGTAGCTTCTGTTACAGAACCCATGGCGATGATGATGTTTTCAGCGTCTTCGGCTCCGTAGTAGTCGAACAGACCGTAGTTGCGTCCGGTGATCTTGTTGATTTCGTTCATGTATTCTTCTACGATAGCCGGAACAGCGTCATAGAACGGATTGCATGATTCTCTGTGCTGGAAGAAGTGGTCGGGGTTTTCAGCCATACCGCGTGCCACCGGCTTGTTCGGAGTGAGCGCACGGTTGCGGAAGTCGGCCAGCGCTTCGCGGTCGATCAGCGGAGCGAGGTCTTCGTTGTCCAGCTTCTCGATCTTCTGGATTTCGTGAGATGTGCGGAAACCGTCGAAGAAGTTCACGAACGGAACACGTGACTTGATGGTTGCCAGGTGAGCTACGCCTGCCAGATCCATTACTTCCTGTACGGATCCTTCGCACAGCATGGCGAATCCGGTCTGGCGTGCAGACATAACGTCCTGATGGTCGCCGAAGATACACAGCGCATGAGAAGCCAGTGTACGTGCCGATACGTGGAATACGCACGGCAGAAGTTCGCCTGCGATTTTGTACATATTCGGGATCATCAGCAGCAGACCTTGAGAAGCGGTATAAGTAGTAGTCAATGCACCAGCCTGAAGAGAGCCGTGAACTGCACCGGCAGCACCTCCTTCAGATTGCATTTCCTGTACCAGAACAGTTTCGCCGAAGATGTTCTTGCGACCTGCGGCAGCCCATTCGTCTACGTGCTCAGCCATGGTAGACGACGGAGTGATGGGGTAGATGGCTGCTACTTCCGTAAACATGTACGAGATGTGAGCGGCAGCTTCGTTGCCATCACAAGTGATGAATTTTTTTTGTTTAGTCATACAATTACTAAATTAGGTATTAAGTAATAATAAAAATTTCCTGTCAATACAAAAAGCCGAAAAGCCAGAGCGGAATCTGGTTGCCGTGCCCCATTTCCATCTTGTGCATGGCATAATAGGTGTTCGGGTTGCTTTTCTGCCTGTAGTGTTCCGTGCACACGCGGAACCGCAGCTCTCCGTCCACGAGGAACGAGATGCCCTTGTCGCCCTTATTCACTTTATGGTCTTTCCACATCGTGTTCACGAAGAAAGTTTCCAGCACGTCCTGCTCTTCCACCTTGATCGGATAGATGCTGTACATCAGGTTCGTGTTGTGCATCATGATCTTTGCCGGCTTTTTCGGAAACATCTCTCCTTTGGGATAAATCATGTTGATGAGTCTGGAGTCGGCCAGATACTTGATGTAGTTCATCACGGTTGCGCGCGATGTCTGGATGTCGGCGGCCAGTTGGCTGACGTTGGGGGCGACCGGCCCGTCTACAGCCAACAAATATAGTAATTTTTTTATTTTCGACAGATATTTCAGCTCAATTTGTTGGATTAAAAGTATGTCGACTTCGATCATCATGTTCATGGTTTTCAGCAGATTTTCCGAAAAGTTGCGCTTCTCCAGAAAAAAAGGGTAAAAGCCGTGATGGATGTAGTCCTGAAAATAATTGAGCGGGTTGATGTAGGGCAATATGGTCTTTGCGATATGCTCGTGGTTGTGCAGGATCTCGTCGAGCGTATAGGGCGAGAAGTGGTTTCCGGTCTGCAGGTTCAGAAACTCGCGGAAGGAGAATCCTCTCAGGTTGTATGATTTTACGATGCCGTTCAGCTCGGGGTTCTCTTCTTTCAGGCGCATGACGGACGAACCGGTAAACACGATCTTCAGCTGGGGGTACCGTTCGTAGCACGTGCGCAGGTCGTGGCTCCAGTTGGGGAGCTTGAACACCTGGTCTACAAGCAGCACCTTTCCCCCGCGTTTCACGAACTCTCCTGCAAAGTCAACCAGACTGTATTGAGAGAAGTAGAAGTTGTTCATGTTCACATACAGGCAGGAGCGGTCGTAGCCGAACTTCTCTTTTGCGTATTGCAGCAAAAAAGTGGTCTTCCCGACTCCCCGGGTTCCTTTTACTCCGATGAGGCGGTCGCTCCAGTCGATTTCATCCATCAGGTCGCGTCGTACAGGAGCATTTGTATGTTCAACCAGATAGCTGTGCGTTCTGTAAAATGCTTCCATTCCTTTCTCAATTCTGCGTTGCAAATATACGAATACTTCATTAGATTGCAAACTGGAGTTGTCAAATTTTGAAAAAATGGGAAGAATTTTTTTGAGTGAGGGAGGGCGGGAGGGACAAGTCCGGAGGGCGGCGTTTTTGCGGGAAACCGATCCGCGCTTCAGTGTCTGTGCGCGCTTGAAAAGATGACGGGACATTTTTTTAATCTTTCCCGTCATCTTGATTAAAATGAGCCGTTAAGTGACTTGGGCTGACGGCTTGTCTTTTGCAGCATTCTTGTAAGCTTATTTAATTAAATTAGTGTGTCATTTAACTTAAAAACATATAGGGAACCACGAAAGTCACAGTTAAAGTATTGATGTTCAATGTTTTGTAGAGGCAAGGGAACCACGAACGAGTACGCGAAACCCATTTTATTATATATAAAGAAAAGATAAAGAAAGAAACCCCTACCCCTTGATTTTTTGATTTGGCAGTAAACTTGGAGCGGCGGATATGTTAATCGGGATGTACCGGTCGGGATGTTTGTCGGGTATGGGATGAAGCGCATATGGAAAAGCAACGAAGGCTTTGGGATTCTTTGTTATGCGCCAGGAAAAAGGCCGTCCGTTATGACGGGGAAAGTCCGCAGCATCTTGTTGCGAAAGCTGCGGACTTTGTGAATTATACTTTTCCTTCGAGCCACGCGTCGATCATCCGGCGGGCGATGCTGAGTTTCTGAGGAAGTTCCGGCAAGTGGTTCCGGTCGTAAAACGCTCCGGTATTGAGCTCTTCATCCTGCAGCCTGATGGTTCCGCTTTCGTATTCGGCGACATAGCCTATCATGATTCCGCTTGGATATGGCCAAGGCTGGCTTCCGAAATACTTCAGATTCTTTATCCGCAATCGGGTTTCTTCCATCACTTCGCGGCATACGCATTCTTCCAGCGTTTCGCCCGGTTCGAGGAAGCCGGCTACCAGTCCTTTGAATGTTCCGCGGAAATTGCGTGCATGAACCAGCAGCACGCTGTCGCTTCCTTTCTTGATGAGCACAATGATGGCGGGAGAAATGCGCGGATAGATTTCCTGATGGCATTGCGGGCATTGTTTTGCGATGGGGCCTGTTTGAACCGTCCGCACGCCACATGCCGGACAAAACTGGCTGTTTCTGTCCCATGTCAGGATTTGTGATGCCTTGCCTGCCATCTTGTACTCTTCCAGAGGGAGTACATTGAATGACGCCCGCAGGTCTTTCATCATTTGCGGAGAGTTCTCGTCACCGTCAACCGGCGATGTGATGGCGAAAGCCTTTGCCGTCATTCCTTCAACGGTACCGATGACATGCACCGTTTTTCCTTCGGGAACTTCTGCAGGCGGTTCTGCCGAATAGGGGATATGATAGCCTCCGTTTTCTTTTTTTATCAGCAGCTGGTTGCCGCAGAATACGAACCAGCCGCACATTCCGTTTTCTTTTTGCTTCATCGTATTTTGTAGATTAGTGTTTTCTGATTGATGTTTCGGCAGCCTTCTTCAGGGTCAGCTTGTTTTCATTGTCAGCTGGATGCGCTTGCGTTCGCGGTCGATGCCCAGCACCTTGACATGCACATGCTGATGGATGCTTACTACTGTCGTCGGGTCGCTCACAAAGTGGTCGGCGAGCTGGGAAATATGCACCAGACCGTTTTCTTTGATGCCGATGTCTACAAAACATCCGAAGTTAGTGATGTTTGTCACAATGCCCGGCAGCTCCATCCCTTCTGTCAGGTCATCGATCGTGCGTACATTCCTGTCGAATTCGAAGGCTTGGATTTTTTGCCGCGGGTCACGCCCTGGCTTGTCGAGTTCCTGCATGATGTCGTTTAACGTAGGGAGTCCTACAGTGTCGGAAATGTAGTTTTCCACTTTTATCCGGCTGCGCAGCGTCTTGTCTTTTATGAGGTCGGTTACAGAACAGTTCATATCCTTGGCCATCTGCTCTACAATCGGATAGCTCTCGGGATGAACGGCAGAATTGTCCAGCGGGTTCTTTGCGTGCGGAATCCGCAGGAATCCAGCGCATTGTTCAAAGGCTTTTGCTCCCATGCGGGGCACTTTCAGCAGTTCCTTGCGCGACTGGAACGGTCCGTTCTCCGTGCGGTAGTCCACGATGTTTTTGGCGAGTGCCGGTCCCAGTCCCGAAACGTATGTCAGCAGGTGCTTGCTTGCGGTGTTCACGTTTACGCCTACCAGATTGACGCAGCTTTCCACAGTCTGGTCGAGCGATGCTTTCAGTTTGGTCTGGTCGACATCGTGCTGGTATTGCCCTACGCCGATGGATTTCGGGTCGATCTTCACCAGCTCCGCCAGCGGATCCATCAGTCTGCGTCCGATAGACACCGCTCCGCGCACGGTAACGTCGTAGTCGGGAAATTCTTCGCGGGCAAGCTTGGATGCGGAATAGATGGAAGCCCCGTCTTCGCTGACCACAAACACCTGGATTTCCCGGTCGAAACGCAGGGATGTAACGAACTGTTCCGTTTCCCGGCTTGCCGTTCCGTTTCCGATGGCGATGGCTTCGATTTTGTATTGTTCTACAAGCTTTGTCAGTTTGCGTGCCGCCTGCTGGTATTCTGATTTGGGCGGATGGGGATAAATGGCCTCGTTGTGAAGAAGTGTGCCCTGCGCGTCAAGGCAAACCACTTTGCATCCAGTTCTGTATCCCGGGTCGATTCCCAGCACCCGTTTCTGCCCCAGCGGAGGAGCCAGAAGCAGCTGGCGAAGGTTTCCGGCAAAAACATGGATGGCTTCTTCGTCGGCTTTCTCTTTGCTTGCGGCGGCGAATTCGGTTTCGATGCCCGGCTTTATCAGGCGTTTGTATGCGTCTGCCACAGCTTCCGCTACCTGACGGGCGCATTCATTGTTTCCCTTTACATATTTCCGTTCCAGTTTTTCGGTGCAGCCGGTGTCGTCCGGAGAAATGGATACTTTCAGAATACCTTCCGACTCTCCCCGCCGGATGGCCAGCAGGCGGTGTGAAGTGCATTTTTTCAGTGGCTCGCTGAAGTCAAAGTAATCTCTGTATTTGGCTGCGTTTTCTTCGGTTTCCTTGCCTTTCACCACCTTTGCCGTGATGACGGCTTCGCGCGCGAAGGCATTTCTTACCGTGTTGCGCGCCCCCTCGTTTTCGCTTACCTGCTCGGCGATGATATCGCGCGCCCCTTTCAGCGCTTCTTCTTCATTTTCCACTTCGCCTTTGACAAAACTGCGCACTTTGGCCGTCAGATTGTTTTCGCGCTGGAGCATGATCAGCATGGCCAGCGGTTCCAGTCCTTTTTGCCGGGCAGCCTCTGCGCGTGTTTTGCGTTTCGGCTTATAGGGAAGATAGATATCCTCCAGTTCGGTCGGGTTCCAGCATCCCGAGATCCGGGAGCGCAGCTCATCGGTCAGTTTGCCCTGTTCTCCGATGGTTGAAAGAATGGTTTCTTTCCGTTTCGCCAGTTCGGTCAGTTTGTCATAATTGGCTTGTATCTCACCTATCTGCACTTCGTCCAGTCCGCCGGTGGCTTCTTTCCGGTATCGGCTGATAAAAGGAATGGTTGCACCTCCCAGCAGCAGTTTCAAGGTATTGCTGACACGGTGTTCCGGCAGCTTGAGGGCTGCCGCGATCATTCGGCTGAATTCTTCCATATAAATCGTTTTCGTTTTTACACAGAATCACGCGGACTCTTGCAGAAAGTTGCATCTGAAAAGTCCGCGCGATTCTGTTTCTTATGTCGTTTTTTTTAATGCTTTTTTGAATGCGGTCTGAAAGCTTCTCAAATCATGTGATTGTCTTTGAGCCATTTTTTCCCTTTGGGAGTAAGGCACCATAACAGAAATATGACGCATGGTAATCCTATTGCTGATAAAACAAAAATTGATTCCATTATTTATCCTCCTTTTTCTTATTTGACAGAATCAGACCCGCTATTAATGTTGCCATTGCGACTAATAATCCAAGTGTATAGATTAAAAATCTTTTGTCTTCTACATCCTTAAACAAGGATGCGATGACAATTCCCGTCAAGACATATTTGGAAATGTCTATCAGATAATTTCCTAATTTTTCTTTCCACATAGTGCAAATATACACTTTTCTTTTGGATTGGCAACACCAGGATTTAAAATTATGAACTTCGGAAAAACGCTGCCTTCAGGCTGGAGATATGCACCTCTGGGCTGGATATAAGCGGATGTTGAGAATTCGTTTATACAAAATCTGTCTGTTCGGAAACGCAGATTAACGCGGATTTCCGCAGATGATAGTGCTGATTGTCTGCTTTTAATCTGCGAAAATCTGTGTTTCTGATGATCTCATTTTTACTTAAAGATTCTGCCCTGCTGTACGGGACTCGAAGTTCGGGCCCTGTGCTTCTGTGTTCTCGTTGTTCTGCGCCAGCCGAACGTCATTTGTAGAAGCGCAATTCGTTCTGCAGCCGGCGGATTTCATTCTGCATCTCTTCCATGCGGTTGAGCAAGTGGCGGATGGCATCGATGCCGGCTATGTTGATCGAAAGGTCGTAATACAGGTGGGTGTATCTTTCAAGTTCAGCCAGCTGGTCGGCGGGAAAGTAGCTTATGTTGTCTTTTACCTCCACGTCAATCAGTCCGTCTTCTCCCAGCATCATCACAAAGTCTGGCTCGATGTGGCAGTGGCTGCAATAGTCGTCTATAATGATCAAATTGTTTTGCATAATCTGTCGTTTTTAAAGGTTATCCTTGCTGAAGCTGCCGGAACAGGTCTTTCTGCTTATCCGTCAGGTTGGTCGGTATAGAAACATGGTAAGTCACTATCAGGTCGCCGAAAGCGCCTTCTTCCTTATAGACAGGAAATCCCTTGCCCTTGAGCCGGACTTTCGCGCCGTTCTGGGTTCCGGGGCGTACTTTCAGCTTTACCTGCCCGTCGAGCGTGTGAATTGTCACTTCGCCGCCCAGGACCGCCGTATACAGGTCAATGTTTATGTCTGTATACAGGTCGTTGCCTTTCCGTTTGAAGTCCGGGTCGTCGGCAACGGTGAATGTGATGTACAGATCTCCGTCAGGTCCTCCGTTCATACCTTTTCCGCCATGCCCTTTCAGCTTGATGACCTGTCCGTCTGCGACGCCCGCCGGAACGGTGATGCGCAATGTTTCGCCGTTGATTGTGAATGTCTGCTTGTGAGTGGTTGCAGCCTCGCGCAGCGTAAGCGGGAGTTCTCCTTCGATGTCTTGTCCCCGGTATCCGCCTCGGCCTCTTCCTCCGTTTGCAGCTCCTCGGTGTCCGAAAAGTTCTTCGAAGAAATCGGAGAAACCGCTTGCGTTTCCTCCGAATCCATGCATTCCTCCGCTTCCGAATCCTCCGGTAAAGTGTTGTCCGTCGGCAGAATACCAGTATTCTGCGTGTCCTCCCGGCCCTCCGCCTTGTGCTTCGTATGCTTTCCGCTGCGCTTCAAACTCATCCGCATGTTTCCACTGCTCTCCATATTCATCATACTTCTTGCGCTTTTCCGGATCACTCAAAACCTCGTTGGCCTCATTGATGGCCTGGAATTTGTCTTTGGCCGTCGGGTCATTGGGATTCAAGTCCGGATGATATTTTCGCGCCAGCTTGCGGAAAGCCTTCTTGATGTCATCCTGAGTTGCATTTTTGTCAACCCCAAGTACTTTGTAATAGTCTATAAAAGCCATATTGTCTGTTTGTTTTGTTAACCGGAGTGCTGCAAAATTTATGCCAGCAGGCGGCCATGAGAGCCGTATTGTCATTCCTCTTCAATAATTTATGCGTGATGGATTTTTATGGTGTGACAAGTTTTGTATCTTTGCAGAAGTTCTGACATATTGTCGTTCGTTTTTTTATTTAATTTTTACATATGAAATATTTGATTTGTTTGATGACTTTGTTGGGTATGATGCGTGTGCAACTGTTGGCGTCGGATGTCCATACGGTAACGTTGAAACTGGTAGAAACAAGTGACGTTCATGGCTGTTATTTTCCGTATGACTTCATCAATCGCAAGCCGATGAAGGGAAGTCTGGCGCGTGTGTCTGATTATGTGAAGAGGCTCCGTAAGGAATACGGGGAGAATGTGATTCTGATGGATAACGGTGATATCCTTCAGGGACAGCCTACAGCCTATTATTATAACTACATTGATACGGCTTCGCTGCATTTGAATGCGGAAATGCTGAACTATATGCGCTATGATGTCGGCAATATGGGAAACCATGATATAGAAACCGGACATGCCGTGTACGACCGGTGGATCCGTGACTGCGGCTTTCCGGTGCTTGGAGCCAATGTCACCGACGTGAAAACCGGCAAGCCTTACCTTCCTCCTTACCGGGTGTTTGAAAAGGAGGGAGTGCGGATTGCCGTGTTAGGCATGATTACTCCGTCGATACCTTCGTGGCTGCCCGAAAGATTGTGGAGCGGACTCCGCTTTGAAGATATGGAGCAGGCTGCACGGAAATGGGTGGACATTATCCGCGAGAAAGAGCGTCCGGACGTGCTGGTCGGACTGTTCCATTCCGGGCCGGAAGGTAACAAACTCGACAATGTGGTGGAGAACGCTTCGGCTCTGGTTGCAAGGAATGTTCCGGGTTTCGATGTGGTGTTTATGGGACATGACCATGTGCGGGCGTGCGAAAAGACAGTCAATGCGGCGGGCGATTCTGTCTTGCTGGTCAATCCGGCAAACATGGCGCGGACAGTGGCGGAGGTGACTCTGGAGATTCGGAAGGATAAGATGGGAAAGGTAGCAGGGAAGTCTGTTTCCGGCAAGCTGGTCAGCATGGATGATTATGAGGTGGACGAGGATTTCATGAAGACCTTTCACTCCCAGTATGATGCGGTGAGCCGTTTTGTCGCGCGCAAGATCGGGAGCATAGACAGAACCATTTCTTCGAAAGACGCCTTTTTCGGCCCTTCTGCCTTTGTCGACCTGATTCACCGCCTCCAGCTGAAGATTACCGGTGCCGACATTTCGTTCTGCGCGCCGCTTTCCGCCACAGCCGAAATCAGGAAAGGCGACATCTATATGAGTGACATGTTCAATCTGTATAAGTATGAAAACCTGCTGTATGTGATGGAACTGAGCGGACGTGAGATCAAGGACTTTCTGGAGATGTCGTATGCGCTGTGGACCGGCAGAATGCAGCAGGCCGATGATCACCTGATTCTGCTTAATGAAAAGGACAACGGCTTCGGCCGCTTCAAGAATCCGAGTTTCAACTTTGATTCGGCTGCGGGAATCATTTATACGGTGGATGTGACAAAGCCTGAAGGAAAAAAGATAACTGTCAGGAGTATGGCCGACGGAACGCCTTTTGATATGGACAAGATTTACAAGGTGGCCGTAAATTCGTATCGTGGCAATGGGGGAGGAGATTTGCTGACCAAAGGCGCGGGAATACCAAAGGCTGAGCTGGCGGAACGCATCATCTTCTCGACCGACAAGGACCTGCGCTTTTATTTGATGCAGGAAATCGAGAAGGCTGGCGTGTTGAGTCCGGAGCCGTTGAACCAGTGGCGTTTTGTTCCGGAAGAGTGGACTGTTCCTGCGGCAAAGCGTGACTGTCAGTTGTTGTTTGGAAAATGAACATTTATTTTTTTAGCTTATGGGAAAAATTTTACAAGAATTCAAGACGTTTGCCATGCGCGGTAATGTTATCGACATGGCTGTGGGTGTGATTATCGGCGGTGCTTTCGGAAAGATTGTTTCATCGCTGGTAGCTGATGTGATAATGCCGCTTGTCGGTCTGTTGGTTGGAGGAATTAATTTTTCCCAATTGAAGTGGACCATCAAGCCGGCTGTAATGGACGGCGATGCGGTGGTTTCTCCGGAAGTTTCGCTGAATTACGGAAACTTTATTCAGGTGACTTTTGACTTTCTGATCATAGCTGTTTCCGTTTTCCTGATGGTAAAGGCCATTAACACGCTGAGCAAGAAAAAGAAGGAAGAAGCGGCAAAGCCGGTTCCGCCTCCACCGTCGGATGAAGTGAAGCTGCTGGCGGAAATTCGTGATCTGCTGAAAAAGGAGAAAGACGGCGCACGCTGAAAGCGAGCGGAAGCATAGAAACTGAAGGAGGCAAAGGGTATCGGCCTGAAGCACAAGGCTGCCAACGATACGCTTTGCCTCCTTTGTTTTTCTATGTGTCTATTCTTTCCATCCTCCGCCGAGTGCCTTGTACAGATGAACCATCGTAATCTGTTTGTCACGGATGGCGTTGCTGAGGCTGATCTGGGCTTCAAGATATCCACGCTGGGCATCCAGCAAGTCCATGTATGCGATGACACCGTTCATATATTGCAGCTGCGCCAGGTCGAGCGCACTCTTTGATGATTGTTCCAGCCGCAGGCGCGTTTCATAGATTTCCTTGATCTTGTTGAATTCTGCGATGGCATTGTATGCTTCCTTGAAAGCGTTCAAGACAACCTTCTCATACTGGTGGGTTGCTCCTTCAAGTGCCGCTTTCTGTGCTTTCAGCCGTGCGCGGTTCTTGCCCCATGTAAAGACCGGCTGCAGCAGATTGGCGCTCAGCAGATGCCAGGGAGATTTCAGCAGTTCGCTCAGCAGGTCGCTTTCGCCTCCGTAGCTGGCGTTCAGCGTAAGCGAGGGGAACAGGCTGGTGAAAGCAATCCCTACGTCTGCATTGGCGGCGATAAGTGCCTGCTCTGCCTGGCGCACATCCGGGCGGCGTTCCAGCAGGCTGGAGGGCAGTCCGACTGGCAGGCTGACCGGGAACATCACGTCTTCCGGAAGCACGGAGCGATTGATATGGTGGGGATATTCTCCGGTAAGGAATGCGATTTCGTTTTCTTTCAGTGTGATCTGCCGTTCCAGATCAGGCACAAGGGTAGCGGTGCGTGCCAATTCCACCTGAGCCTGTCTGAAAGCTGTTTCTGACGTCAGTCCTCCTTCATAACGGATGCGGGCCAAGTGGAGGCTTTCACGGCGTGCGTCCACCGTTTGCTTTACGATAGACAGTTCGTTGTCGAGTGCTACCAGTTCAAAATAAGATTGGGCTACTTCAGCGATCAGGCTCATTTTCAAGGCCCGCTGGTTTTCGATGGATCCGAGAAATTCGGCCACGCTCTTGTCTTTCGCCCAGCGGAGCTTTCCCCAGAGGTCTATTTCCCAGCTTACGGTTCCTTTCAGATCAAACTCGTCGTCCATCGAATAATGGTTGCCCCCATAGTTTTCTCTTTCACGTTCAGCATAGACTCTCAGACCTACCTGAGGCAGCATGTTGGCCACCTGAATCCGCTTGCTCGCCGCGAGTTCCTTTACTCTTGCCGCGGCAATCAGCATGTCCTTGTTGTAGGTCAGTGTCTTTCTGATAAGTGCTTGCAGCGTGGTGTCTGTATACAATTCTTCCCATGCGTAGTCGCCGATTGAAGCGGTGTCAACGCTGAGGCTGTCGAGCGTTTCAGGCAGTTTCAGATCCGGACGTGTATAATGCTTTCCCAATTGGCAGCTTCCCAGCAGGAAGGTTGCCAATGCTACGGTCAGGAGCCGGTATGTTGTTTTCGAATATTTCATATTGAATGATTATTTTGCATGTTTCGGTTTAATCTTGTTTTTCGCTTTGTAGATCATGACAAAGAAGAAAGGAACCAGGAAGATGCCGACTGTTACAGCCACAATCATGCCAAAGAATACGCCTGTGCCGATGGCCTGGCGGCTGGCCGCTCCCGGACCCGATGCGATGACCAGCGGAACCATGCCGAGAATGAATGCCAATGAAGTCATCAGAATCGGACGGAACCGCAGGTGGGATGCGTGCAGGGCCGCATCAATCACATTCTTTCCCGCATCTACTTCGTCTTTGGCAAATTCGACGATCAGAATGGCATTCTTCGCAGCCAGTCCGACCAGCATGACAAGGCCAATCTGGAAATACGTGTCGTTTTCCAGCCCGCACAGTGCGACGCCGGCGTATGCGCCCAGTGCGGCGACAGGAAGCGAAAGCAGGACGGCTATCGGGACGCTCCAGCTTTCATACAGTGCAGCAAGGAACAGGAACACGAACAGGAATACCAGCGTAAGAATCATGCCTGTCTGTCCTCCTGCCTGTTTCTCCTGATAGGAAAGTCCGCTCCATTCTACGCCTATATTGTCGGGCAAGTGTTCTTCGGCCAGTTGCTCTATCAGTTCCATAGCCTGTCCGGAACTGTAGCCGTGTGCGGCCGTTCCGCGGATGATTGCCGTGTTGAACATGTTGAACCGTTTGATGCTTCCCGGACCGGTTGTGTATTCAGTGTTTCCGAGTGCGGTGAGCGGAATCATGTTGCCCGAGCTGCCGCGCACGAAAAACAGGTTGATGTTGTCGCGGTGTTCGCGATAGGGCGCTTCCGCCTGTATGTATACGCGGTAGATACGGTTGAACATGTTGAAGTCGTTTACATAGAGCGAACCGGTGTATGCTTTCATCGTGGTGAATACGTCTGCCATGGGAACGCCCGAAAGCTTTACCTTGTCGCGGTCTACATCGAAGTAGAGCTGCGGTATTTCGGCCTGCAATGAGGATGAAAGTCCGCTCAGCTCCTTTCGTTGCGAGGCGTAATACATCAATGTGTCGGCCGCTTGCACGAGGTTTTCATAAGTAGCGTCGCCGCGTGCCTCCAGCTGCATTTCGAAACCTCCGGAAGTACCCAGTCCCGGAATTACGGGCGGTGTGGAGAGATAGACTTTGCATTCCGGATATTTTTCAAACTCGTTCTGGACATCTGCCATCACCTCTTCGATTGTTGTATCGTCGCGTTCTTTCCATTCTTTCAGAATGACGGTCAGTGTGCTTCTGGCCTGGCTTGTGCCGACACGAGGACTGGTTCCGGTTACGTTCTGCACATATTCTACGGCGGGATTCTTCATCAGGTAGCTGACGGCCCGGTTGGTTATGATGCGTGTGCGTTCGAGTGTCGTGCCTTCA
Source organism: Bacteroides gallinaceum (assembly GCF_030373775.1). NCBI lineage: Bacteria > Pseudomonadati > Bacteroidota > Bacteroidia > Bacteroidales > Bacteroidaceae > Bacteroides > Bacteroides gallinaceum. The sequence goes on along the minus strand of NZ_JAUDEN010000002.1, from coordinate 16,030 downwards.
GGCATTTCCAGCTCGACGGTGAAATAGCCCTGGTCTTCCGTGGGAAGGAAGCTGGTTGGAATCAGCCGGTAGAGCACGAAGATGAACACGAGCACCATGCCGAATCCTGCCGTGATCCGTTTGGGGTGCTTGATGATTCTGCTGATTCCGGAAACATATTTGCGGTTGCCGAGGTCCAGCCATCGGTTGATGGCCCGGAATACGCGGTTTTTAGGCTTGTTCGGATCTTGCGGCTTGAGAATCAACGAACACATGACAGGACTCAGGGTGAGCGCCACTACGGTTGACAGCAGCACCGAAACTGCAATGGTGATACTGAACTGGCGATATAGCTGTCCGGTGATTCCCGACAAGAAACTTACCGGAACGAATACGGCGGCCAGCACCATCGAAGTGGCGATCAGTGCGCCTGTCAGTCCGTCCATCGCTTTTTTCGTTGCCTCATACGGGCTCAGATGCTCTTCTTCCATGATGCGTTCCACGTTTTCAACAACCACAATGGCGTCGTCCACAACCAGACCGATGGCAAGAACCAGTCCGAGCAATGTCAGAATGTTCAGCGAGAAGCCGAAGATAAGCATGAAACCGAATGTTCCGATCAATGAAATCGGCACGGCTATGGTAGGAATCAGGGTGGCGCGCCAGCTCTGGAGAGAGAGGAATACCACAACGATCACCAGAAACAACGCTTCGAACAGTGTCTTGTATACTTCATGGATTGACTCGGAAATGTAAGTCGTCATGTCGAACGGCACTTCATATTTCATTCCTTCCGGGAAGTTCTGGCTGATTTCGTCCATGGTGGCCTTTACCCGTTCGGCTACGTCCATCGCGTTGGCTCCGGGCAGCATGTAAACTCCCAGAACGGCAGCGTTTCCTCCGTTGATACCGCTTTCTGTATTGTATGACTGCGCTTCGAGCGATACGCGTGCCACGTCGCGCATACGGATCAGCGAGCCGTCGGAATTGGCGCGCAGCACGATCTCTTCGAATTGGGCCACCGATGACAGACGTCCCTGGGCCGTGATTGGAATGGTGATGTCGAGTCCGTTTACGGGCTGCTGTCCGAGCACTCCGGCAGCCGATTCACGGTTCTGGTCCTTCAGCGCGTTCTGCACGTCTTGTACGGTCAGGCCGAAATTAGCCAGGCGAGCCGGGTCAAGCCAGATTTGCATGGCGTAATAGCGGCTGCCTATGTTTGATACGCGGCCTACGCCCGGAATACGGCGGAGAAGGTCGAGCACGTTCAGCGTGGCGAAATTGCTCAGATAGATTTCATCGAACTTCGGATCGTTCGAAGTCAGACAGATGGTCATAAGCTGGCTTGCCGCCTGCTTTTCGATTTCGATACCGTTTTGCACCACTTCGGCGGGCAAGCGCGATTCGGCCAGCTTGATGCGGTTCTGGATTTCGACGGCCGCCAAATCCGGGTTGGCGGATATGTCGAACGTTACCGTTGCCGAAAATCCTCCGGAGTTGGAACTGTTCGATTCCATATAGAGCATGCCCGGCGTACCGTTCAGTTCCTGCTCGATGGGGGTGGCTACGGCCTGCGATACGGTCAAAGCACTTGCACCCGGATAAGACGCGCTGATTTTCACCACCGGAGGAGTGATCTGAGGGTATTGGTCGATAGGCAGCATGGTAAGTCCGATGATACCGATGATGACTATCAATATGGAGATGACGATCGAGAATACGGGCCGATCGATAAAGAAACTCACTTTCATGGATTGCTACGTTTAGAATTATGTGGTTTATTCGTCCTTGTTTTCTTCTTCTTTGGGGGCTTCTCCCAAACGCATTTTGACTCCCGGGGTCAGCTTGTGGTAGCCTTCGTCCACAATCATTTCTCCTGGTATCAGTCCCCGTTCGATTACGATGTTGTTTCCGAATTCGGGGCCCAGTTCGACAAAACGCTTTTCAGCAGTGGAGTCTTTGCGCATCACATAAATGTAGGAGCCTCCTTTTTCGATGATGATAGCCTTTTGGGGGACAACCGTCGCATTCTCACGCACATCGAGAAGCAGCCTGACTTTTGTGAACTGTCCCGGAAGAAGCACGTGCTCGGGGTTGTTCATTTCTGCGCGCACAGAGAATGTTCCGGTTTTGGGATCAACCTGCGGTTCGGCAAAGTCCACCAGTCCTTTATACGGATAAATGCTGTTGTCCGGCAATGTGATGGTTACGGTCGGTTGCCAGGAGCGGGTAGAATCCTTCTGGCCTATGATGATGTTGCGTTCTTTGCTTTTGAGGTAATCAAGCGCCGTCATGCTGAAGTCGATCAGCACGGTGTCGCTCTTTACGATGGTTGCGAGCAGCGACTTGCCCGATGTGCCTACCAGCGTACCGAGGTCGACATGGCGTTCGCTGATCTGTCCGGAAATCGGGGAGCGCACCACGGTGTATCCAAGTTCCTGCTCTGCCTGGTCCAAATCGGCCTGGCTCATGCCGACGCTGGCCACAGCCGTTTCATAGGCGGCTGTCGCATTGTCCAGGTCGAGCTGGCTGGCCGCATTCTGTTCGTAAAGCGGGCGGATACGGTTCAGGTCGCGTTCGGCCTTCCGCGCCGTAGCCTCGTCTTTTTTCAGCTGGGCGCGCGCCTTGTCTACTTTTGCCTGATACTGGTCCTGGTTGATAATGAACAGAACCTGGTTCCGTTTCACCTGTGTGCCTTCTTCAAACAGCATCTGTTCGAGAAAGCCTTCCACACGGGCGCGCACTTCGACGAACTGCTGCGCTCTTACTCTTCCTACATAATCGCCGTATATTTCCACATCCTGTTTGAGGGCAGGCGTGGCATGTACGATCGGAAGCTCGGGAGCCGGCTTGGGCTTGTGGGTCAGAATCAGATAAGCCGCGATGATTACTGCTATGCATATTGCCGCATAGATGGTTTGTTTCCTTCTAATCTTTAAATCCTTTACAGACAAAAAACGTTTCATATCTATTATTCTATTTGTTGTTTATAGAAACCTTGTAGCAAAAGCAATATATATGCCAAAGATAAGAAATTATTCTATTGGTTGATATTCAAATCCATAAATAGATCCGGGCTAAATGCTTGTGTGGAAGAACTGTGGATTTATTCTACACAAACTGTTCTCTCCACATGTGCTTGAGGGCTGAAACGGGGTGATGCAGCAGCATTCTCGGCCCTGCATATTTCATGACCTCCCCAATTCTCCGCTTCATATCGGGCTTGTAGCAGTGAACCGGACATTTCCGGCAGGTTTTCTTCTTTTCCCCGAACGGACAGCGGGAGAGCCTTGCGTGCGCATATTCCAGAAGCTGCCTGCACGAACCGCACAGCTCTTCGTTGCCTTCCCTGTGCCGGCAATAAAGCCGGATCATCTGTTCTACCGTCCTTTTTTCTTCTTCTATTCTTGAATGTCTGCGCATGTTTTCTGATGACTTCGTGTGTGCAAAGGTAAGACAAAAATCGGACGTCCGCAATCATCTTCCCGAAACTCCGGGTCATCCCGATAAAATCTATGGTTTGAAGGCAGGACTGTATAGTTCGAGCGTGGAACGTAAAGTCTGGTCCGTTGTATGCCGGGAATTTCCGGTATGTCCGCCCGTCTGTTCTTTGTTCCCTTCGTGTCCGGCCACGGAAAGATTTGAGTCAGTTTTCAGGCGGAGATATGATTTCCGTTCATATATTTTCGTAATTTTGCACCCGGAAAAAATCTTTAAACAACATGGAATTAGAGGAACATTTAGAAACGACTGTAAAGGCCCACGACCAGCTGCTGCATCGTAGGGTCGATCTTTTGCTGCGCACGGGGAAAGTATTGGTGGAAAGTCTGGCAGACACAAACCGTATTGTACGTAACATGAAGCGTACGGCTGCTTATCTGGGTATTCCGGAAGAGAAACTCCACATCAACGTCAGCTTCACGATGCTGATGGTGAATGTGAGCGACGGTGACTATTCTTTCACCAAGTTCCAGCGGATTGAGGGGCATGGCGTGAATATGACGGCCATTTCGGAAATCAGCAAGCTTTCCTGGCGGGCCATCGAGAATGACTATTCGCTTGACAAGTATGAGGAAGAGCTGGAAAAGATTCGTACCAAGAAGCGCAATTACACTCCTTGGCAGGTGGCCGTTGGAGCGGGTTTTGCATGCGGCGGATTTTGCGTTCAGTTCGGCTGCGACTGGATGGCCTTTCTGTATGCTTCAATCGCTGCCATTCTGGGAATGCGTCTTCGTCAGATCTGCAACGAGTCCGGTCTGAACCATTATATGGGCATTGCCATTTCTGCCTTTGTTGCCACCGTTGTTGCATGGGCTACAACCTTGCTTCCTGGCGATTGGACTTCTACACCGTGGCATCCGCTGCTGGCCTGTGCCCTGTTTATTGTTCCGGGTGTTCCTTTGATAAACTTTGTGGATGATATGCTTGACAATTACATTCAGGTCGGCATCGTGCGTGCCGTCAATACGCTGCTGATGGTTTCGGCCATGGCGTTCGGCATCGCTTTTGCCGTGAAGCTCTGTCAGGTAGACAACTTTTTCCCGACCATCAGCATGGTTCCGCACCACAATTATCTGGAGTATGCGATTGCCGCTGCCATTTCGGCCATGGGATTCTCCATGATTTTCAATATCCAGCGCCGCCTGCTTTGGGTGGTTGCCATCGGCGGCATCATTGCCGTTTGCACGCGCAATTTTGTCAATCTGGGTCCCAGCACCGACAATATCGGTCTGGATATGGGATTGGTTATCGGTTCGTTTACCGGCGCTGTTGTGGTCAGCCTGATTGCCATCAAGGCGGTCCACTGGTTTCATGTGCCGAATCACGTGCTGACCATTCCTTCGGTGATTCCGATGATTCCGGGAGTACTTATGTATCGTATGCTGTTCGGACTGATCAACATGAATGTCCAGACAGCCGAGCAGGTGACCCCGTTGGTGAAAGCAATCGAGAGCGGCGTAAATTCCGGCCTCATAATCATGTGCATTTCATTGGGAGTAGCCATCCCTAATATTTTCGGCCGCCGGTTTATCGCTCACTCGAAGAATGCCCGTCTGCACGAGCTGCTGAAAGAGCGCAAGGAACGCGGCAAGTTTATCGAATGGTAATTTTCATTTTTAATTTCAAGAAATATGATTAGACTTAATGTTTTTATTCAGGCGGACGAGAAGAATCACGCCGCTGTAGTTGAAGCCGCAAAGGAACTTGTTGCCGCTTCGTTGAAAGACAACGGTTGCATAGCTTATGATCTGTTTCAGAGCGCAACCCGTCCGGATGTGCTGATGATTTGTGAAACGTGGAAAGACGCTGAAAGCCTGAGTGCACACGAACAGTCGGCTCATTTCACTGCATTGGTTCCGAAAATCCAGAGTCTGGCTGAAATGAAGCTGGAGAAATTTCAGTTCTGATTTTTCGGGAGAAATATAAAGAAAAAGAAGGTGTGTCGAAATATAATTAGCTTTCATTTTGTCATCCTGAACGAAGCGAAGGATCTCGGAAATATAAGCATGATACATGCTAGATGTTTACTTCATTCAATATGATATTACTTTTTGATAGCCCAATTTGTTTTGGCACGCCTTCTTTCTTTTAGTCAGTTGCTCTTTGTTCAGAGCTTTTTCAGGCCTTTTAATTCAGATGTATCTTTTGCCTCTATGATGCTGATGGCATATCCTCCGGCAGCGACAGCTCTTAAATTCAGTTTGGTTTTGTTCGTAACGATTCCTTTTTTGATTGTATACGATTGAGGGTTGGTCTTGTAGTCGGCATCCTTTCCATCTGCATAGACTGTTGCGATATATTTCTTGTCGGCATCCAGAAAATCCAATGTAATTTTTGACGTGTGTTCGGCATCGCCCGCTACACACCCCACAAACCAGTTACCAGTGTCTTTTGCTTTGCGTGCAACGGTGATAAATTTGCCCGGTTCTGCTTCCAGGTATTTGCTGTCATCCCAATCCACAGCTACATCTTTGATAAACTGAAATGCGTCCATAAATCTTTCATAGTTTTCGGGGATGTCTGCTGCCATCTGCAGTGGACTGTACATTGTTACGTACAGAGCCAGTTGGTTGGCTATGGTTGCGTTTACATGCGAATGGTTGTTCGGATTGATCTTTTCAATGTCCATTTCGAATATTCCCGGCGTATAGTCCATCGGTCCCCCCTGTAAACGGGTAAACGGGAGTATTGTTGTATGAAAAGGTTTGCTTCCGCCGAAAGCTTGGTATTCGGTTCCTCTTGCAGATTCATTGCCTATCAGATTCGGATATGTGCGGCACAAACCTGTTGGGCGTACAGCTTCGTGCGCATTTACCATAATCTTATGTTTGGCAGCTTCTTTTACACAATGCAGGTAATGGTCGTTCATCCACTGGCCGTAGTGATGTTCCCCATAAGGAAGCATGTTGCCTACATATCCGCTTTTTACGGAATTGTATCCGTATTTGTTCATCAGTTGGTAGGCTGCTTCGAGGTGCCGTTCGTAGTTGACGGAAGAGCCTGAAGTTTCATGATGCATCATCAGCCGGACACCTTTAGAGTGCGCATATTCGTTCAGTGCTTTGATGTCAAAGTCAGGGTAGGGAGTTACGAAGTCGAATACATAATTTTTTTGATTGCCAAACCAGTCTTCCCATCCAATGTTCCATCCTTCCACCAATACTTGGTCGAATCCGTGTTCTGCCGCAAAATCGATGTAGCGTTTCACATTATCGTTGTTGGCAGAATGTGTTCCATTCTTTGGGAGTTTGCTGTAGTCGCAGTTTTCTAACTTGACAGACGGCAAGGCATTTGTGTATGACCATGTTCCTTTTCCGGTAATCATTTCCCACCATACACCTACATATTTTACGGGTTTTATCCAAGAAGTGTCTTCCAGTTTGCAAGGTTCGTTCAGATTCAGAATGAGATGTGATGCGAGAATGTCGCATGCATTATCTGAAACGATAATCGTACGCCAAGGTGAATGGCAAGGCGTTTGAAGCCGGCCCTTGTAACCTTCTGCATCTGGAGTCAGCCAGGATTCGAAGATCATGTTTTTGTCGTCCAGATTGAGATGCATGCATGAATAGTCTGTCAGTGCGGCTTCATGCAGGTTGATGTACAGTCCTTCTGCCGTTTTCATTTGCAGAGAAGTTTGTACTCCTGTTTCTGAGAAAACAGTCTGCGAGGCATTCGACGTGACTGCGTTCCGGAGAAGTCCGCGTATCTCAGACAGTTTGGATTGTGTATAATCATATTCTTGCGTGTCATAATCGCCGGGAATCCACCAGGCTGTATGGTCACCTGTCAGCGCAAATTGGGTATGTTCTTCCTTTATGGTAAAATAGACCAGATTCTTCTGTTGCGGGAACTCATAGCGGAATCCTACTCCGTCGTCGTAAACACGGAAGCGAATGTTCATGTAGCGGTTGGTTGCAGGCTGTTTCAGCTCGGCCACCATTTCGTTGTAATGGTTTCGGATTTCTTTCACTTCTCCCCATACAGGTTGCCAGGTTTCGTCGAAAGAAGATGTCGAGATGTTGACTTGTTCAAACCCGTCCATGAGGTTGTTCCCTTCACGCAGTTCCACTCCCAGTTTGCTTTCTTTGATGACCGGTATCTCTTTGTAATTAACCTTATAAGTCGGTATTCCGTTTTTCAGCCGGAAATCTATTGATATTTGTCCGTTAGGTGATTGGATAACTTTTGCATGAGATGTGATGGCTCCCAGCAAGAGAACGGCAAGTGTAAGTTTGATTTTCATGGTGTCAATAATATTATGAGGTTATTTATATTCAATAATCAGCATGTCCCAGTATTTTAATGAGGGGAGTTTCATTTCCAGTCGGTCGCCGTTTGTTTTGAATCCGATAGGGCACAACGCTCCTCCCGCAAAGTCCGGCGAAGCCATCCAGATTCCTTTGACTGGGCGTGAAGGACGGAAACTGAACTTGGGGTTTTCCGTAAGAATAGGTTCCGGCATGGTTCCGTCGTCGTCACGCCATTCGTCGCTGTTTGCCTGCGAGAAGTTCAGTAGATGGATGATATCTTTGTCTTTCAGATTGCGAGCGATGACGCATAGCGTTTCTGTTTGTGGAGGCCATTGGCTGACGGTAAACTTTCCGTCGGCCGATTCAAGGTCAACTGATGTGTTTAGGGTGCCTTCATCACGCAGGACATTCTGATAAGCGGTGAGAAAGTCGTAGTAGTGTACAATAGCTTGCTTTAATTCTTCGCTCATGGTCAGGTTGTTGTTCGGGAAGTATTCTTTGCACAGCATGTGCGGTCCGAGTTCTAAATGCGACCCTCCCAAAGCGAACATTACAGCATCAGTGAGCAGTACGCCCGGAGTGTTGAACTGTCCTTTGTTGTCGGCAAGCCTATAGTTCATGTAGGCTGCGAATACCGTATTCAGTCGGTTGCCACTGTAGTTTGCATTTTCGTCGATGATTTGTTTGAGGTGGCTGAATTTCGCTTCAGTGCGGTCGGCATCTTTTCCCCAGACTTCATTGTACAGAAAGTCTACAGCTCCGCTTTGCGCGATATTTTTACTTCCATATCTGCTTACGGCATTCATGACCAGACGTTTGTCAGGATGTGCTTCTTTCATTGCTTTGATGAATGACGCGTATCCTTCCGGAAGATCCACTTCTTTACCGTATACGTTGAATACCGTTCCGCGATCGCCTAACTGATCAATCTGATACCCGTCGAAATCAAACTGATTATATACGTCTGCATTCCGTTCTGCCAGATACTTTTGCCAGGCAAGGTTTCCCGGGTCTGTCAGGTAAATGTCGCTTTTCCATCCGTCAGGCAGATCATGGGAGTCGCGAGTCTTGGCTGCATAGTCTTTATAGAGTCCCCATGAATCGCTGACCCCATCTTCGCGTGCATCTGCGAGGGCTCCGAAGCAGAGGTTGTAGAAAATTGATTTCATGCCATATGTATGTTGTATGTTGATGTATTTTTCGATGGTTTCAGCATATACGTCCCGATTGGCAATATCTTTGTATATGTTGAGAACCTGTCCGTCGTGCGTGCTTCCAAGCGGCCAGTGGTGTTTGTTGTGCCAATCCTGAAACTGCACGCCGTTGATATGGCAACGCTTCAGGAAGTTCATTTCGTCTTGAATGGTTTCATCGGTCTTTTTTCCAAAATCCGCTACAAAGCCGTATCTGGGGAAACGTTTCCAGTCGCTCGAAGCATCTATGGCAATGGTTCCGTAGATGGTTTCTATACCGTTTGATGACGAATAGATTTCGGCCATATAGCCGGTAAAGTCTTGTTCCGGAAGAGCCCAGTTCCATGAGTTTCCGGTATAGTCCTGTTCTGCAATCACTTCCTCTAATTGACGGTAACGGATTTTTGTTCCGGCAGGGATTTGTCCTTCTGCAGTGAACTGGACGTTTTCTCCCGGGGCGTAGCAGGCTTTGTCTGTGGTGAGCCGGATTTTTGGACCGGCTGTAATGCTGACAGACACATCTCCTCCCGAATGGTCTGACGGATTGATTCCCGTTGTTGCGTTTTCATCTTTGCATGAGGCAAAAAGCATGAAGCATGATACTAAATAAAATATCTTTTTCATGGTGTACGTATGTTTTAGTTTTTAATGATGGTAAGCGTTTCTGTTGCTTGATTTAAAGTGATGGTGTAGCTTCCGGATTCTGTGACCTTCCATTTGTTGTCAAGTGCACCATATCCATAATCGGGGTTTGTCTTGTCTATTAGATACATGACATGTTCTCCCGGTGTGAGCTCTTCTCCGGCTTTTTCTGCCATGAACCATGCGCCCATCCAGTCTTCTTGGTTGTCGCAGCTGAATTTGATTTCTCCAGCATTGAGGTTTCCTGTCCACTGCAAGGTGTGGCTGTCGTCTTGCAAGGTCATTGATGTGCTTGACGGCATATCCCATCCGTTTGGTGTGGCATCTCCTACCAAATAGATTGTTGTATAAGGGGTAAACGGGTTCATAATCATTTTTTCCTTTCCGTCAGTAATGTCAAGGCGTATTTTATAGATTTTTCCACATTCATTTTCGTTTAAAACCCATTTTTGGTCGCTTCCTCCCAGTTTTACATTTTGGTCGGTATAAGGAGCTTTGTCTTGTGTGGACATGTACATATTGTCCCAGCTTCCCGCCATTGTCCCGAATTTGAATTCTCCCTCTGCTTTCCATTCGAAGTAACGGCTGTAAAGGAAGACGAACGGATTGACAGGATCCTTTTTGAGTGGATCAAAGCTCCAGTCGTTGAAGCTTCCTACAAAATAGATCATATCATATGCTGGAGCAAGAGGTTCCGATTTTTGCAGGCTTAGCGTATTGTCCAGCAGGTTAACTGTCAGTTTGTAGAGGTTGGTTTCGCTGACGGTGAATTTCAGATCCTCCACACTGTTGTCTGTTTTCTTGACAATCGGGCATACGGAGCCGTCAGTCAGTTCTGTTCCGTTGTCGGCAGTCCGGACATAAGCCGTAGACAGAAGATCTTTTTCTGTGAAAAACTTGAATTCCTTGTCGGCTGTCAGTTGGGCAACAACGCTGAATATGCCGGGTTGCTGGTTGTTTTCGAGAGCCAGAGCTTGCATCTGGCTTGCATCCCATCCGCCATCGGTTGCGTCGCCGCACAGGTAGAGTGTTTCAGCTACAGGTTCATAAGTGGCTATTTTCAATGTGACAGAAGCCGTTTGGGTATATTCTTCATATCCGGAAACTTCTGCTGTAAGTTTGGCTTGTACGTTGAGTGTTTCTCCGTAATTGAGGCTGATGTTTGCATTGTGCAGGTAGTCATTCAGTTCTCGTACGGTGAATGTGTACGAAAGCTCCTGGTCGTTGAAAGATTTATCAAACAGAGGTGCTGTTTCCGTATCGTTGGCGGTGTTATTCAGTTCCAGTTTGTAATTCATTCGGGCACTGGTGCCATAATTTGTACCGCTGGTCCACTTCAGAGTGACCGCAGTCTGCGTGGCATCTGATTCTTTCAGGTTGATTTCCTGTTTGTCGGCAGTCAGGACTAATGTATTGTTTCCTTTGTTAAGTTCGGCCAGCTCTTCAGCGCATGACGTGAGCAGGCAAATTACGCTTAACAGTATTCCCGTTTGTGCGAATATATGTTTAAGTTTCATAATCTGTATGTTAAATGATTTATAAACGGTTTGTTCTGTTTCGGGCAACAAGTTGTCTTTTTAATATCCCGGGTTTTGTTCCATCAGTTTGTTTGCGTCCATTTCCACTTGCGGAATGGGAAGCAGCAGGCGGTCTTTGGTTGCGTTTGTCTTTCCGATTGACTGGAAGAACTTCAGCGCATAGTCACCTCCGTCAATGCGAATAAGGTCGAACCAGCGGTGGCCTTCGAAAGCCAGTTCCATGCGGCGTTCATGGATGATCTTTTCTTTCATTTCCTCTTTATCCGTACCTGTATAGTTGTTCAGTCCCGCGCGTTTCCGGACGATATTCAACGGCTCTTGGGCCTTTGCGGTTTCTCCCAACTCGTTCAATGCTTCTGCTTTCATCAGCAATACATCCGCATACCGGTATACGATGAAGTTTTGTGGGCTGGTTTCTGCATCTTGATACAGGTTCAACGACATTGGGATAAGAAATTTGCGTACATTCCTTCCTGTCATGAAAGCATAGCTGGCTTTATATTCTTTTCCGTCAAAGTTGGGGCAGCCTTCATAAAGAACGGTAATGTCCTTGCGGATGTCGCCTGGTTCGTAGGCATTGAAAAATTCATCGGTGGGCTGGTTCCATCCGTATGATCCGTATGTGAATCCGGAATTTCGGGGTCCCATGTAGGTAGAACACCATGACGCTTGTCCGTCGTTAGCCCAGAATCCTCCTGTTCCTGCGTTTTCGCCTGAATATTGAACCTCGAAGATTGATTCGGCACTGTTCTTGTTGTTGATAAGATTTTCGTTCCAAAGGTCAGCGTAAGCGTAATGGCTCAAGTCGTATCCCATATCCTTTATCTGATCGCAGAGATTAACGACAGCTTGGAAGAATCCTTCTTCGGGGGCAAGCAGCTGATAAGTATCTCCGTATGATGCCAGTGTCAGATACACTTTCGCCAGTTGGGTGTATGCCGCATCCTTTGTGGCGCGTCCTAAATCAGCCGGAGCCAGTTCGTTTTTCTGGGGAAGTCGACTGATAGCTTCTTTGCAGTCTTTGATGATCAGGTCATAAACTTCTGTAATGCTGTTGCGGGCTATATCCTTGGGATCGTCCACTTCGGCAGGAACAGTACGTATGGGAACACCTCCGAAACAGCGTACAAGAATGAAATAATAGTGTGCCCGCAAGAAGTAGGCTTCTCCCAGACAGCGTTCCAATATGTCGGGAGCGATGTTTCCCGTATTTTCTGAAAGCGTTTGGAGCGTTGTGTTGCAATTGCCGATGCCTGTATACCCCCCTCTCCATACGCCTATGGCAAGATTGTTGGTTGGAGTGGCATAGAAGTTTGCGATTTCTTTGGTTTCTACGCCGTCGGTTCCGGTAGAAGGGTCGCCGCCTACCTCACTGTTTCCGGCACAGATGTCGAGTGTCCAGATACGTTGGTTGTAGAGGTTCATTGATTGGAGCGACTGATAGCATCCGTTGGTCATGGCAATGGCAAGTTCGTCGCTGACAGGCATATTTACGTTAGGCGAATCTTGCGGATATTTTTCTAGAAAATCGCTGCAAGATGAGCATGTCAGCAGTGTGGCTGAAATAAAGATATAAAATAGACGTTTCATAATCGGCATTACATTTGGAGGTTAGAAATTGAAGTTAAGGCCAAGGTTGAATGTCCTTGAAATAGGGTAGCGGTTGTTGTCGATGCCGTTGACATCCACTTCCGGATCGAATCCGGAATAACTGGTGATGGTGGCCACATTTTCGCAGGAAATGAATATGCGGGCATTTTCCAAAGTCAGTTTGCTGGTCCATTTTTTCGGGAAGTTATAGCCCAGTGTGATGTTTTTTATACGGAGATAGGAACCGTTTTCTACCCATCTGTCGGAGTTTCTGTTGTTCTTGGCCGGGTCATTTAAGATGGCTCTCGGCATAGAATAGCTTGTGCCTTCTCCTGTCCATCGGTCGAGTACGGCAGTTGTCTGGTTGGCAGCTCCTGCCATGCCTTCATTGCTGATATTGTTGGCATTGAAGATGTCATTTCCGCTCACCCCTTGCAGGTAGATAGACAGGTCGAATCCTTTGTAACTTAGATTATTCATCATAGAGAATATCCATTTCGGATTCGGGTCGCCGATAGTGGTGCGGTCTTCCTCGTTGATCTTTCCGTCGTTGTTTAAGTCTTTGAAGCGGATATCTCCCGGACGGGTTTCAGTGCTTTGAAAGGCATGGGCATCTATTTCTTCCTGATTTTGGAAAATTCCGTCAGTCACATATCCGTAAAACGTATTGATGGGGAATCCGTTGGCGAGCCGGGTGACGTGTTCGCCTCCCAGCTCGTTCCGCATCATCGGAATATCGCTGTTCAGGTCGATAATTTCATTCTTGTTGTAGGTGACGTTCAGGCTTGTATCCCAGTTGAATTCTCCTCCGGTAAAGTTGTAGGTGTGCAATGCCAGTTCAAACCCTTTGTTTCTTACTTTCCCAGCATTGGTCTTGCAGCTTGAAACGGTTTCATCGAATCCGGCTGTGATGGGTACGGATGCTTCTACAAGCATATCTTTCGTGCTTTTTATGTAGCCGTCTACCGACAAGTTGATGCGTGAATTGAACAGGCTCAGATCGATGCCGATATTTGCCTGATGAATAGCCTCCCAGCGTATGTCGGGATTATACAAGCTGGTTGTTGTCAGTGCATCCACCACTTTTCCTCCGAAAGCATATTTGCGTATGTCGAACAGTGCGGCAAAGTCGTAGTTTCCGATGGAAGCCTGGTTACCAGTCACGCCATATCCGGCGCGCAGCTTGAGGTCTGAAACGATGTTGTTTTGCGGAAACCATGATTCTTTTGATATGCGCCATGCCAGTGATGCGGAAGGGAATGTTCCCCATCGGTTGTTTTTTCCGAAGCGCGAAGAACCGTCGCGGCGGACTGTGGCTGTGACGAAATATTTGTCGTCGAAATTATAGTTGGCACGTGCCATGTATGAAAGCAATGCCCATTCGTTCATGCTTCCCGTGAGGCTTGTTATATTTTTGGCGTTGGAGAGTTGGTTGAACTCATCGAAGAGAAATTCGGCAACGTTTCCATTCATGTAGTCGTACTTGTTCCACTGTGCGGAGCTTCCCAGCATGGCATCTACATGATGTTTCCCGAAATCCTTGTTGAATGTGAAATAGTTGTCCCACAAATAGGTGAATGATTTGTCGCTGCTTTGATACTTGCTGCTTTCTCCTGTTTCGCCGGAAGCTGTCCAGTCGTATTTGGGGAAAAAGTTATTGCTGTACCAGAATTTAGCATCGTATCCGAAGGTGCTTTTGAATTGCAGCCATTCGCAGAATTTGATTTCGGCAGAGATGTTTGCCAGAAAATTGTATCCGTCTGTTTCGCTGCTGTCGTTGTACATTGGTCCTATGGGGTTGCGCATTGTTCCGTACCAGTTGGCTTGCGAGCGGTTGTCGTAGTCTGGATATCCCGGATAGCTCCAGCCTCCGTCTTCTGTTTTTACCGGCTGTGTGGGCAGTGCCTTCATGGCATCGGCAATGCTGTAAGTTCCCTGTTTCTTCCGGTCGGTCGAGAAAGTGAGGTTGTTTGAGAATTTCAGCCAGCTCAACACTTGTGAGTCGGTGTTGGCCTGAAAAGTGAAGCGACGGTAGCTGACCGTTTCTACGGTACCGGTCTGGTTGATGAAACCTCCTGAGATATAATAGTGCGACTTTTCGTTTCCGCCCGAATAACTGAGCGTATAGTTTTGCGTGACACCGCTATGGAACATTTCGTCTAGCCAGTCCGTGCTTTGTGTCAGGCTGTTCGGATCAGTCCATAACGGGTTGGTAGCTTGTCCCGCAGCAGAGAGCATATCGTTGCTGTATGCTGCATATTGTTGTGCGTTCAGCATTTCGGGTTGGTTGGTGATTTGCTGTATCGCCCAATTGCCGCTGAATGAAAGTTTTCCTTTTCCGCTTTCTCCTCTGCGAGTGGTAATCATGACTACTCCGTTTGCTCCTCGTGAACCGTAAATGGCGGTTGCTGATGCGTCTTTCAAGACATCTACACGATCTACGTCTGCCATGTTGATGGCGTTTAAACCCAAATCAGTCGGTACCCCGTCAATTACGACCAGTGGGTTGCTGTCGTTGATCGAACCTACGCCGCGTACCCGGATGGTTACATTGTCGCCAGGTTTTCCGCTGTCTACGATTTGGAGTCCGGCTACTTTTCCCTGCAGGGCTTGTCCGATATTGCTTGCCGGTGAGTTACGGATGTCTTTTGATCCGACAGATCCGACAGCTCCGGTCAAGTCGCTTTTTTTCATGGTTCCGTAACCGATCACCACAACTTCGTCAAGCAACTCTGTGTTGTCTTTCAATGTAATGATGATGGGTTGGTTTCCGCTGACTGTTACGTTTTGGTCGGTGTACCCGATGTAGGAAACTAAAAGTATACTCCCTTTGGGAACATTCAGAGAGAATTTTCCGTTGAGATCGGTAACGGCTCCGTTGGTTGTGCCTTGCTGTACAACGTTTGCTCCAATGACCGGTTCGCCGGCGGAATCAAGTACGGTGCCCGAAATTGTTAGTTCTTGGCTGAATGCGCTGGCGGTTACCAGCAGACATCCAAGCAGGGCAGGCATTCGTTTCTTCAGAGAAATAAAAGCATTGTTTTGCATAAAATTAGACTTTAAAATGATGATAAAAAGGATTTTACCTGATGTTTGAATCAGGTGTCACAAAGGTATCTTATAAAAGATGACACATCAGGCTTGTGTATAAAAAAAGTAGTGTTTATGACTATGGCGTAATTGATAAAATATTGGTTTATAGCCTATTGCTGTTTGTGCGTAAAAATAAAAAAGTAGTTCCTTTGTAGCATTTTCTCAAACATTTCTGAGAAATCTTTTCTCAGTCTGATTCTGTGGGCTAGAAAAAAGAGAAAGTTTAAGCATTGGAAATTTT
>NZ_JAUDEN010000019.1:0-70768 GCF_030373775.1 Bacteroides gallinaceum | reverse complement strand
AATATTTAAATTAATGTAATACAAAGATATTGAGTTGCTTGGAATGCGTCATATAGAAATAAAGCATTGAATAGAGTCAAATAATGAAAAATCTGCCTGTAAAGTGGATAAATCAGATTTGATTGTTTTGTGGATCATCTTTGCATTTTTTGCTATCGGTTGAAAAAATTTAAAATCTTACATTTGCTGTTGCCTATTTAAATAAAAGTATTTTAATTAAACCTTATTATCGAGATGAAACTAAGATTATTGAAAAACAGCAAAGGAGTTTTGACACAACTTCTTTTATGTACGGGTTTCATTAGCAGTTTTCCTTTGACTGCGTTTGGGGTGCCAGACATCTCTTCCGTACAGGGTGTTACACAGGCCACGAAACGTACGCTTATTGGTACAGTTGTAGATGCTAGTGACAATCAACCGTTGATAGGTGTCAATATTATGGTTCAAGGAACCACTAATGGTACGATTACCGATCTTGACGGTAAGTTTTCAATTGAAGTGACTAGTGATTCGCAGCTTGAGGTTTCTTACATTGGTTATAAGAAACAAGTGTTGATGGTTGGTGACTTAGGTGTGATGACGATTAAACTTGCTTCTGATAATGAAGTGCTGGATGAAGTGGTCGTTGTTGGCCAAGGTACTCAGAAAAAGGTGTCGGTGACCGGCGCCATCACTACGGTAAAGGGGTCGTCTTTAAAGGTTCCTTCTTCATCGTTGACGAGCTCGCTTGCTGGGAAATTGGCAGGTATCATGTCGATGACTACTACTGGAGAACCCGGCTCATCATCTGAATTTTATATTCGTGGTATCAATACTTTTGGTGGACGTGCCACTCCTTTGATCCTGTTGGATGGGGTTGAGATCTCTTCTGCCGATTTGAATAGAATCCCGGCAGAATCTATTGAAAGTTTTTCACTTCTTAAGGATGCATCTGCAACAGCTATTTATGGTAACCGTGGCGCAAACGGTGTTATGCTGGTAACTACAAAAAGCGGCTCTGAAAATACGAAAGCTAAAATCAATGTTTCAGTGGAAGCTTCTTATTTCCGCCCGACAAATGTGGTTGAATTTGTAGACGGTCCTACATTTATGCGTACTTATAACGAGGCTCAGCAGGCTAGAAGCCTGACTCCGATTACAAATCCTCGTTACTCGGAAGAACAGATTCTGAATACAGAAAAAGGAGTGAATCCTTACGTGTATCCTAATGTAGACTGGTATGATCTGATTTTCAAATCGGGAAACTATAATCAGCGTGCGAATGTCAACCTTCAAGGCGGTGGTTCTCGTGTTACGTATTACATGAGTTTGCAGGCAAATCATGATACCGGTTTGCTGGATGCTCCCAAAAACTATTTTTATAATACCAACATAGATAATTGGGAGTATAATTTCCAGAATAATATCTCTTATAAAGTAACGAACACTACGACGATTGATTTGCGTATGATGGCACAGATTGGTAACCGTCAGGGTCCGGGTTACAGCGTTTCTGATATGTATCAGACAGTTATGCGGACCAATCCGGTTGCTTTCCCTGCTTATTTCCCTTCACAAGAAGGGGATGGAGGATTTATCCGTTTCGGTAATGGAGAGATCAAACCGAATGTGCTTGGAGCCAACCCTTATGCCAATATGCTGGGTTCGTTCAAGGAAACAAATTATAATACGTTGAATACGTCTATCAATCTGACTCAGAAACTGGACTTCATCACCGAAGGATTGAGCCTTAAGGCGTTGGTAAACTTCAAGAACTGGTCTGAATCATATTATACCCAGTCTATCAAGCCTTATTATTATCAGGTACAAGATGGAACCTATTCGCCGGAGGCTGATACTTATGATCTGCGGTTGTTGCAGACAGGTGATGAGTATCTGTCTGAATCGGATGTTACACGAAGCAGTGACCAGACATTCTATTTTGACGCACGTTTGGACTGGAAGCGCAGTTTCAATCTTCACAATGTGTCTGCTATGATGATGTATATGATGCGCGAGTATCGTAATGGTGTTCGTCCGAACCGTAACCAAGGATATTCCGGACGTTTTACCTATGACTATGCCAACAAATATCTGGTTGAGTTTAACTTTGGTTATAACGGTTCTGAGCGTCTGGCTTCAGGACAACGGTTTGAATTCTTTCCTGCCGCTTCCGTTGGTTGGGTGATGAGTGCCGAAAAGTTTTGGGAGCCGATCAGCAAATATGTCAATCACTTCAAGATCAGAACATCTTACGGTCTGGTAGGTAGTGACGAATTTAATTCAGGTGCTCCCCACTTCTTGTATCAGAATAATATCAGTATGGGTGCAGGGCATGATTTCTGGACAGGACTTCCATCAAATGAAATTAATCGTAAAGGACCTGCTTTCTATGTGTTGGCAGTATCTGATGCGGGATGGGAACATGTGAAGAAGTTTGATATCGGTTTCGATATGTCTGTGTTCAATCAGTTGAATATTACATTCGATTACTTCCATGACCATCGTGACCGCATTCTGATGTCACGTGCTTCATGGCCTTCTATGTTAGGATACTGGGGCTCTCTTCCTTGGAGTAATATTGGTGAAGTGATAAATCATGGTGTTGAATTGAGTGTCAACTGGTCTAAGCAGTTTGGTAATGACTGGTTTGTTGATTTTAGAGGGAACTTTACTTTCAACCAAAATGAATATAAATATGTTGATGAGCCGAACTATCCGTATGTATGGCAGACTAAAACTGGGAAACCGTTGAATACTTTGACAGGATATGTGGCAGAAGGGTTGTTCGCCAGCCAGGAAGAAATTGACAACTGGGCGGATCAGTCACAGTTGGGTTCTAACATCATGCCGGGTGATATCAAATACCGTGACATTGACGGAGATGGATTGATTACGACTGACGATCAGGTCATGCTGTCGCCTTATAACAACATTCCGCGCATTCAGTATGGATTCGGATTGAACGTAACCTACAAAAATTTCGATTTTGGGGTCTTCTTCAATGGATCTGCAAAACGTAAAATCATGATCAATAGCGGTTACACTCCGTTCCTTGCTGGAGGTGGAGATGGCATTACGGTGGAAACACTGGAAAGAAACCTGATGCAATGGATAGCTGACGACCACTGGTCGGTAGATAACCCGAACCCCAATGCTTCATATCCGCGTTTGGGTATTGTTGAGGCCGATATTGCAAACAATGTACAGCCCAGTTCTTATTGGGTTCGTAACGGCAATTTCTTGCGTTTCAAGACGCTTGAGATAGGTTATCGTTTCCCGTATTGTCGTGTTTACTTCAGCGGAGATAATCTGGCCGTATTCAGTCCGTTTAAATTGTGGGATCCGGAACTTTCATGGAATGCTTATCCGTTGCAGCGTACATTTAATTTAGGAGTTCAACTTACTTTCTAACCTTATAATAGACAGAACTTATGAAATTTATTTCAAAAATATCAAGAATAGCACAGGCATTGGTCATTCCTTGCTGCTTGTTGACATCATGTAATTATTTGGATGTGATACCTCCGGAACAGGCCGATTTTGATGATACGATGAAGGACCAGGAGGCTGTGGAGAATTTTCTTTATACGTGTTACGGTTATGTGCCTCGTTGCCAGCCTTACGATTTCAATGCATTCGAGCAGTCTGCCGATGAATTGGTAGCTCCAAGAGATTGGAATGATTTTCCGCAGCAGATTGCGTGGGGAACTGTTTCTCCGTCTACTTATCTGACTTGGGGTAACGGAAAGAACTTTGATGATTTCGGGTTCTGGATTCCGGGCTATAATTGGCTTGGTTATGTGCATCATTTCTTGGCAGAATTGGATGTGTTGAATCCGGTCGGCGTGACGGAAGAGGATAAAGCTCAATATAGGGCTGAATGCTGGTTTCTGGAAGCTTATTATCATTTCCGTATCTTGCAGGCAATGGGTCCGTGTCCGATTATTGATGGGCGTGTGGATCCGAATATTACGACTGACGAAATCCCGGGCCGTTCTCATTTTGACTATTGCATCGATTATATTGTGAATAAGTTGGATACTGCGGCTACTATTCTTCCAGCAGTCCGTGAAACTGCAGAATTGGGACGTGCTACTTCAACTATCTGTAAGGCCCTGAAGGCAAGAGTGTTGCTGTGTGCCGCATCTCCGTTGTGGAATGGTTCGTTCCCGCATCCGGAATGGAGGAATACCAATTTTGAAACTCCGGGTTATGGTACCGAACTGGTCAGCCCAACGTATAGTGAAGAAAAATGGAGGCGTGCTTTAACTGCTGCGCAAGAAGCGTTGGCTGCTGCAGAAGCTGCCGGTTATCATCTTTTTACCATTGATGAGGCTTTATTGTGCGCGCAGAATGACGGAATAGATGTCAACAGTATTTATATTCCTGGAAGAGATGCTGAAACAGTGGACAATGAAGAGTTTAAGGCTCGTGTCCTGCTGTTCCAATATCTTGTGACCGCTAACGAAGGACAAGGTAACAGAGAGCTTATTTGGGCTAACCGCATTGATTCGGACGGCAACAATGGAGGAGAGGCGATGGATGCACGTCTGCCGTGTGTTGTGGTGAGAAGAACTAACGGAACGAATGTGGGAGGATGGGGCGGATTTGCTCCGACGCTCAATGCCGTTGAACGTTTCTATACGGATATGGGCAAACTTCCAAGTCAGGATCCTGCCTTCTATCCGCAAAATGAATGGTACACCCGTTTTAACAGCGGAGCTTCAAGTCCCGAACTGCCTACAGATCATTTGGACGGTGAGGATGTGAAGAATGACATCATCAAGTTTCATGTGCGTCGTGAACCTCGTTTTTATTCATGGATCGTATTTGACGGCAGCCAGTATATGCCGAAGATTAATGACGGCAATCCCTTGTGGATAAACTTCAAGAATACGAATACCAACGGATGGAGTCAGAGTAATACACGTAACTGTGCCGGTACGGGTTATCTGTCGAAAAAGTTTGTTGATCCGGCTATTCAGTTCAGAGCCAATGATGGTGGCAGAACTTCCCGCGCAGCAAGGCGTCCGTATATCCGTATGGCTGAATTGTATCTGAATCTGGCCGAGTGTTATGCGGCTCTCGGAGAAACACAAAGCGCGCTGGACAATCTGAACATCATTCGTGAAAGAGCAGGAATTCCTGATCTGACAACAGCTGACATTACCGGTACTATGACACTGACAGACTGGGTACGCAACGAGCGCTTTGTGGAGTTGTATGAAGAAGGTTTCCGCTATTATGATGTGCGTCGTTGGATGATTGCTCCAGATGTGCTGAAGGCTGGTGTTCGTTATGGACTGAATGGGATAGAGCTGAATCCAAGCTTTGAAGACTTCAATCAGAGAACACTGATTAACCAGCCTTTCACATGGGATGAAAGACTTTATCTGATGCCGATTTGGTCACGTCAGGGAATGGACGAGCTGTACAGCAATCCGCAACTGGTACAGGCTCCCGGATATTAATCATTATAAAAAGAAATGCACTTATGAAAAGAAATATAATTTGGCTGACAGGTGCTTTAGTCTTATTGAGTGCCTGCGACGAGTCTGAGTATGAACTTCAGAATCTTGTGCCGGAAGAATACCATAAAATATTGTATGTGAACCATAGCGGGAAGCAGGAGATGACATTGTATGATACGGATGAAGACTATACATATACTTTGTCGGTGATTAAGGCAGGGAGCGATCCCTCGCAGACTGCTAATGTGAATGTCGGCGTATTGTCTCAGGAGCAGGTAGATGTAGAATACAGTCAGCCTGAAGCCGTGAACTATAAAGTGCTTACGGCTGACAGTTATTCGTTGAGTACAGATTCGTTAAACTTTACGGCAGAGGATCATTTTCGTTCGGTGACCATTTCGGTCAATTCAACGAAAGTAAAGGCTCTTATGGATAATGATCCGAGTGCAGAATGGGTGTTGCCGCTGATTGTGACCAGTGAAACCGACTCCATCAACAGTGAGAAAAACCAGCTTTTCTTGCAGATTACAGATGTACTGGTTCCTTCGGTCGGATTCGTTGTTCCGCCTGAACAGACGTTTGATGTGTATGACATTGCTTCTGTTCCGGCTTCTATCTCTAAGGTTATAGAGTTTGGTTTGGATGCGGAGAACAGATGGGAAATCACTTGTGGACTGACAGTGGACAATAGTTATATAGATGACTACAATGAAGCGAACGGCACAGTGTTCCAGGCTCTCCCGGAAGGAAGTTATACGTTGCCGGAATCGGTAGTGCTTCCGAGCGACGCAACAGTTTCTTCTTTGGAAGTATCTATTGATGGAACCAAGCTTGTAGCTGCCGGTGATTACATGTTGCCTGTACGGATGTCTGATGTGTCGGAGTTTGTTGTTTCCGCAGATGGTGCCGTATATCCGATTATGATTCGTGTCATGGCTGAAGAACTGGACAGAACAAACTGGACAGCTACGGCTGATTCAGAGGAGGAAACTGGTGAAGGTAGCAATGGACCGGCGCAATTGATTCTTGATGGAAATATCGATACGTATTGGCATTCCATCTGGCAAAGCGGTTCGGGAAAGAGAAGTGTTCCTTATGAAATCATTATTGATATGAAATCTGTTCATACATTCGCTCATATTGGTATGATTCAGAGAAATAGCGATCAATACAATGATACGGGAACAGGAGAATTCTATGTAAGTTCGGATGGAACGAACTGGGGTGATCCGATCGGAACATTTAGCATGGCCAGAAATGTTGAACTGCAGATATTCCCGGTTAAGCCTGCGTCAGGACAGTATATAAAGATTAAGATTCTTTCCAGTCATAGAGATCAGAACTGTTCTTTGTCTGAGGTTTATGTTTACGGTGAATAGACTGTAATACTTTAGGTATAATAGAACGTTATTTTGGATGAAGATGCCATCTTTTTTGAAGTGGCATCTTCATTTTTTAGCAATACAATTTTCATTTATAATAAGCTTAAGGTTTGAATTCATGCGAACTATGAATGTGAATATTCTTATATCATTTGCAATTGTGGCATCTTTAGCTGTTGAGGCCTTCGCCGAAAAACAAGTTCCGCTTCATTTTACGGTTAGCCCCGACAGTGTCTGTCAGACGATTGACAACTTTGGTGCGTCTGACGCGTGGAGCATGCGTTTCTTGGGAAAATGGTCTGAAGAGCAGCAGAAGCAGGCGGCTGACTGGCTGTTCAGTTGTGAGATGGATGAACAAGGCAAGCCGAAAGGCATTGGACTGAGCCTGTGGCGGTTTAATCTCGGCGCGGGAAGTGTGGAGCAGGGTGACAGCAGCCAGATCAATTATGGGACGCGGACAGAATGTTTTCTTGCTCCGGACGGCTCATACGATTGGAACAAGCAGCAGGGGCAGCGCAATTTTCTCCGTCTGGCAAAAGAAAGGGGAGTGGACCAGTTTCTGGCTTTTTTAAACTCTCCACCGGTCTATTTTACCCAAAACGGGCTTGCAACCAATACGGGCCGGGGCGGAACGTTGAATCTGAAGGAAAACTGTTATGATGATTATGCTTGTTTCCTGGCTGATGCAGTGGAAGGAGTGAAGAAGCACGACGGTATCGCTTTTGATTATTTGTGTGTTGTCAATGAACCTGACGGGCATTGGAACTGGATAGGACCAAAGCAGGAGGGGACACCTGCCACCAATCGTGAGATAGCCCGTGTGGTGCGCGAAACAAGCAAGGAGTTTCAGCGGAGAGGGATAAGCACGAAATTGCTGGTAAACGAATCATCCGATTACCGCTGCATGTTGGGCGACTATATGAGCGGATGGGAGAGAGGCTACTCTATCAGCAGCTTTTTCGCGCCTGACAGTGCCGATACGTATATTGGAAATCTTCCCAATGTTCCTCGCCTGATGGCAGGACATAGCTACTGGACAAATACGCCGCTTGATAACTTGCGCGGTTTCCGTGTGCAGCTGCGCAATTCATTGGATAAGTTCGGCTTGAGGTTCTGGCAAACCGAAACCTGTATCATGTCGAATGATGAGGAAATCGGCGGGGGGCACGGCTTCGACTTCTCCATGAAGACCGCACTTTATGTGGCGCGTATTATTCATTGTGATCTGGTATATGCAAATGCCTCTGCATGGCAATGGTGGCGATCTGTAGGAGGCGACTATAAAGACGGGCTATTGAGGGCTTATCCCCAGCCTGAGGCGGATGACGGATATGTGGCGGATTCAAAACTGTTGTGGGCTTTGGGAAATTTCAGCCGCTTTATCCGTCCGGGAGCTGTAAGGCTTGCGGTTATGGCTTGCGACGGGAACGGCCGTAATGTGCCGGAAGGAGAAACCGACTTGACAGGAGTTATGGTTTCCGCTTATCGGAATGCCGATGGGGGGTATGTTGTTGTTGCCATAAACTATTCGTCAGAAAGCAGGAACTTTGACTTTCAGGTGCCGGATAAAAGTATATCCGGATGGAAGCTGTATCGTACGTCGGATGCAGAAGGCGAGGACCTTGCTCCCGTAGACACCTTTGACGGAATGCTTTCTCCACGCTCGATAACGACATTCGTTTCGTTTTAAAGAGCGTGCGTTCAATGCGTTCCCCGATACGGGAACCGTTGTCTTATTTCAGGTATTAGGGGAAGAATAAAGCTGAGGCTTCCCGCAAGAAAGTTCGTCTTCAGGCTAAGGATATATATCTTCAAGTTGGAGATATATGTCTTTAGCCTGGAGATTTGTATCTCTAGGCTGGAGATGCAGATTTCTTGCGCGAAGTCTTGTCTTTTCATGGATCTGATGGAAAAATATGTTTTTTTCCTTTTTATGCAGCCGTTGGTTCTGTTTCTTATCCTGCCCAGTTTGCGCGGTCAAGGCTGCGGTAACTGATTGCTTCGGCAAGGTGGTGCGGCTGTATGCTTTCGGATAACTCCAGGTCTGCTATGGTCCGCGATACTTTCAGAATGCGGTCGTATGCGCGTGCTGAAAGGTTCAGACGCTCCATTGCATTCCGCAGCAGGTTAAGGCCCCGCTCATCGGGGCAGGCGTATTTGTGCAGAAGAGCCGGCGTCATCTGTGCATTGCTGTATATGCCGGGGGTATCAGCAAACCGTTCCGATTGCACTTTTCTTGCCTGGATGACGCGTTTCCTTATCTCTGCGCTGCTTTCTCCCGATTCTCTTTCAGCCATTTTCTCAAAAGGTACAGGGACGATTTCTACTTGTATGTCGATGCGGTCTAGCAAGGGCCCTGAAATCCTGTTCAGATAACGTTGCACCTGCCCCGGTGAACATACGCAGTGGCGTGTGGGATGGTTGTAATAGCCGCATGGGCAAGGGTTCATTGAAGCTACGAGCTGGAAATTGGCCGGATAGTCGAGCGTGTATTTTGCTCTGGAAATAGTGATATGTCTGTCCTCAAGCGGTTGTCTGAGCACTTCCAGTACGCTTCGGTTGAACTCCGGGAGTTCGTCGAGGAATAGCACTCCATTGTGTGCCAGACTTATCTCGCCGGGTTGCGGGTTGCTTCCTCCGCCTACCATGGCTACCTGGGATATGGTGTGATGGGGACTTCTGAAGGGGCGTGTGGCAATCAGTGATACATTCTTGCCTAATTTCCCTGCTACGGAATGAATCTTTGTCGTTTCCAGGCTTTCTCCTAATGAGAGAGGCGGGAGTATTCCGGGCAAACGCTTGGCCATCATGGACTTGCCGCTTCCTGGCGCACCTATCAGAATGATATTGTGCCCTCCGGCAGCGGCAACCTCAAGGGCACGCTTCACGTTTTCTTGTCCTTTGACGTCAGAAAAGTCATATTGGAATGTGGACTGGTGCTGGTAGAACTCTTCACGTGTGTTTACAACTGTTGGTTTCAGTTCGTGCGTCCCATTGAAGAAGTTGATTACCTCAGCGATATTTTCTGCGCCGTATACAGCCAGATTGTTTACAACTGCTGCTTCACGTGCGTTTTGTTTCGGCAGGATGAATCCTTCAAATCCCTGTTGGCGTGCGGCGATGGCAATGGGCAACGCGCCTTTTATCGGCTGCAGGCTTCCGTCAAGCCCCAGTTCTCCGATGATCAGGTATTTCGCCAGTTTGTCGGCAGCAACCATTCCTGTGGCTGCCAGGATGCCGACAGCCAGCGGGAGGTCATATGACGAGCCTTCTTTCTTGATGTCGGCAGGTGCCATGTTTACCACAATCTGGCATGTCGGAAACTTGTATCCGTTTACTTGTATGGCGGATACGATTCGTTCATGACTTTCTTTTACGGCAGAATCGGGCAGTCCGACGAGAAAAAACTTGATTCCGCGCGAAGTGTTTACTTCGATGGTGACAATGGTGGCGTCGATCCCCTGGACGGCGGCACCGAATAATTTGATTAGCATTTAAGGTCAGTTTTTTAGGTTTCTATTTTTTCTTGTCCTTTGTAAGTTCTTTGATCTTGTTTCGCAGATCATCGCCATACAGGTCTGTTGCCAGCACTTTCCGACTTGAGTTGACAAGGATGTTTGCCGGAATCTCTTGTATGTTCATTTGTTCTATGATTTGATTTCCCCATCCTCTTCTGTCGCAAATTTCTATCCATTGTTCTGTATCCTCCTTGCATGACTTTTCCCATTGATCCTTGTCATAATCGAGCGATATGTTCAGAACTTTCAATTCTTTGTTTTTGAATTCTTTTGCCGTTGCATAGAGTGAGTCGCTTGCTGCTTTGCTTTTTTTGTCCCATGACGCCCAGAAGTTGATCAATATATACTGGTCTTTGGAACTGTTCCATGAGATGTATTTCCCGCTTCTTGCTTTGGCTGAAAAGTAATTCACGTATTCTTTGTTCCTATTCCTTTGTTTGCTGTTGTCTGTCAGCGATTTCAGTGCTACGCTTAAAATCCGGCAATCTTTTACATTTCCGCTGAGCGGTTCGGTCAGTGATTTTATTTTTGCTTCATCCGGATGGGGTATCTGTACGAAATATTGGTTTATCAGATAAGCGGAAACGAGTGACTGGGGGTGTGATTTGACAAATGCTTCTGCTGCCTGCTGTATTTCTGTTTGGCTTGTCCTATTCGCAATCTGCGCCCGGAATTCTTGCAGTTCCTTGTTGGGTCCCTCTCCTTCTATTGTGAAAGTGTCGAAGTTTCCTTTCAAGGTCACTTGCCATCCTTTATTGGCAAATACGGGTATGGATTTGCCGGAGTCGTTCACCAGCCGGAATATGCTGAGTGTATCGGCGGGGACGCTGTAAGTGAATTTTCCGTCTTTGGGATATATCGTATCCGTTTTTGATTTTGGGTCATCATATATTGCTAGAATCATGTCAGAAGAGAGGCTGTTCAGTTCGCCTTTCAGTTCAAAACCTGATTTTTTGCTGCATGCTGTCAGAAAAAATATCAGACAGAAGGTTATTGCCGGTAAAGAATATCTTTTCATGCCATATAATGTTTGTTGCGAAAATACATAATATAATTGTAATTGGGTATTGTTTCGCTGGAAAATCTTCTTCTGGCAGTGAAAATGGCATCTCTATAATAGAAAAGCCGGAGGAATTTTCCTCCGGCTTTTGATTTTGATTCTGAATTCAATTATTGAATTTCATTGGCGTATTTTGCAAATTCGCGGTCGTTAACAGCTTTAGCTGCTAAAGTAGCGTCTTGCTGTTTAACTTTGTTCATGCTGCTCTTAACAAGGTCTGCATTGTTGGTTCTTGCTCCTACGATTGCCATCAGGTAGTTGGTGTAAGCGTCAGGATTCTTAACAGCAGTCAAAGTAGATTTAGCCTTGTTGTAGTCCTTTGCCAGAATCTGAGCCAAAGCAGCAGAGTTGGATTTGGTGTCGCCGAATGCTTCTACAGCACGGTCATACTGTCCTTGTTTGATGTACAGGTTACCAAGAGCTTCGTTAGCAGTGTCGGCACCGCTTGATTTGCTCAGGTAAGTTTCAGCCTCAGCAACATTTCCTTTTGCTAATGCGCAAAGTCCCAAGTTGGTGTTCACTTCAGGAGCATTTGCGTTTTTGCGTGCAGCCTGCTTGAAGTAGTTTTCTGCAGCTTCGCGGTCACCGGCAGCGTAAGCCAGCATACCCAGATCGTTGTAAGCGCGATAGTCGTTCGGATACAGTTCTACTGTTTTCTTGTAGATAGCTTCCTTGCGTGCGTTGTCGTTGGTCAGAGTTGCGGCATAAAGCAGTTCGTCAACCTTTAATGAATCCGGATGAGAATCGAATGTTGCGTTGATTTCTTCATCGCTGCGTCCAATTACATCGTAGTTTACAGTCAAGCGTGCACGGCGCAGCTGCGGCAGAATTTCGTCAGCCAAAGTCTTGTAAACTGAAGAAATGTTCTTGATTTCAGTTTCACGCTGTTCCGGATCAGAATACATTGAAAGAACACGAAGGATCAGATCTTTGTCCTGAATGTTTGACTTAGAAACGAGTTCCTGGAATCCTTCCCAGTCCTGAGCAGTATATTTGGTGTCGACCTGAGTTTCGATTTCTCCTTTCTTCAGTTCTTTGTTGATATACTTTTCAGTGTTGTTCTGACGGTTTGCAGCCAGCTTGTCGTTCAGTTCAAAACCACCGTCAGGAGAAGCGTATGCTGAAATTTCAATGTTGTTCAGCTTGTAGTTCTTCGTATCGTTGGCTACGTTTACAACCTGCTTGTTGAATGCCTTCAGGCTGTCTGACTTCAATTCGCTTGCGCGGATATTTGCCTGCTGGATGAGGAACATGATCTGAGCCTGCTTAGCCTGCTTGATGATGCGTTCGTAAGCATCTGCAGAATAAGCTGCATTAGCAGAGTTTACAGTCGGAAGTTCAGATGTTGCGATTACACCGTCAGCAATCTTTACGGAAGGAATAGTGTATTGTTTCTTCTTGTAAGTTACCTTGAAGTCCAGATACAATTCAGATTTAGCCATTTCGGGAACATAGTCGAACACGGCTTTCATTGTATAAGTACCTCCAGCCTTGTAGCTGATAGTTTGGTCGTTGCCCTCTACTTTTTCTCCTTGGAATGTTGCGGGCTGACCTTTAGCTTCTCCGCCATCCCATCTCAAAACCGGAGTAACTTCAACGATGGCGTTTTTCTTGAAGTATTTTTCCGGGAATTTGCCTGTAATAGTTACAGGGACTTTACCTGCTACTGCCTCCAAAACTTCAGGGTCAGTGGTGAAATAGTCCGGAGATAATTCTCCCATCTTCTTACATGAAGAGAGAGCCAGGACAATCAATGCCACGAGTGGCAAATACAACTTTTTAATCATGACTTTAAATATTTAGTTTGTTATAATGAATAATCTAGTCGTTTTGCTTGATTATTTGGGGCAAAGATAAGAAAAACTCCCATAAGCGTTAATCTTTTCGCCTTTTTTTTTGAACAAATATTTAAAAAAGATTAAAGGCTGCACATTCTGTCACTTTTTGAGTAGATTTCTGGGGTGGTGTGTAATTATTTCTTCTCTCAGCCTGTTTCGGTCGATATGGGTGTATATCTCTGTGGTGCCTATGCTTTCGTGTCCCAGCATGCACTGGATGGCTCTTAGGTTGGCTCCTCCTTCGAGCAGATGTGTCGCAAACGAGTGTCTGAAAGTGTGCGGGCTGACCGTTTTTTGTATGCCAGTCTGTGCGGCCAGCTCCTTGATTATATGAAAAACCATTATGCGTGAAATGTTTTTTCCGAAGCGGCTTATGAATACGTAGTCTTCGTATCCCGGTTTTATAAGTCCGGCATTCCGGTCCGGGAAATAATTGTTCAGTTCGTTGATGGCTCGGGGCGAGATTGGTACGAGCCGCTGCTTGTTGCCTTTTCCTTCCACTTTGATGAATCCTTCGTCCAGGTAGAGGTCGGATATTTTCAGGTTACAGAGTTCGCTGACTCTGAGTCCGCAACTGTACAACGTTTCCAGAATGGCGCGGTTGCGCTGTCCTTCGCGCGTAGTCCGGTCGATGCTTCTTATCAGTGCGTCGATTTCTTCCAGGGTCATCACATCCGGCAGATGTTTTCCTGTCTGCGGCGATTCAAGCAGTTCGGTGGGGTCCTGTTCGATGTAGTCTTCCATGACGAGGAAATGATAGAACGAGCGGATGCCGGACAATATGCGTGCCTGCGAGCGTGCGTGGATGCCGATGTCATTCAGCCCTGCCGAGAAGTTTTCCAGATTATCGAGCGTTGCTTCCCTAAAGTCTATACCTTCGATTGTCAGGTACGACAAAAGTTTGTCCAGGTCAGTCAGGTAAGCTTCAACCGTATTGTCTGACAGGGATTTTTCAAGCTTTAAGTATTGTTTATACCTTATTATTATTTTGTTTTTATCGGCTGTTATGGCTGTTGTCATTTCTTTTTCGTATCTTTGTCCCATATTTTCTACAAATGTATAAAATATTCAGGAAGTAGGCTTATATGAAAATACAAATTATCAATGGTCCGAATATCAATTTGCTTGGTAAGCGAGAACCTTCTATTTATGGCGCGGAAACGTTTGAAAGTTGCTTGGAAGATCTGAAGAAACGATATCCGTCGGTCGTATTTGAATATTTCCAGTCGAATGTAGAGGGAAGGATGATTGACAGAATTCAGGAAACAGGATTCGACAGCGACGGCATTGTGCTTAATGCGGGCGCATACACTCATACTTCTATCGCTTTGCAGGATGCAATTCGTTCTATAGCTGCTCCGGTCATCGAAGTGCATATATCCAATGTTCACAAGCGGGAAGAGTTCCGTCATAAATCAATGATTTCGTGTGCTTGTGTAGGGGTGATTTGTGGTTTTGGGCTTGACTCCTACCGTCTTGCCGTAGAAGCCTTGCTGAATATGAAGAAATAACTAACAGTTTTAGATAAGATCGTTATGATGCTCAAACAAACAAAAATCGTTGCGTCCATTTCGGACTTGCGTTGTGAAGTAGATTTCATCAGAGACCTGTTTGAAGCAGGTATGAATGTGGTGCGTATGAATACGGCTCATGCCAGCCGTGAGGGCTTTGAGAAGCTGATCAACAATGTGCGGACAGTTTCTAACCGCATCGGTATTCTGATGGATACGAAAGGTCCTGAGGTGCGCACAACTCCCATTGCTGACGGTACCATTGATTTCAAAACAGGCGACAAGGTCTGCATCGTTGGTAATCCGAACCAAGAAACCACCCGTGAATGTATTGCGGTGACTTATTCGGGTTTTGTAAACGACCTGTCGGTTGGTGCTCATGTCCTGATTGATGACGGAGAGCTTGAGCTGGAAGTAATGGATAAGAAAGACAATACGCTGTTTTGTGAGGTGCGTAATGATGCGACATTGGGAAGCCGTAAAAGTGTGAATGTCCCCGGCGTGCGTATCAATCTTCCTTCCTTGACAGAAAAAGACCGCAATAACATCCTTTACGCTATTGAAAAAGACATAGATTTCATCGCTCATTCATTTGTGCGCAATCGTCAGGATGTACTTGACATTCGTGAGATTCTGGATGCGCATGACAGTGACATCAAGATTATCGCCAAGATTGAAAACCAGGAAGGGGTGGATAATATTGATGAAATATTGGAGGTTGCCGACGGCGTTATGGTTGCGCGTGGTGATTTGGGTATTGAGGTGCCGCAGGAACGGATTCCCGGCATTCAGCGTGTGCTGATTAAAAAATGTATTCTTGCTCGCAAGCCTGTGATTGTCGCTACGCAAATGCTGCACACCATGATTAACAATCCGCGTCCGACCCGTGCAGAAGTGACAGATATCGCCAATGCGATCTATTACCGCACTGACGCGCTTATGTTGAGCGGGGAAACAGCTTATGGGAAATATCCTGTTGAAGCAGTGAGAACCATGGCTAAGATTGCAGCACAGGCAGAGAAGGATAAAATGGAAGAGAATGACATTCCTATACCTCTGACACCGGAAAATACAGACGTAACAAGTTTTCTGGCAAAACAAGCTGTGCGTGCTACAAGTCTGATGCCTATCCGTGCCATTATAACAGACAGCTTCAGCGGATTGACGGCCCGTAATCTTGCAGCATTCCGTGGAAAATATCCGGTTTTGGCTATCTGCTATAAAGAGAAGACCATGCGCCATCTGGCTCTTTCATACGGCGTTGAAGCCATTTATATGCCTGAAAAAGCCAACGGTCAGGAGTATTACTTTACTGCATTGCGCAAACTGCTCGACGACGGCGTCTTGTCAAAAAACGAGATGGTGGCTTATCTGAGCGGCGGAAAGAAAGGTACTCATACATCATTCCTTGAGATCAATCAGGTGGGAGATGTATTGGACGATGCGGACGATTATGTATTGCCTAACCGCAACCGTTATCTTTAATTGCCGGAAATGAAAGAAACTGAGGCTCTTGATGAATACATTCTTCAGCATATCGATCCTGAAGGTGAATATCTTGAGAAGTTATATCGGGCGACGCATGTCAAGCTTCTGCGTCCCCGTATGGCTTCGGGGCATCTTCAGGGGAGAATGTTGAAAATGTTTGTGCGTATGATCCGCCCGAAGCAGGTGCTTGAGATTGGCACATACAGCGGATATTCGGCTCTTTGTCTTGCAGAAGGGCTTGAAGAAGGAGCCGTGCTTCATACTTTTGAGATAAACGACGAGCAGGAAGATTTTACCCGTCCGTGGCTTGAGAATTCCCCCTATGCTGATAAAATCAGGTTTTATATCGGGGATGCGTTGGAAATGGTGCCGAAAATGGATGTGGTGTTTGATTTGGCATTTGTGGACGGAAACAAGCGGTTTTATGTGGAATATTATGAAATGATTCTGCAGAAAATGAATCCCGGCGGATATATTATCGCAGATAATACTTTATGGGATGGGCATGTTCTGGAAGAAACTACACGTCATGCAGATGCACAGACCATTGGAATTAAAAGATTTAATGATTTGGTGGCAGCCGATTCGAGGGTGGAGAAGGTTATTCTTCCTTTACGCGACGGGCTGACCATTATACGAAAAAAATAATATTTATGGAAACAACCAGACAAAATAAGATAGCCCGCCTGATACAGAAGGAGTTGAGCGATATGTTCTTGTTGCAGACCAAAGCAATGCACGGGGTGCTGGTTTCGGTCAGTGTCGTGCGTATAAGTCCGGACTTAAGTTATGCAAAGGCTTATTTGAGCGTTTTCCCTTCAGAACGGAGTGAAGAAATTGTGAAGAACATCAATGCGAATGTGAAAACGATACGTTATGAGCTGGGACAGCGTGTGCGTTTTCAGTTGCGTATCATTCCGGAACTGAAATTCTTTGTCGATGATTCATTGGATTATGCAGCGCGTATTGACGAACTGCTGAAGAAATAGTCATGAATTTTCCCTTCTATATCGCACGCAGATACCTGTTCTCCAAGAAGTCGCACAATGCGATTAACGTGATTTCGGCCATTTCGGTTTGTGGGGTTGCTTTGGCTACGCTGGCTCTTGTCTGCACGTTGTCCGTTTTCAATGGATTTCAGGATCTGGTATCTACGTTTTTTACGGCTTTTGATCCGCAATTGAAGATTGTTCCAGCTTCAGGCAAAGTTTTTGACGGGAAGGACAAGCGGATTCAGTTGCTGAAAAATATTCCTGAAGTGGCCTTGATGTGTGAGTCTGTTGAGGACAATGCACTGGTGCAGTATCAGGGAAAGCAGGCGATGGCGGTAGTGAAGGGAATGGAGGATAATTTTGATGAACTGACACCCATTGACACAATCCTTTTTGGGCGGGGAGAGCTTTTGCTGCATGATGAAGTGGTTGACTATGCCATTCCCGGGGTGCAGTTGCTGGCTTCGTTGGGTACGGGAGTCCGCTTCCTTGATCCGCTTGAGATTTATGCGCCCAAGCGCGGAGCGAAAGTGAACATGGCTAATCCTGCCGCTTCTTTCAATTCCGGCAATTTGTTTTCGTCGGGGCTTGTATTTGCCGTCAATCAGGAAAAGTATGACGGCTCTTATATTATCACTTCATTGCAGTTTGCCCGGAAACTGTTTCAATATACAGATGAAGTAAGTGCCGTCAATCTTAAACTGATTGCTGGAACGGACGTGGATGCCGTAAAGCGCAAGATAGAGAATGTGTTGGGGAATGATTTCCGTGTGCTTGACCGTTATGAACAGCAGGCAGATACTTTCCGTATAATGGAAATCGAGAAGCTGATTTCCTATTTGTTCCTTACTTTTATTCTGATGATAGCCTGTTTCAATGTTATCGGTTCGCTTTCGATGCTGATTATAGACAAACGTGACGATGCGGCAACGCTGCGCAATCTGGGTGCCGATGAAAGGCAGATTCTCCGCATCTTCCTTTTTGAAGGGCGCATGATTACGTTTATCGGGGCAGTGTCCGGAATTGTACTGGGGGTGCTTCTCTGCTGGCTGCAACAACGGTTCGGCTTGATCTCATTGGGAAGTTCCGGAAGCTTTATCGTTGACGCGTATCCGGTAAGCGTCCATTGGGAAGATATCGTATTGATTTTTGTGACCGTTGTTGCAGTGGGCTTCCTTTCGGTATGGTATCCTGTGCGCTATTTATTCAAGAAATGTTTTTATAGATAAGAATGTCACTTTTTCTGGACGATGCGTGCTCCTGCCGGTACGCTTTCCGTGACCCAAATGTTGCCTCCTATGGTTGCACCTTTTCCAATAGTTATGCGTCCAAGGAT
This sequence comes from Bacteroides gallinaceum, assembly GCF_030373775.1. Taxonomy (NCBI): domain Bacteria; kingdom Pseudomonadati; phylum Bacteroidota; class Bacteroidia; order Bacteroidales; family Bacteroidaceae; genus Bacteroides; species Bacteroides gallinaceum. The sequence continues at coordinate 52,190 of NZ_JAUDEN010000019.1, read as the reverse complement.
TGTGGCGTTTGAATAAACGATGACATTGTCCTCCAGAATGGGATGGCGTGGGATACCTTTGATCGGATTGCCCTGTTCGTCAAGCGGGAAACTTTTTGCTCCCAGCGTAACACCCTGATAAAGTTTGACATTGTTCCCGATGATGCAGGTTGCCCCGATGACAACGCCTGTGCCGTGGTCGATAGTGAAGTGATCACCGATCTGTGCTCCCGGATGAATGTCTATTCCTGTTTCAGAATGTGCCATTTCAGTAATGATTCTTGGAATCAGAGGGATATTCAGGCGATAAAGTTCATGGGCGATCCGATAGTTTGTGACCGCCCGGATAACCGGATAACAGCAAATGATTTCACCGAAACAGGTTGCGGCCGGATCTCCGTAATAGGCAGCTTCAACGTCTGTGGCAAGTATGCGGCGTATTTCAGGTAGCCGGCTTATGAACTGTGACGCCAGTGCCGCCGCCGTTTCACGGCAGGGCGTATTTTCTATCGCTTCATGATTCTCTTTTCCGAAGCAGAGCCCGGCTTGTATTTGTTCTGTCAGCAGGTAGAACAGTTCTTCTACATTTACTCCAATATGGTAGTTGATAGTCTGGCTGTGGATGGTGGAATTCCCGAAATAGCCGGGGAAAAGGATGGCACGTGCCAGTTCAACAATCCGGCGGAGTTCTTTGCCGGAAGGGAGCGGTTCGCCGTCTTTGTGCTGGTGGAAAAGCCCTTGGTAAGATTTGCTGTCGGAAAGTTCGCTGACAGCTTTGGTCAGCGTATCGGTGTGTTTGGTTAGTGTCATGACAATATCATTCTGTTTGTTGGCAAATGTAATGATTATTTGCTATCATTGTTTGTTTTCAGAATAAAAACTTAATTTTGTATTGAATATGAGAAAAGCTAAGACTATAAACAAGAAAAATCCTTTTGCTTATAAGGCAAAGCAGAAAAGAAAAAAGAGCTGCGGGAAGCGAATAGGGAAATCACGTCCGGAGAAGGCTGACAATCAATTGAACAGGAGGATTCGTTAATCGCGGTTATTGGCGGCTGTTATTCGAACACCTTGAACGCATACCCCTGTTCAAGCAGCCATTCGATAGAGCGTGGAAGAGCATATTTCATGTTCTTCTCGGATTTCAGCGAATCATGGAAGGTGATGATGGAGCCGTTGCGCACATAACGTTTGACGTTCTCAAACACTTGCTGGCCGTTGAGCCGTTTGCTGTAGTCGCGTGTTACCAGATCCCACATGACTATTTGATATTTTTTCTTCAATACATAGTATTGCGCCCATCGCATGTGACCGTGCGGAGGGCGGAACAGATTCGTGTGCAGGTATTCGTTTGCCTTGTCCGTGTTGTGCAGGTAGTTCCGGCTTAAGTATTCGAATCCTCTGATGTGGTTGAATGTATGGTTGCCTATGCGGTGGCCTCGTTCGACAACCATCTTGAATTCCTCCGGATGTTTGCGCACATTATCTCCCACCATGAAAAAAGTAGCCTTTATCTGATACTTGTCAAGCAAGTCAAGAACCCATGGTGTTATTTCCGGTATTGGTCCGTCGTCAAAAGTCAGGTAGACAGCTTTTTCTTTCTTGTCCATGCGCCAAAGAGCACGGGGATAAAGCAGACGCAGTATTTTCGGCGGTTGTTCGATCAGCATGTTTTTCTGTTTGTTGAAAGGTATATTCGTGCACAAAGTGGCGAAGACACAAAACCCTCTGTGTTTGGATTCCAAGGAATCCATCTGTGGCTTTGTGTCTTCGTTCTTTAAAATCTACATATCTTTTTATTGAGCGCTTCCCACACGGCTTTCCAGTTGTTTGTATAGCTGTTCAAATGTTTGTCGGTAGTGCTTGCCGTGCGTTGAAGTTTCGTTTGTTCCCGGCTCCTGTATTTTGTTCATGCTCTTGCAAACATCATCCAGAATATAGAAATAGCGCATACAGCTTTCATACGAGTTTGCAAAACGGGCATCGTCCAGACTCAGATACCATGAAGCATATTCTGTGGCATCCTTAGCTAATGCTTCCAAAATAGTTTCAGCTTTGTCGTAAGCACCGAGAGTGATGTAGTCATCAGCCATTTCCTTTGAACTGCTGTAGATGTAGTCATGGCGTACCGTTGTGCTCGGAATGACCTTTTCGCAGTAGTCCAGTACTTCGCGGGCTTTGTCTTTCTTGCCTTCTTTGATAAGCTGGCTTGCCAGTTGCACGAACATGCGGCGGTGAGTATCGCACATTCTCAGTACGGTTTCATCGAGATAGATGTCCGGGTTGTCTATTCCGCCGAACTTGAATTTGTGCATCAGGTTGTCATACATCTTGTCCGAATCGATGCGCGCTCCCAACTGTTCGTGTGTGAACGGGGTGATGCGATAAGCCAGTCCTTCCTGCAGGAAGTTGTTTGTCAGGTTGAGCTGGTTTTCCGATCCTACCGTGATGGCCATATAGAGCGGGCGTTCCCAATTGGTGTTCGCCAGCATCTCCAGCATCATCAGTTCGCTCTTGTAGAGCAGGTGCTTTCCTTTGAGCGAGATGTTCATGTAGTCTGGAATAGAATCCGGAACCATCATGCCCGAACGTTTGATAGCCTCCTTGTCCAGCTTGATGACGATGCTGTCTGTCGGAATCATCTGCAGGTCAGCTTTCGGCGAGCGTACCCAATGTTCGAGAATGTTCTTCAGCTCGTAGGGATTCTCTCCGAACTCTTTCTTGGCCTCTTCCGGGTTCTGCTTGTAGAAATCATCGATTGTTTTCATCACTTCCGGGCGTACATATACAGCCTCGTTGTGTCCTGAAACGTAGTCGATGCGCTCCCAATTGATAGGTACAGAAGGCGAGTCGTATGCCGGTCGGCGCATCTGGTCGATATACCAGTCGGTTTGCAGGTAGCTCAGGTTGCATACACGTACATCTGTGCGGAATCCTTCCGTTTCCTGATTATACCACAGCGGGAATGTGTCGTTGTCGCCGTTGGTGAAGATAATCGGATTGCCTTCGTCCTGAACGCTGCTGAGGTAGTTCTGTCCGAAGTCGCGGCAAGTGTATCGCCCGCTTCGGTCGTGATCGTCCCATGTCTGGCTGACCATCTGGATGGGAACCAATATACACACTACCGATGCAATGACAGCGGCTGTGCTTTCCTTTATCTTCTTTTTGTTCAGCCATTCGGTGATGGCCGCTACTCCCAGGCCAATCCAGATGGTAAACGCATAGAATGAAGCGGCGTAAGCATAGTCACGTTCACGCGGCTGTTGCGGTGTCTGGTTCAGGTACAGAACAATGGCAAGGCCTGTCATGAAAAAGAGGAAGAATACGATCCAGAACTGCTGGATGCCTTTCTCTCCTTTATATGCCTGCCAGAACAGTCCGATGATGCCGAGAATGAGCGGCAGACAGTAGAATACGTTGTGTCCCTTGTTGTTCTTCAGGTCACTCGGCAGCAGGGTCTGGTCGCCTACCAGGGCATTGTCAATGAACGGAATTCCCGTGATCCAATTTCCGTGCTCGATTTCTCCCTGCCCTTGGATATCGTTCTGGCGTCCTGCGAAGTTCCACATGAAGTAGCGCCAGTACATGTAGTTGAGCTGATAGATGAAGAAGAACTTGATGTTGTCCCATTGCGTGGGAACTTTTACCATAACGGTTTCACCACACTGGTCGTAGGGAACTTGCCGCCCTTCTACCCCTCCCAGCCAGCTTTCGTAAGCTGCGGCATGCGCATCACTGTACATGCGCGGGAATATCATGTTCTGTGCGTATTTGTACTCAGTTTTGTGCCGTACGATTTCGTAACTGTCTTTTTCGTCCGGACTTTCTTTCTCCTTGCGCTGATAAACAGGCGCTCCTTCTTCCACGTCGTAAACGCAGCCGTTGTCAACCACTTTCAAGGCGGGCTTTGAAGCGTATGTCTGTCCGTAGAACAGCGGGCGTGTGCCGTATTGTTCGCGTCCCAGATATTCTCCCAGCGTAAAGATGTCTTCCGGAGAGTTCTGGTCCATCGGGGTGTTTGCTGATGAACGGATCACAATAACCGCATACGAAGAGTAGCCTACCACAATCATCATCATGGCCAGCAGGGTGGTATTCAGTGTGCGTGCGCTTACGCGGTATTTCTCTCCGAGGTTAGCGAAGAGATAGATTGCAAGAACGGCAAGCACGATGATGCCAATCAGCACGCTGCTCCATCCGTGTCCGTAGAAGGGGATACCCAGCAGTCCCACGGTGGTCAGAAATGAGATGTTCATGCGTTTGCGGCTCTTCACTGTGTAGCTTTCGTATACGCCCCAGATGATGCTTGCCGCCAGAATTATCATATAGACGATTACGCCTGTATTGAACGGGCAGCCGAAATCGTTGACAAACAGCAGTTCGAACCAGCCCCCGATTTTCACGATACCCGGCACGATTCCATACAATACAACAGCTACCAGCACCATCGATCCTATCAGCGCCAGCAGACTGCCTTTCAGATTGGCGTGAGGATTCTTCTTGTAATAGTATACCAAGGTGATGGCAGGGATGCACAACAGGTTCAGCAGGTGTACGCCCACCGACAATCCGGTCAGGTAAGCGATAAGAATCAGCCAGCGGTCGCTGTGGGGTTCGTCTGCCCGGTTCTCCCATTTCAGGATGAGCCAAAAGACAAGTGCTGTGAACAGGCTTGAATAGGCATAAACCTCACCTTCTACGGCACTGAACCAGAATGTGTCGCTCCATGTATAGGCTAAGGCTCCCACTACGCCTGATGCCATGATGGCGATCAGTTTCCCGGAAGTAAGATCTTCATCTTTCGGACATACCAGTTTTTTTGCAAGGCATGTGATGCTCCAGAACAGAAACAGGATGCAGGCTGCGCTCATCAGTGCGCTCATGATGTTCACCATCTTTGCCACTTGCGAGGGGTCGCTTGCAAACTGGCTGAAAAGATTGGCCGTAAGCATGAAGAACGGTGCGCCGGGAGGATGTCCGACTTCCAGTTTGTAACCTGTAGTGATGAATTCAGGGCAATCCCAGAAACTTGCGGTAGGTTCGATGGTCATGCAGTAAGTAAACGCTGCAACGGCAAACACAAGCCAGCCCACCGCGTTGTTAATCTTGTCGTAGTGTTTCATGAATTATTCAGTTTCTCTTTAGTATTCAATGGGGGCAAAGATAGCAAACATTTGTCAATGAGCACACCGCATTTACTATGAATCTTCTCAAACACTCGTTAAATGTTCTTCCAGCCACTCCTGTGAGACTTGGGTGTCGGGGTGGTAGTGGAGAGTTCCGTTCACGAAAGCGATGCTTTTGGCATGATGCAGCACGGTGGCGATGTCGTGGCTTACGAGGATGATGGCGCATTCGCGGTTGATTTCCTCCAGCAGGGCGTAAAGTTTTTGGGCGAACTGTTTGTCGATATAGGTGTCGGGTTCGTCCAGTATGATGGCCTGCGGGTTGGATACTAAAGCGCGTCCCAGCAGTGCACGTTGCATCTGTCCTCCGCTCAATTGTCCGATGGCGCGTTTCTCCAGTCCTTGCAGCCCCATGCGGGCAATGGTTCGTTGCACCTGTGCGTGCTGTTCCGTTGTAAACGGGCGGAACAGTGACTTTTGTTTGTTGAGTCCCGACAGAACCACTTCGTAGACGGAAATGGGAAATTTCTTGTCGATGGTGTTGTATTGAGGCAGATAGCCTATGCTGATTTCGTTTGTCCTTTTCCCCTGCAGGCTGTATGCTATGTCGCCTGATGCGGGTTTCAGCAGCCCCAGTATCATTTTGATCAGTGTCGTTTTTCCGCCTCCGTTAGGCCCGATGATTCCTAAAAAGTCATTCGGATAGATTTCGAGGTTCACATTCCGGAGTACGATTTTGCCTTCGTACCCGCCGGATATTCGGGAGAGTTTAATCAGTGGCTGTCGGTCCATTCTCGGAAGCGTTTGATGGGTTTCTGTTCAATGTTTCGGCAATGCGCAGCATTTCTTCATTCCAGCGGTAGCTGAGCGGGTTGATTTCCACCAGCCTCAGTCCGAGTTCTTTTGCAATCAGTTCTGCATTGCGCCGGTCGAATTCTTTTTGGATAAAAACGGTGCGTACCTGCTTTTCCTTGCAGGTTCGGATCAGTTGTTGCAGATAAGCCGGCGACGGTTCTTTCCCTTCGGTTTCGATGCAGATTTGCGTGAGTCCGTAGTCCCGGGCAAAATAGGTCAGTGACGGGTGGTAGATGAGGAACGCTGAGTCCGCTTCCTCCATTTTTTCCGTGATTTTCCGTTCCGTGCCGCCAATGACTTCCATCAGGCTGTCCTTCCGGTTTTCGTAGTAAACCGTGTTGGTGGTGTCTATCTTGCAGAGTGCTCTGCATATGTTGGCGGCTATCAGCCGGGCATTCGCCGGGGAGTTCCAGATGTGTGGGTCGGCATGGGCAAGTTCGTGCTGATCTTTGTGAGCATATTCGTTGATTGGCATTATGCCTTCCGACATGTCGTAGAAAGGCATATCGGGAGCATTGCTTTTCAGCTTTTCAATCCAGGCCCGCTCGAAACCGATTCTGCCTATGCAGAAGTAAGCCTTGCTTTTTGCGAACTGTACCATCTGTTGTGGGGTCGGGTCGTATGTTTCCGGATTGCTTCCTTCGGGAACCATGCTTATTACGCGGTATTTTTCTCCTGCGATAGCTTCTGTAAAGTAACGCAGCGGTTCAATGCTCACGGTGATGGTTGGGCCGTTTCCGTTTCCTTTGTTCGTTGTGCAGGCCGCAAGCGACCATATCATAAAAAGAAGCAGTGCCAGGCTTTTGTATTTTCTCATGCAAGTTCTTGTTTTATGTGATGTCTGCAAAGCTACAAAAACTTTGCGAAAACAGGCGGATGACTTGACGTTTTCTTTATCTCCAGGCTGGAGATATAAATCTTCAGGCTAAAGATACATATCTCCAGCTTGGATATCTCTGTCTTCAGACTGGAGATAAGGATTGTTTTTTTGTGCACATATCTTTTGCGCCCGTTTTCCGGAAATTCTGACGCGTTTCTGCATGTGTGTCATGAAGATTGTTCTTTTTGCCTTTTCTCCGCGGCTGAAAAAACTGTATATTTGCGGCCGGATTGATTTGGCAATTCATAGATAGAAGCAGGAGGTTGTAATGGGATATAAGATAACGGACAAACTGAAAGGAAGCCAGCATGTGGCGGAAGGAACTGCCTATGCGATTTTGTTTACAATAGGCCTTTGCCATCTGTTGAATGATATGATTCAGTCGGTTATTCCCGCCCTTTATCCCTTGCTGAAAGATAAGTTCGGATTCACTTTCGCCCAGATAGGTGTAATAACGTTGGTGTTTCAGATCACCTCGTCGGTGTTGCAGCCGTTTGTGGGGCAATATGCCGACCGCCATCCCCAGCCTTATTCTTTGTCTTTGGGAATGGGATTCACGCTTGTGGGACTCGTGTCGCTGGCCTTTGCTCCCAGTTTTCTGCTTATACTGCTGTCTGTCGCGCTGATAGGCTGCGGTACGGCTGTGTTCCATCCGGAAGCATCGCGTGTGGCGCAGATGGCGTCGGGTGGGAGAAAGAGTCTGGCGCAGTCAATATTTCAGGTTGGAGGCAACGGAGGAAGTGCTGTTGGTCCGTTGCTGACGGCTTTGATTGTTATACCCTACGGCCAGCACGCTGTGGGGTGGTTTGCTCTTGCGGCTTTGTTGGCTTCACTGCTGCTTGCCCGTGTGGGAAACTGGTACAGCATGATGCTGGCAGAGATAAAGACCCGTTGCCTCAGGCAGAAGGCGATGTGCGCTTTGCCTAAAAGAACGGTACGCATGGCGCTATGGATTCTGGTATTGATGATATTTTCAAAGTATTTCTTCAACGCCTGCATGACGAGTTATTTTACCTTTTATCTGATCGACAAGTTTGGCATCAGCGTGCAGCAGTCACAATATTGCCTGTTTGCCTATCTGGCCGCTTTTGCTATAGGCACGCTACTTGGCGGCTTTATCGGTGACCGCTATGGGCGCAAGTATGTCATCTTGTTCTCTATATTGGGTGCTGCTCCTTTTACGTTGGCGCTGCCTTATCTTAATCTGGGGTGGACCATTGTGATGTCTGTCATGTCCGGACTCATCATCGCTTCCGCCTTTGCGGCTATTGTAGTATATGCAACCGATCTGATGCCTGATAAGGTGGGCATGATTGCAGGCATCTTTTTCGGCCTTATGTTCGGCTTAGGAGGTATCGGCTCCGCATTTTTCGGTTGGCTGGCTGATCTTACCAGCATTGAGTATATATTTCGGGTAAGTACATGGCTGCCTCTTTTCGGTGTCATTGCCGTGTTTTTGCCAGATGTCCGTTCGGGCAAGAAGGTTAGCTGACTGTATCCTCGTCGGGCCGGATTTTCTGTTGGTTTGCTTATGGAGGGTCGGTGGGAGAAAGTATTTCTGAAGGCGTGGATACATGGACGTTCATATAAAGTCATGTATTCACGCCTTTTATACGGCATTGTCAGATAATTTCCTGTTCTGCTCCTTTCTTTCCAACAATCCAAATGATGTCACCGGCCTGGAAAAGGGTGTCGGGTCCGGGATTCATTGTGATTTGCTTGTCGCGTTCCAGACCGAGGACGATGAAAGCTTTGGTCTTGATGTCGCTTAGCCGTTTGTTGTTCAGTTTTGAGGTCGTTTCAAGACAAATGTTGCGGATACCCATCGGCAGGCGTTTGTCGGGATTTTTTCCCGTTTCCCTTCTGGTGTCCAGTTCCTGGCCGAATCTTTTCAGATCCTCATCGGTGCCGACAGCAGTTATTTTATCGTATGGATAAATGCTTTCATTTCCTTCCGGGAGGTCGATCTGATTTTCTCCCCGGGTGATGGAAATGATGTTTATCCGGAATCGGGTGCGCGGAGCTATTTTTTTCAGCATGCTTCCAGCACTGCACGAATCAGGAGAAACGGTGAAATCTGCTGTGTGTAAGTTGGCAAGCTGGTCGGCCCCGTCGAATAAAGACTTTGTCTGATTCATCTTTTCTTGGGTATCTTCTTGTCCCATAAAATTCTGGTTGAACCGTTCTTCAATCATCAGCGACTGCTTGCGAAGGCGTTTTGAGAAGTAGAAGCTGATGACAATGGCTGCGGCAACGATTAGGGCGGCTCCGGAGGCAACATTGAACAGCCGTACTACGAGGCTCATCAGGATTGCAATACAAAACAGCACCTTGACCAGTATCAGTGATACCAGCGCTCCCCGGTTGAAGCGGTTGTCATTCCATAGTTTCTGGAACTCGGGAGAGTGGTTCTTTTTGGTGATGATAGCCCATAGCAGTGGCGACACTACTGAAAATATAATGGCTGTACCTAAGGCAGTTCCATATATTCCCGGCAACCTTTCCTGGATAAACGGATAGATCTGCGAGAAGAACAGAGCAATGAATACGATACAAATTGTCAGGTAGACAGTCACGCCGATAAACATACTTTTCAGCAGCTTGTTCCAGTCGTTCTGGTGGCGGTCGGACATGGTTCCGGCCGCATATTTGGCCAGCAGCTGGTCTAATCCCTGCGGAATATGTTTTTCTAGCAGATTGTATGCCGGTCCTGAAAGTCTGATCATGTAGGGAGTGAAGAAAGTCGTTATGACAGAAACGGCGACAATAATCGGATACAGGTTGCTGTCGGTGACTTTCAGACTTACACCGAGTGAGGCGATAATGAATGAGAATTCGCCTACTTGAGTCAAGGAGAATCCGGACTGTACGGCTACCTTCAGCGATTGTCCGGAAAGCAGGATGCCGATTGTCCCGAAGAATGTCTGTCCGGCCAGTACCAGCAAAGTCAGAATGATGATGGGGATAATGTATTCTGCAATAACATGCGGATCAATCATCATGCCTACTGAAACGAAGAAGATTGCAGCGAACAGGTCTTTAACAGGCTGTACAACCCGGCTGATCTTTTCGCTTTCTATCGTTTCAGCGAGGAGTGAACCCATGACAAATGCTCCCAGTGCCGACGAAAATCCGGCCCCTACTGCTATTCTTACCATCAGAAGGCAGAGGCCGAGTGAAACAATCAGCAGAATCTCGTCGCTGATGTATTGGCGTATTTTTTTCATGAAAGTAGGGAGCAGGTAGATGCCCAGTGCAGACCAGAAGATAAGGAAGCCTATCAGCTTGAACAAGCTGCCCAACAGGGCTGTTCCTTCAAAATGCTGACTGGCAGCGAGTGTAGACAATACAACCAGCATGACAACTCCCACCAGATCTTCTACGACCAGTATGCCAAGCACGATGCCTGTGAACTTCTGTTGCAGAAGGTTCATGTCGTTGAATGCCTTGAAAACGATGGCTGTGGACGACATGGAGAGCATGCCTCCAAGAAAGAGGCTGGTGATGTGGGTGAATCCCATTGCGTTTCCTGCCGTGTAGCCCAAAAACATCATTCCTGCCACAATGGTGAGTGTGGCGATAACGGCGCTTAATCCTACATTCAGCAGTTTCCGGAATGAAAATTCCAGTCCCATGGCAAAAAGGAGGAAGATAACGCCTATATCTGCCCAGATCTTGATGTTGGCGGTATCTGTTACGTTGGGCAGGAAGCTGACGGACGGCCCTGTAATGAATCCGGCCACTATATAGCCGAGGATGACAGGCTGTTTGAGCCATTTGAACAGAATTGTGACACATCCCGCTACAATCAGGATGGTCCCTAAGTCTGAAATGAGTGGTGCAAGTTCTGACATGGTTATTTCGTTTTTGAGTTGAGTTTTGTTGCTCTTAGTATTTCACGTTTTCCTCCCGGGGGCTCTGGAAGCCGTTCTACTGTTAATCCTGCTGATTGCAGCATCCGGCGTACAGTTCCTTTGGCGCAATAGGTAGTGAGGATGCCTTCCGGATTCATTTTGCTGTAAAGGTAATCAAAAAGTTTCTGATTCCACATTTCAGGCTGCTTCTCAGGGGCGAATGCGTCAAAATAAATTAAATCATAGCATTCGTCAAATAGGTGTTGCGTGAAATCTCCTTTTATCTTCAGCAAGGTGAAGTATGGTGTTATACGTTGTGGAGAACCCCATTCGGCTTCGTGCAGTTTGTAGAATGTGCCTGCTTGATCAGGAGCTATCGTTTCCGGATAGTGGAGAGAGCTTGCGGTCGTTTTATCCAGCGGATACCGTTCGATGGTTGTGTAATATATATGTTTATGCGTTTCTTCTGCTTTCAGAAGCGTCAGAAAAGCGTTTAGTCCGGTGCCGAATCCGACTTCCAGAAGTTTGACTTCCTGTTTCCGGCAATGTTCCAGCCCCATTTTTATAAAAATGTGATCCGATTCTGTAAGTGCGCCTTTTATGGAATGATAGTGTTCGTCAAGTTCCGGGACGAACAGTGTGTTGCTTCCGTCTGCTGTCTTTTCAATCTGTATCATAATTATTGGCATTTAACTGATAAGTTGTGCTGTCCCGATAGCTGTCATGACAATGACAGCGTACCGTATTAGTTTTCCGATGCTCATGGCGGCAGAAACGATCCATACATTGGCTTTCATGAGTCCAAGTGCGATGAGAAGTGCATCGCCGATGACCGGGAGGAAAGAAAACAGGGCCATCCAGGATCCCTTTCCGTGTATGAACCGTGCGGCTTTGTCCAGTTGTTTCCGGCTCACGCGAAAATATTTTTCTATCCATTCCATTTTGCCCAGTCTTCCTATCCAATAGCAAGTCAGGCCGCCAAGCACGTTGCCCAGTGTCGTGGACAGAGTGGAGAGCAGCGGGTCAAGCCCTAAGGCAACGCACGCGAGCAAAACAACCTCGGAACTGAACGGAAGAATAGTGCCTGCCAGAAAAGCAGAGATGAACATGCCTCCGTATCCCCAGTCGATCAAGAATTGGATAAAGTTGTCCATAGATTGAATATTGTAAGAAGAATCCATGCTCCTGCCGTTATCCATAACAGGATGCCGGTGAACCGGCTGAAGGTCAGCGCGAACAGATGTCCGCTTGTTATGGCATAGATTACAAGCAGCAGGAGAAAGAATGCATTGAAATAGGAAGGTATGCAAGCTGTCAATGCCAGCACTGCGATGCCGCTCCAGATGATGATTCGGAGCATGATTCGCGTTTGTACCCTGTCCTGGTATCCTTTGTCCATTGTCTGTACGCAACTGATGGCGGTCAGTACCAGCAATAATCCTCCTGCAACCAGTTGTTGCAGAGAGAGTGCGGTGTAGTCTATTGGCGGTATTTCAGCTAGCTGCATGAACAGTTCTGCCATGGCAGCCGGATTGTCATTGTATAAGTAGTAGCAGAATAACAGTACGTAAGGAGTGCTTACGCCGATTAAGCCGGCAAAGAAACTTCTCGGGTTCAGTGAGCGGAGGGCTATCATGAAGCAGTATATCAGCGGCGTCAGATAGAGCAAATGGGGCAGAATCAGGCTGGCTATGCCAAGAAGCAGAAAAGAATGGAATATCTGCGTAGAAGAATGCGAGGATTCGTAACTTCTGAACAAGCATGATATGCTTCCCACATAAAGAAGCGGAATCCATGTTTCGGGCGAATATTCGTGGAGAAACAGACAGCTTGAGTAGAAGTACAGAAACAGAGAGGCATGCAGCGTTGTACGCGTGCGTATGAGTGAGAATGTGGTGTTCAGCTCGATCAGCAGATAAGTTGTGATGCCGCATGCAATGAGCGGAATCAGATTTTCCGGCTTGTTGAGTCCCAACGCAGACGAGATCAGGCAGAAAACAACAGCAACGGGAAAAATTATCTTTCCCGTTGCCAGATGGTATTGGAATCTGTTTCTTTCGAGCATGAATCAATTATTATAGGTCGAATCCGATATCAGACCGGAAATATTTTTTCTCAAAGAGTATCTTTCCGGCATTTTCGAATGATTTCTTAAGAGCTTCGTCTTTGTCTTTTCCATACGAGCTGACTGCTATGACGCGTCCTCCGGAAGTGACGGTTTGTCCGTCCTTTGCGGCGGTGCCAGCATGGAATACGATGCTTCCTCCCGCTTTGGCTTCTTCGATTCCGCTGATGGGAAATCCTTTTTCATAAGCTTCCGGATAGCCTCCTGATACGAGCATGACGCATACGGCCGAGCGCGGGTCTATTTCGAGCGTCTTTTCTGCCAGATTTCCGTTGGCCACCCCTTCGAACAGATCTACCAGATCACTCTTGATGCGCAGCATGACACTTTCCGTTTCGGGATCACCCATGCGTACGTTATACTCAATCACCATCGGATCGCCTTTTACGTTTATGAGTCCGAAGAAGATGAAGCCTTTGTATTCGATTCCCTCTTCTGCCAGTCCTTCTACGGTCGGGCGGATTATACGGTCTTCTACCTTTTGCATCCATTCTTTGTCGGCAAACGGGACAGGAGATACAGATCCCATGCCGCCGGTGTTCAGCCCTTTGTCGCCTTCTCCTATTCGTTTGTAGTCTTTAGCTTCGGGCAGAATCTTGTAGCTTTTCCCGTCGGTCAGGACAAATACGGAGCATTCGATGCCGCTTAGGAACTCTTCGATGACAACTGTTGCAGATGCATCTCCAAACATTCCGCCCAGCATCTCTTTCAGCTCTTTCTTGGCTTCTTCAAGTGTCGGCAGAATCAATACGCCCTTTCCGGCGCAAAGACCATCCGCCTTCAATACGTATGGAGCCTGCAGTGTTTCCAGAAAAGCCAGCCCTTCTTCCAGATTGCCGGCGGTTATGCTTTTGTAGCCGGCGGTAGGTATATGGTGCCGCTGCATGAATCCTTTGGCAAACTCTTTGCTTCCTTCAAGTACGGCACCGGCTTTTGACGGACCGATGACAGGAATGCTTTTCAAGGCACTGTCATTCTTGAAATAGTCGTATATACCTTTTACCAGTGGATCTTCGGGGCCTACGACTACCATGTTGATGCCGTTGTTGAGAACGAAAGCGCGTATGGCATCGAAATCGTTGGCTTTGATGTCCACGTTTTCGCCAACTTCACTTGTTCCGGCATTTCCCGGAGCGATAAACAGTTTCTCAATTTTGGGACTTTGAGCAATTTTCCATGCCAGCGCATGCTCGCGTCCGCCTGAACCTAAAAGCAAAAGTTTCATAATATCTTTTTTTAGCTTCCATTGCCGCAGACTGTACGGATCGCTGTTGTGTGCGGTCTGCGGCTTTGAATGTTTTATTTCAAATGATCTTCAAAGTAACGCGTGATATGTTCGTGCAGGTGCACCCGGTCGCGTCCCACCATGTTGTGTCCGTCCTCGGGATAGATGAACAGATCGGGATGAGTGCCGGCATTGATACATGCACGTAAGAATGTATAGGTATGTTGCGGTACACAAGTCGGGTCTGTTCCGCCGATGATGATTTCCAGCCGCCCTTTCAGGTTGCCGGCTTTTTGTTTCAGGTCAGAACCTTTATATCCTTCCGGATTGGTTTCCGGCGTGTCCATGTACCGTTCGCCATACATCACTTCATAATATTTCCAGTCGATGACCGGACCTCCGGCAACGCCTGTCTTGAAAATATCCGGATAGGTCAGCATCAGATTGGTTGTCATGAATCCTCCGAAGCTCCATCCGTGTACTCCGATGCGGTTGCTGTCAACGTATGGCAGCGATTTCAAGAATTCAGCCCCTTTTACCTGGTCTTTCATCTCTTCTACACCAAGGTGGCGGAACGTCACATTCTCAAATCTGATACCCCGATTGTCACTTCCTCTGCTGTCTACCGTAAGCATCACATATCCTTTCTGCGCCATATAAAGATCCCATCCGCGTGCATCGTAGAAACGCGTGTCGTGAATCATTTGTGCATGAGGGCCTCCATATACATAGATGACGGCCGGATATTTCTTGCTCGGGTCGAAGTCTACTGGTTTGATGAGGCGGTAATACAGATCGGTCACCCCATCGGCAGCCTTGATTGTTCCCACACTGATTTCGGGCATGTTGAACTGTTCTTCCATCGGGTCGGAAGCTGTAAGCAGGTTGGTCCCTTTCTTTCCGTTTGCCGGAAGAATGCTGATGCTTCGTCCCACCTTGGAAGATGTAAAGCTGTCGATGATGTAATTGCCGGAAGCAGAAACTTGAGCAGCATGGACACCTTCGCCGCTTCCTATCAAGGCGCGTTTCCCGTTCTTTGTGCTCAGTGCAAACACATTGGTCTGGAGGGGAGAGAGTTCGGTGGAAGTGATGATGATTTCTTTCCGTGCCCCGTTGAATCCCAATACAGACTTGACGAGCCATTCGCCTTGTGTCAATGGAACGGTTTTCAGGTATTCGCAGTACTGTGCCTCCTGATCCTTTCCGCTTTTCCATTCGCCTTGTTGTGCGGCCTCTGTATCCATGATATACAGATGATTGAATCCGTCACGCTGACTCTGATAGATGAACTTTGTTTCGTCCCAGGGCAAGAAGATAAGCGGATGCTGGGGCTCTACGTAGCGTGTATGCTTTTCTTCGTAAAGGATGGCTTCCTTTTCTCCCGTCACCGCATTGTAGCTGACCAGTTGCGCATGGTTCTGGTCGCGGTTCAGCTCGATGATGTAGACATGTTTTTCGTCGGGCGACCAGCTTACGTTAGTGAAATAACGGTTGGTCGGATCGCCGGTCTGCAGGTAGATGGTGCGTTTGCTTTTCACGTCATAAATGCCCACCGTTACTTTATGGCTTGTCATTCCAGCCATCGGATATTTGTCCGGTTCGAGCGTAGCGATACGTGTGGAAGTGTTGACCTGCGGATAGTCGGTCACCATACTTTGATCCATGCGGTAGAATGCCAGATAAGACCCTTTAGGGCTCCAGAACGTACCTTTATAAATGCCAAACTCGTTGCGGTGTACGGCCTGTCCGTAAATTACGTCTTTTTCCGGATCTTCCTTGCATCCGGTGCAAACGGAATTTATTTGTGCAGGGAAATCTCCTTCTTTTGCTACAAACAAATGGCGGCCGACGGTATAGGCCATGCATCCGTTTTCTTTGCAGAAGTCAAGGTTGGCTCCGTTTCCTTGGATGCGGAACATGTTCGTGATCTTTTTCTGAGCGAAATCATACCAGACCATGTAGATTTCGTTCCCTTCGCCCATCTCCACTCTGCCTAAGAATGCAATCGTTTTGCGGTCTTTCCAAGGCATGGAGGCAGAGTCCAGCGTGCGGAGCGGCTTGATCTTAAAATCAAGCTTGTAAGGCTTCTCACCGCTCTGCAAAGCTTCGTTCACTTCGTCAAGCGTGACCAGTACGGTTTCTTTTCCTGTCTTGATGTCTACCTCATTGATGGTTTCCACATCAGCGCGTATGCATACATCGCCCCACCACTGGAGTCCTGTAATATTTCTCGGGCGGAGATTTGCGTAATTGTTTCCTCCCGGAATTACATCTTCCAGCGTGTAGGATTTCTTTTCCTGGGCATGTACGGCTGCAATTGACATGATAAACAAGAATATAAATAGAATATTTCGTTTCATTTCATTAATCCTGTTCGTTGTTTTCATCTTTTTGTCTGTCCAGCTCGTGGCGCTTGTGCATATATATGAAGCGTTTGGCCGGGATGCGTTTCTGCTCTTTTTCTGCGTCAGGGCGCTGGCGGTCGTTCGGAAACTCGTCCCTGTTTCTGAAGCCGGACCTGCGTTCGCGTGTGAATTCTTTGCCATCTCCAGCCTTGCGTGTGCGCAGCGAAGGCCTCTCGTCATTATTGCGTCTGAAGTCTTCATCTCTCCATTTCGGGCGTTCGTCATATTTCCTTGGTCCGTTGTCGTTCCATCTTGGGCGTTCGTCGTCGCGTCTTGGCCTTCTTTCTCTTTTCCCGTATTCAACTTTCTCTCCGTGGTGGCGGTTGCGGACTGGCCTTTCAGCATTCTCCTTCTTCAATCCTTTTTCAGGATTTTCAGCGCGGAATTCCTTGTATTTTCCATTGAAGATCTGATACTCCCGAAGCTGGCATTCCAGCGCGCCGTTGAAGAGCGGGATCTTTACCGATGCTTTCAGGCCGATCTGTTCGAAACATTCTTCACGATAGCTCAGCACCCATGCGTCATTGCCTGTGAACGCGTGCTTCAGACGTTCTCCGATCATTTCATAAAGTCCTAACAGGTCATCTGAGGAAATACGCTCTCCGTAAGGAGGATTCATGATGATGATGCTTTTCTCTGCGGGCTGTTCAAACTGCTGGAAAGGCTGTATTTTCAATACGATATCTTTGCTCACGCCTGCCGCCTTTACGTTGCGCTGAGCAATTGCGTTGGCTTGAGGATTATTGTCGTATCCGTAAATCTTGTGTGTGAACTCCCTTTCCTGCGAGTCATCATTGTAGATTTCATCAAACAGTTCCTGGTTGAAGTCTTTCCATTTCTCGAATCCGAATTCTTTGCGGAACACTCCGGGAGCGATGTTGCGTGCAATCAAGGCAGCTTCGATAGGAATTGTTCCTGAACCGCACATGGGGTCAATCAGGTCACATTCCCCTCTCCAGCCTGTAAGCAGGATAATACCTGCCGCCAGCACCTCATTAAGCGGAGCTTCCACTTGTTCTTGCCTGTATCCCCGGCGGTGGAGCGATTCACCCGAACTGTCAAGCGAGAGCGTGCAGTTGTTCTCTGCTATATGTATGTTGATCTGGATATCCGGATTGTTGATGCGGACAGAAGGACGGTTTCCTGTTTTTTCACGGAAATAGTCAGCTATCGCATCCTTTACCTTATATGCTACAAACTTTGAATGGCGGAAATCCTCGGAAAAGATAACCGAGTCGACGGCAAAAGTGTTTGTGGCGTCAAGATACTCTTCCCATGCTATATCTTTAACGGCGTTGTATACCTCATCTGCAGTTGTTGCGGTAAAATGCTTGATGGGTTTCAAAATGCGTATGGCTGTGCGCAGATAGAAATTCGCCTTGTACATCATGGCTTTGTCCCCGGAAAATGAAACCATGCGGTTGCCGATCTGTATGTCTTCGGCTCCGAGTTCAGTGAGTTCCTGTGCCAGTACCTCTTCCAGTCCCTGGAATGTTTTGGCAATAAGCTCAAATTTTTGATTCATTGTGATAAAATTACGTAATTTCAATTGATGGTGCAAAAGTATGAATTTTCAGTCAGTCGGTCAACTGTTTATAGGGGTTTCTTTGGAGGATGGGCAAGATTTTCTGGTGTTGGAGGATGCTTTCATTTTTCAAGATTATGCCTTTCTGTCGTTTCTTGGTTTGTCAGTCCCACTTCATGAGAATTGGTCAGATCGAAAGAGAGATGGAGTAAGAACTTGTCGTTTAAATTTGCCAATAAAATACTATTCGATCAGGTTCTTTTGCGTTTGTTTCCTGTCTGTTGTTCCGATTCTATTCGTCAGATAGCCCGCTATCTTCCTCATCACACAAACGGAAATGCCTCAAAAACTCATCCCAAATCAGCACACGATAAATTCAAAACAGTTTCTGAAACGAACAGACTCCAAGTGAGGATAATCGCTTATGGAAGATTTGCTGGCGGTCGCAGCGGACACCATCTTGATGAAAAGGCAGGTTCAGCCCTCAATGACCTATGGCAAGTTGAAGAAGGTTGCTTGGATTAAAAGTTTTGGACGTTACTCCTTCAACAACTTCATCTCCCATTCTGTTGCATGCTGCTTCTTTGAAAAGAAAGCCCGTCCTTGATCTGCTCTATCAGGGACGGGCTGCTTGCAAACTTTGAATGATTTTCAGAATAAGAACATCTGGTGTTAATCTGTTTCATTCAAGCCATATTTTTCTAACTCGGTCTGCTCCCATTGTTCTTGTTGCTTCTTTATTTTGCTCCGTTGGCTATAATATGTGTCCTCTGTAACGAATATCAGGCGTTCGCATGCGTTCAGATATGAGGTCGGGACATCGGGAGCATTGATTGTGGTTTTCACAGAAATGACATCTCCTTGTTTTTTGCCGGCACAGTATATGGACTGTTTGTCATAGCCGATATTGCCTTTGTCGCCTGCCATGAGAAAATAGATATAAAAGGAGGACTTTTTTGCGTCTTTCTTCAGTTTGATGTCGAATGTCACTTCGAGTTTTACCCCTTCGCTTCCGAGATTACGGATCTTAGGCAGGAGCACTTCTTTTATGGTAATGTCCGATATGACTGTATACTGTAAGCTGTCAGTCTGTTCATAAGGAATAGTCTTTCCAGCCATTTCATCGGCATAAGGACGTGCTTTTTTTTCCGTTTCTTTGAGTGCATCTTCCATTTTCTGGAAAGCCTCTTTTAATTTTTCGAGATTGTTGTCTGCCTTTTCTTTGTTTTTGTCTTCTTTTATCGCTTTGTTTATGTCGCTGAGATCCTGAAGCATGTCTGTTGTCGTTTTCTCATACATGGACGGAATTTTACCGAACATGCTGTCTGCGGAGCCGTTTCCTCCACAGGAAATTATGGCGAATGCAACTGTACAGATGAATATAAGATGTTTACATTTCATATGATTGAAGTTTTTCAGAGTTATTTTCCTTCCCAGTTGACAGGTATATTTTTTATTTCAAATCCTTTAAACTGATATGTGTCAAATTTGATCAGTTTGATGATTTTGGCGTTTTTGCTGACTCCTTTCAGTAGGATTTCACATTTTACGGGTATTTCTCCGGGCACAGGGACACCTGTCGGGCCTACGGCTTTTCCACCGACCGTGAATTCATCGCCTCCGAATTCGTACATGTTCCCTTGATCGTCCCATGCACGGCCTCCACCCCAGTTCAGATAGGTTTCCTCCGATTGGGTGTTGGTCATCAGGAAATTGATTAATACATTGTTGCTTCCCTCTATGAGATTATCTTTGTATTCCAGTTTCAGTTGTCGGGTAGGAGAAAGCACACTGGTAGCATCGCTGGCATCACTTCCGGATGAAATGTTTTGTCCTGTTTCTTGCCCGCGTGTGATGGGAATGTTTCTGACTTCGAATCCTTTATACTGATAGGTGTTGATTTCTATCTTTTTGATGGATGTAGCTTCTGCATTGACATCTTTCAGACGTATCAATGTCTTTAATGGGATATCTGACGGAATTCCTACACCGGATGGAGATACTTGTTCCCCTCCTATGGTAAAAAAGTTATAGTCGAATTCATAGGTGTTTCCCAGGTTGTCATACCCTTTTCCTCCTCCCCAGTTCAGACCGATTTCCTTGTCTGTAGTGTTGGTTATTTTCAGTACGACTACTACGTCGTGTCCTTCGTCATAGCATTCCACGAATTCCAGTTGCAGATCGTGAGACGGTGACAACGTTTTGGTTTTCCCATTTGATGCGGTGGATAGCACCTTTCCATCTAAGGTATTGTTGACATCTTCCAGCTTCTGGTTGGTTTCTTCCAATGCTTTGTTCACTTTTTTTAGGAAGTTTCCAAATTTGCTTTGGGCTTGTGCGTTTGTGCTTGCCATAAGCAGGCAAGCACAAAACATAAAGAATATGTTTCTTTTCATTTTTTATGTTTTTCTTAGTGAGTAAATTCCACGTCGGTGTAAATCATTTCAGCCTGATAGTCGCCGTTTTCAGACTTGATGACAATCCGAACCGTGTGTTTTCCTGTCAGCATATCGGTCGTGACGTTCATGCGTATGATATATGAGTTGGTAATCGCTCCGGTCACTTTCAGGTCATCAAGCGAAACGCCTTGAAACGTGCTGGGAACATCCATCCATGTGCCTCCGGTATATTTGGCGAAGTTGCGGGGGTTCTCTTTTGTCAGTGTGCTCCATGAGTATGTTTCGTCTTTATAGCTGCTCGTATTGCTGAAAACGACGTGTATGGTACCGCGGGTGCTTCCCCAGTCATAGTGTTCATAGCCTTTGTGTACAGATTCTACAGACCATTCCGGGCGTTTGTTTGGATAGTTCGGTTCGTCCGTGAAGTGGATATAGATCCGGTTGGCTCCCGGGCGGAACGTGAAGTTTTCGTCTGCGAAATGCAGCATAATTCCTCCGCATTCGTCATAGCTGCTGCCTCCGGTGCCATAGTTCGGTACCAGATCTTCCAGCCATTTCTCGGCGAATCCTTGTGTCCGTGATGTCCCGGATACCCCGCGGTCATTCAGATAGGAATGCAGGTTTTCAACAGTGGTGATGTCTATCGCACCGTTTACGAACAGTGTGGAACTTCCAACACATCCGAACCGTACATCCATCGTTTGGGACAGCGTTTCAGACCATTCCGTGATTTCTTCTGCTATGGCATTAGCTTCCTCACTCATGCTTGATGAATTGTCCACCAGAAATACGATGTCAGCTTTTGCCCGTGAGCTTGTATTTGTGCTGCGGCGTGAAGGCTGTGCCATGTCTTCTCCGTTGATTACGGTGATGGCTTTCGGTTCTCCGTCCACTTCCAGCCAAATGTTTTGTCCGGCTTCTCCGGTCCCGTAGAGTTTCATCCATTCGTCCGTTTCCGGTATCTGGATTCCTGTAAGGCTCATGCACAGTACATCGTTCTCAGAACCTTCCTCAAAGTAGAAGGCAGGTTGCGGTATGTTCAGGTTGCCTTCTTCGGTGAGGGATGGGGTTTCTCCCGCATCCTTGTCTGAGATTCCTATGACAGCATGAGCGTCATAAGGGATTTCTATTTTTTCTCCGTTTGAGGCCAGTGTCAGTATGATATGCTCGTCTTCTGTCTTTGCCGAGGTTAGGAATGGAGCTTTTTGGTTTTTGTTGTCTTCCGTCAGACTGATCGGATTGCCCGATGCGTCCAGCACTTTGGTGTAGGTGTTGCCGTTGTCATAGCTTACCGTCCAGACGTTGCTTTCGTCGATTTTTATTTGGGGATAACCGGTTGCACCTGACACGGCTGCTTTATTACCCGATGCGTCGAGCAGCCATGTGGATTCTCCGCTGATCGTTTGTGTCCAGTAGTATTTGTTGTCGGAATCTTTGTCGACTCCAACCAGCAGTGCGCTTTCTTTGTTGTCAAGCCTAACCGAAGTGGCGTCCAAAAAATCTATCGTATATGCATTGTCTGTTGCGGCTGCCATGTTTGTGGCATAGACTCCGTCCTCCATTTTTGTAATTATCGTCTGCAGAGAGGGGATGGCATGGTTCAAATTGTCGATGCTTTCTTTCATATCCAGAGCCACCGCCTGAAGATTGGCTTCTTCATCGCCGTTACTGCAGGAAACGGCAGATACTGCGAGTGATAGTATCACCCAAATGTTTTTAGCTTTCATAAAAGATTTATTTATGTAAATTCGTTATTTAAGGAATACATGTAATGCTTTTCCATTGATGGTTTTTCCATTGATATGTAAATCCATGCGGGCCGTCTATCGCCTGTATCTGATATTTGTTGCTGGTGTTGAGCGTAAGGTCTATGTTTTTTGTTTGCGAATTGACCGGTCCGAATGTGCTGCTATCTACCGTGATGGAGCCAGGATATGTCAGTTTGAGGGTCGTGAGCGCAGGACAGTTTGTGAATACATCCTGGCTGAAGAAGTTTGCTTTGGGCAATGCAATTTCAGTAAGAGCGTTGCAATATGAGAATACGGCTATCCCGAAATTTGTGGCTTCGGGAAGATTGACTTCTTTCAGGGTTTTGCAGCCATTGAATGCTTCATCTCCTATGGTGACGGCTTTGGGCAATGAAATGTTTTCAAGTGAGGTGCATCCGTAGAACATTGCGGCTCCGGTACGCTTTGTCTGGTCGCCTTTTGTTGCTTCTCCCAGTGTTACCAGTTCAGGCATGTTCACGCTGATGAGCGATGTGCAATGATAGAAACTCATGGCACCTATGATAGTGGTTTGAGGGAAATTTGCTTCTTTCAGAGCTGTTTCGAAGAATACGCATTTTTCTATATTCTTTACTTGAGTCATATCAACGGATTCCAGTGCTGTACAATATTGGAATGCGTAGTTTGTGAGTGTTTCTATTCCTGGTGCAGTTACTTTTTTCAGGGCTGTACATTTGTAGAAAGCATACTCACCGACTGTCTTCACTTCTTCGGGGAGGATGATTTCTTGTATCAGTTCGTGCTTGTAGAATGCTTTTTCAGGCATCCCGGGTTGTCCGCCCACCGATGGCCATCCGCTTACTCCGCTCAAATCAAGCATTTCAATGGCTATGCCGTCAAAAGGATTTGCGTTGGCAAAATCTAGTGCAGCATAGTTCCCGATGATGACAAAGTGTGTCACGCCGGCAGCAGAAGCTTCTGATACAGATTGGATTACCTGTTCGGAGGTAGCGTCAGTCAGGTCGATTGTAGCTTTGTTTCCTTCAATTTCTGCGATGGAAATGCTTACCGTTACTTCACAGGAAGCAGTTTTCTCTCCGGCAGTAGCTGTAATCGTGGCTTTTCCTTCGGCTACGGCGGTTACCAGTCCTTCTGATGTTACCGTAGCTACCATTTCGTCTGACGAAGCCCATATAACTTGTGGGTCGGTGGCATTTTCCGGCGTGATTTCTGCAGTCAGTTGGACTGTTTCTCCTTTTTCTGTCATTGTAAGTGCAGAAGGAGATATTTCAATGCTTTCCACCTCAATGGTTTCAGTGGCGATGGTTACCTGACAGGTTGCGCTTTTTCCTCCAGCCGAGGCAGTTATTACCGCATTTCCTTCCGATACGCCTGTCACCGTTCCATTTTGTGATACGGCAGCTACCTTGTCATCGGATGAACTCCAGGTAACACTTACGTGGGAAGCCTCTTCCGGGAGTATGGTTGCTTCCAGATCTTCTGTTTCCCCCACATTCAGAACGAGGCTTGCAGGAGATACTGTTATTTGTGTCATGGCAACAATATTTTCTTCGTCTTCGGAAGAACAGGCGATGAACGTCATTGAAAGGATGACCGTCATCAGTTTGAACAGATTGTGGAATTTACTATTCATAAGACATATTATTTTAAGTTTCTGCAAATAAATAAAATTTAAACGTGGCGAAATATCACCCAAAAGGATGATTTTGGCTGCATTATTGGGAAAACAGTATAGAAATTGTTCATTGGCACGTCGGAATGAATGATAATTTTTTGTGTAGAAGAATAAATAGTGTTTACTTTGCCTGTATGATAATATTGGATGGGGAATTAAGGTTCCGGCGAAGGAGATAGACTGTTTCATGCGTAGCGTGAAGAGGCTGATGTTTTCCCGGATCCGGACCGGCTCGGAGATATGAAAATAGAAATGATTCAATGATTACACATATGCAGACTTTGATATTTAGGCGCGTTGTTTTTCTGTTCTGCTGCTTTGTTTCGGCTGGTGCACTGGAGGCGGAAGAATGTCCGGTTGATACATTGCTGGTGCGTTTTTATGAAAAGGCCGCTACGTTGATGGGGGAAGGTGAATACGATTCAGCCCAATATTATTTTGACAGGGTCTTCTCGATTCCAGAAGTGGAGAGATCCTCCGTTTATCCTGTTTTGCTGAATGAGCAGGCTACTCTTTTTATCTATGTGGGGGAGGAGGAAAAGGCCTTTGAGATGAAAAAGCGGGTATTGCCCTATCTTCCCCGTGTGGACGATTTGGAGAAACACATCAGCGTTTACAATGATTTGGGTATTCTCTACCGCAGGAAACACATGCAAGACTCGGCTGTTTATTATTATAATAAGGCGCTTGATGTTGCCTTACGTTATGATGACGAGAGTTGGCTGGCCCATCTGAACATGAATCTTAGTGTCTTTTATTTTAACCTCAAACGGTATGATGATGCGGAAATCTGTATTGACCGTGCGCTGGCGCATGCATTGAAGACTGACGACAAATACGTGACGTTTTGTGTCTGGCAGGTAAGAGCAAGCATTAAGATGGAAGCGGGTAAGACAGATGAGGCCGGACACTCTATTCGGGAGGCATGGAGGCTGGCTTCCGAGGGGGAGGGGACCCCGGAATGGCAGATAAGATGCACCCCCGGGCTTTTTCGTTTTTTCGGCCAGAAGAAACAGAATGATTCGATAGATTATTATCTCCGTCTTGGAAACAGCCTGCTGGAGAAGCTGCCTGAAACTTCTATTCCGGTAATCGGCTTTATCCAGGCTAGGGCGAAGGTGTATCTGGAACAAGGCCGGTATACCGAAGCATTGAATGATTTCCTATGGCTCAGAGGAAGGTCGACGGGTACGGATTTCCACACATTGTTTGATGCCATGGCGCATTGCTATCATGAGTTGGGGATGCATCAAAAGGCATTCGTTTATATGGACAGTGCACGTATGTGGACCGATTCGCTAGTGGTGAAGAACCTGGCGGAGCAGATGGCTCAGTTTGAGGCCAGATATCATGCGCAGGAGCAGGAGTTGAAAATCAGCCGCCTCCAGGAGCAGGTGCTGGAGAAAGAAACGGAGGTCTTGAAGGTTGCCGTGTCGCTGACGGTGGTGCTGGCTTTGGTTATTGTGGTCTTGCTGGCGGTGCGCCAAAAGCAGAAGACAGCTGAGCGGAGAGTGGAACGGCTGAAGCAGGAAAAAGAACTGGAATCCGCGCGGCGTTATATTGAAGGTCTGGAGGTGGAATGCAGGCGCTTTGCATGTGAACTGCATGATGGCATAGCCAACGAGCTGTTGGGGCTGCAGCTGAAGATTGAAGGAGCTTCTTCCGGCGTATCTCCGCTGGAACTGTCTGGAGAAATCGGAAAGTTGCGCGAAGAAGTAAGGACGATTTCGCATGAGTTGATGCCTCCGGAGTTTGAACTGACTGGACTTGATGAGATTCTTTCCCGATATGCTGAGGCGGTGAGCCGTAATGTGGGATGTAAAGTAGTCTATCATTCTGAAATGGAATATGGAGGGGACGAGATTCCTTCCCGGACGGCATATGAATTGTACCGTATCGTGCAGGAACTTACCATGAATTCCGTGAAGCATTCCAATGCGACAACGATTGAGATTTCCCTGCATTCCGAGGCTTCCGGCCGTTGTCGGCTGCAAGTAACTGACGACGGACAAGGCATGACCGGGAATTCTGAGGAAGATCACCAAGGTATCGGATTGCGTACGGTCAGTGAGAGGGTGAAAGCCATCCAGGGTCATTTGGATTTTGAAACATCAGTAGGGGGAAGTGTTTTTATCCTTACATTTAATTTGTGCGGAGATGAGTGAGCAAGGATGGCAAGTGCTGGTGGTGGATGATCATCCTATCGTATGTGAGGGGGTGAAGAGGATTGTCCTGCAGCGGAAGAATGTTTCTTGTACGGGGGTTTCCGATGCAGAAACTCTTGAGAAATTGCTTGACAAGGTGTTCGACATGTATATCATCGACCTTGAATTCCCGGGGATAGACAGTCGGAAGCTCGTTTCTTGTCTGCGGAAATACGCTCCCCGGTGCCGCATCCTGATTTATTCTATGCATGACGAGCCTTGGGTGGCATCCAGATTGTCGGATTTGTGTATAGATGGAGCTGTTTCCAAGAATTCCGATGTAAGCGAATTGTGCAAGGCGGTTGACATTCTGCTGGAGGGGGGTACTTATTTTGATCGGGTTTTTTTGCCGGCCAGGCAAAAGAAGAATTGTCTTGCAGATGAAACGCACGTTGTAGTGCCTGAGCTGTCTTCTCGTGAAAAGGAGGTTCTGGTCTGCCTGTCACAGGGAATGAGCACATCTGAAACGGCGGAACGGCTTTTTATAAGTCCGAATACAGTGAAGACGCATCGGAAACATCTCATGGAAAAACTGGAGGCGAAGAATGTTGCGGAACTGATAGCCAAATGGAAGAGATGGCCGCTGTAGTGCGAATGGAAGCGGCGTGCCGGTTCGGCGGAATTTTTATAAAAACAGAAGAAAGAATAACAGTGCGATTCTATTTTCCAACATTTCGCAGAAAAAACTGCAAACCGCAGTGTGGCTTGTATGTTTGACACTGTGGTTTTTGTATTCCACATCGTGGTTTGTATAGACCACGATGCGGATTAAACTTTTTTCGCCGGAATCCAACCGTTCAAAACGGCATTTTTCCGGATTTGAATGCTTGTCATTGCGGGTAGTTGAGATTGTCTTCCGTAAGCTTTTCCAGCACTTCGTGCAGAAACTTGTCCGCTTCCCACTTAGCCATGGGCAGATTCATCATCAGATAGTTTCCGCAGTCTTTTGCGCTGGCTCCGGGAATCTCTCCTTCAAAGCCGGCGATAAAGCGGAACGTTTCTTTCATCAGATCCACAATGTCTTCGGAGCGCAGGTCGCCTTTCATCACCAGGTAATTCCCGGTAAGGCATCCCATCGGGCCCCAATAAATAACCTTGTCAGCCCACACCGGATGGTTGCGCAGGAATGTTGCGGCCAGATGCTCGATGGTGTGGATGGCTGCCGGACTCAATGCCGGCTCTCTGTTCGGCTCTTTCATGCGGATGTCGAATGTGGTGACGGTTTCGTTGCCCACTTCGTCTTTGCGCGACACATAGATTCCCCGCAGCAGCCGGATATGGTCGATTGTAAAGCTTGGTATTTTTTTCATGACGGTTATAGTTTGTTCGGTAATGCTTTTAAGAAAGTTTCGGTTACATGGAACGAGCGGTCGGCCATTTCGCCCCAGAAGTTCAGGTACTGCTCGAAGTGCTTGTCTGCTCCCGGCGTGTCGCTGATGATGCGGAAGCTGATGAACGGAACTTTATAGAGATAACATATCTGGGCGATGGCAGCCGATTCCATGTCTACGGCCAGCCCTTCGGGAAAGTTTTTCTTTATCTCGTTCAGTTCGCTGCGGTCGGTGATAAACTTGTCGCCCGTGCAGACCAGCCCTCCGTGTATCGGAGTTTCGGTATCAAGCGAGAGCGCGCACTCGTATAGTGTTTCGTTGCCCTGGAAGAAAGCGGGAAGTCCCTGTATTTGTCCGTAGGCGTTGCCTTCTCCGCACCATACATCATGGTAGACTATTTGCCGGCTTGCCACCACATCCATGATGTTCAGGCACGAGTCGATTCCTCCGGCCACTCCGGTGCTGATGATGCAGTCGGGCTGGAAGTTCCGTATCAGTTCCACGGTTCCTGCCGCAGCGTTTACTTTTCCGATTCCGCATTGCGTGAGGATTACTTCGTTCCGTCTGATAGCTCCTTCGATATACGAGAACGGACCCTTCTTGCTTTCTGTCTTGTCCTCAAGTTGGTTGGCCAGCTGTTTCTGTTCGGAAGACATGGCCGTAATGATTCCTATTTTCATGTATTCAAATGATTTTCGGGGCAAAGTTACTATTTTTCATGGACTATTGTGTTATCTTTGCCGATTGAAAATATAAACCTAATAAACAGTTGTTCTTATGAAAGGATTAAAGAGAATTCTTCCGGATATTGCGGCGATTGTGCTCTTTGCGCTTATTTCGTTCGCATACTTCTGTCCGGCAGTATTTGAGGGGCGGATCCTTGCCCAGCATGACGCGGTGGCCGGCATCGGCTCGGGGCGTGAAATGCAGGAATATCTTGAACATACAGGGGAGCGGACACGCTGGACAAATGCGATCTTCGGAGGAATGCCGACTTACCAGATGGCGCCCAGCTATGACTCTACTGACACGCTGAATGTTGTGCAGAAGCTGTATCATCTGTACTTGCCCACTTACGTGTGGTATGTTTTTGTGATGCTGCTCGGATTCTATATACTGCTGCGTGCCTTTGACTTCAAGGTGTGGATGTCGGCACTGGGGGCTATCGTATGGGCTTTCTCGTCTTATTTCTTCATAATCATAGCAGCCGGACACATATGGAAGTTTGTCACATTGGCCTATATACCGCCTACCATAGCCGGTATGGTGCTGGTTTACCGGGGGAAATATCTTGCAGGAGGAATCGTTACGGCATTGTTTGCGGCTTTGCAGATTGTGTCGAACCATCTGCAGATGACCTACTACTTTTTGTTCGTAATGCTTTTTATGGCCGTAGCCTACGGAGTGATTGCCTGGAAGGAGAAGCGTTTCGCCTCTTTTGTCAAAGGTACGGGCATTCTTGCTCTTGCGGGTGTGCTGGCGGTATGTGTCAATCTTTCCAATCTGTACCATACCTATCAGTACAGTAAGGAGAGTATGCGCGGCAAGAGCGAACTGGTGAAGGAACAGTCTTCCAACCAGACCGGGAGCGGACTGGAGCGGGATTACATCACTCAATGGAGCTACGGGATCGGTGAAACGTTTTCACTGCTTGTGCCCAACGTGAAGGGCGGAGCCTCTGTACCGCTGGCTCAGAACGAAAAAGCGATGAAAAAGGCCGACCCTGCCTATATCGGTCTTTACGGCCAATTGGGACAGTACTGGGGGGAGCAGCCCGGAACGTCCGGTCCGGTTTATGCGGGAGCGTTTGTCATGTTCCTGTTTGTGCTTGGCCTGTTTGTCGTGAAGGGGCCGATGAAGTGGGCCTTGCTGGCAGGTACGGTCTTCTCGGTTCTTCTGTCTTGGGGCAAGAACTTCATGGGGCTGACCGATTTCTTCATCGACTACGTGCCGATGTATAACAAATTCCGTGCTGTATCTTCTATTTTGGTCATCGCTGAGTTTACGATACCTTTGCTTGCCATGATGGCCTTGAAGGAAGTGGTTCAGCGTCCGCAATTGTTGAAAGAACGTCCGAACGTGTTTTACGGGAGCTTTGTCCTGACTGGCGGCATTGCCTTGCTGTTTGCTCTGGCTCCTGCTTTCTTCTTCCCTTCGTATGTGTCCTCGGCTGAGATGAGCGCGCTTCAAAGCGCAATCCCTTCTGACCAGCTGGCTCCGCTTCTGCTGAATCTGGAAGAGGTGCGTAAGTCAATCTTTACTTCTGACGCATGGAGAAGCTTCTTTATCGTTTTGATTGGCGCCGTTTGCCTGTGGTCGTATTGTGCCGGGAAACTGAAGGCGAAACCTCTTATCGGTCTGCTGGCGCTGTTGTGTCTGATAGACATGTGGAATGTGAACAAGCGTTACCTGTATGACGGGCAGTTTGTGGCAAAAGGCACAGAGATGCAGCCTTTCCTCCAGCCTTCGGAAACGGACAAGCTGATTCTGCAGGACAAGTCGCTTGACTACCGTGTGCTGAATCTGTCGACAAATACCTTCAACGAAAACAACACGTCGTATTGGCATAAAAGCATAGGCGGTTATCACGCGGCAAAACTGCGCCGTTATCAGGAAGTGATTGATGAACATATCCAGGGAGAGATGGCTTCTTTGTACAAGGAGATTCAGGCAACGAACGGCGATTTGGCGTTGTCCGGCGATTCGTTGACACCGGTTCTGAACATGCTCAACACCCGTTACATCATTGTCCCTCTGCAGGGAGGGGCCACGGCTCCGTTGTCTAATCCTTATGCTTTGGGGAACGCATGGTTTGTTGATGAGGTGAATTATGTGGATAATGCCAATGAGGAAATCGAAGCCCTGCATCATGTCAATCCGGGAAAGGTGGCTGTGGTAGACAAGAAGTTTGCTGCAGAGGTCAGGCAGGAAACGAATGCCGGCGACAGTCTGCGTAGCGTGAAGCTGGTCAGCTATGAACCGAATCTGTTGAAATATGAGGTCAATTCAGAAAAAGGCGGAACGCTTGTGTTCGCAGAAATCTATTATCCCGGCTGGCGTTCGTATATCGACGGCGAGCCAGCCGTTCACGGGAGAGCCGATTACATCTTGCGTGCGATGAATGTTCCGGCAGGCAAGCATTCGGTAGAGTTTGTATTCGATCCCGTATCCTTGCACGCAACCGAAACTGTTGCTTTCATAGCGCTGGGACTTCTGGCTATAGGGCTGCTTGCTGTTATTCTCCTGCAAGTGCGTAAGTGCAAACGGCAGCAGAGCTGACCGGGCTATTTCTTGGTGATTGCCCGGACGGCAAATCCCAGATGGCGCAATACGGTCGGGATGTATCCGTAGTATTTGCACATGATGCGGAACCGTTCCTTTAATGATGCCTTGTGGTTGCGTGTCGTCATTCCTTCGTTGAGATAGTCTATAAGAGTCAGATGTGTATTATGAAGCGTCTGGCTCTTTTTCATGATGCGGATGCACCAGTCAAAATCTGCGGAGAACCGGTATCTTAGATCGAAAGGTTCTGCCAGGTCACGCCGTGCGAAAAAGGCCTGATGGCATACCAGCATGCCGCTTTTGAAGCTTTTCCATGTGAGGTGCTCCGGAGCCGACAGGCGGCGCATGCGCACGAAGTGCCCTTCTTCGTCTACAATGGCTGTTTCGCCGTACAGCACGTCAGGCAAGGTGCTTTCTGTAATGGAATGCACCATCAGCAGCAAGGTGTCATCCTCATGCAGTTCATCCCCCGCATTCAGAAAACAGATGTAGTCGCCCGTCGCCTGTTTGATTCCCTTGTTCATTGCATCATACAGCCCTTTGTCCGGTTCGCAGACGACCTTGTGTATATGAGGCCTGTACTGTTCGATGATTTCCAGTGTCCGGTCTTTTGATCCTCCGTCAATGATGATGTACTCCAGATTCCTGTATGTCTGGGTGATGACACTTTGTATGGTATCTTCCAGCGTTGCTCCGGCATTGTATGTAACAGTGATGATAGAGAACTTGGGATGAAGACGGGTGTTATGCATTGTTCGCTGTAATGTGGTTATATATTTTTATGTATTGGTTGGCAATGGTTGCTTCCGAATAGGTTGTGGCCGCTTTTCGCCGTGCCTCCGAGCTGAGCGTTTCGTAATTGCCTTCAGTGAGTGTCCAACTGATGCCATTGGCCAGATCCTTTGCCGATTTATACTGGGCAACATATCCGTTGTGCAGGTGGTCGATCATCTGCGGTATTCCGCCGACGTTAAAGCCGATGCAGGGTACTCCGCAGGCCATTGCTTCTACGATGGTGTTGGGCAGGTTGTCTTGAAGCGACGGAGTTACATACAGATCTGCTGCATTGTAGATGTTCGCCAGCTCCTTTTCATTGCTGACATAGTTCATGTTGTAGATAGGAAAAGGGAATAAGGATGTGTATTGTTCGGCATGGCTTCCCAGCACGATAACGGCCAGCCGGCCGCTTAGTTCCTGTTCGTCCCTTGCCAATATTCTGCATGCTTCAATCAGATAGTCTATTCCTTTTCGCTTGTCGGAGATTTTCATGGATCCGAATAGCAGGAGCGTTTTGTCGGCGGGAAGACGCAGTTTTTCCCGTATGGCTCTTTTGTGCGGCAGCGGGCGGAAGATGTTTGTATTTATGGCATTGGGAATATTGGTGACTGTCTGTTTCTGAAGGAGTGTGGCCTGTTTGGCAAGCGATTCCAGCCAGCGGCTGCACGCAACGAAAGTGATGGAAGCCTGTTCAAACAATTGCTGCTTTTTTCTGAAAATAGCGTGTGACAGGTCGTGCTTGTGCGGCTTCAGCAATAAGGGGCAGTTTCCGCAATGGGTTTTGTATTTGTCGCATTCAG
This sequence comes from Bacteroides gallinaceum, assembly GCF_030373775.1. Taxonomy (NCBI): domain Bacteria; kingdom Pseudomonadati; phylum Bacteroidota; class Bacteroidia; order Bacteroidales; family Bacteroidaceae; genus Bacteroides; species Bacteroides gallinaceum. The sequence continues at coordinate 20,000 of NZ_JAUDEN010000019.1, read as the reverse complement.
ACGAATAGTGGCATATTCCGGTAAACGGCCACATGTCATGCAGTGTCCATACGATGGGCTTTCCCGACTTTGTAATTCTTTTGATGTCTTCCAATGAAAGCATGCCTTGGTTTATCCAATGGAGATGGATGACATCCGCTTGGCGGAACTCGGGCAGGGAAGTGATGTCTGTACCGGTGTTGGCGATGTCGACGGCAAACAGGTTTTTCCGGTGAAAGCCGTTTGAAGCCCAAATGACGATGCGTTCCCACAGGAATTGCCAGATGCGTCTCCATGATTTCTTCAGTGCTACCACGGTAACCTGGTTTGTCTGTTTGTCGCGGACCAGCATTTTGGCCTTGATGCCATTGTTCTTTAAAGCCTCCATAAGGCGGCTTGCTGCAATGGCTGCTCCCCCGATTCGCTCTGAAGTATTGATAATAAGTACTCTCATAGGTTGTGTTTTCTTTCTGCTTGCAAAGTTAGAATTTTTTTGAGGATTATTTTTAGCTCCAAGGTGCATTTATGCTCCGAAATCCCCTTTTAGTGTGCGCTTGATGCGTCTGATGGCTTTGGCAAGGAAAGAGTTGGTCCGTGCATAGTAGCTGACATACGCTTGCCGGGCCTGCATGTTTTCTTCAATGGGCCGGATGGCTTTTACGGGCAATTCGTGCATATATAAGTTTGATGCGTAAAGGCCTCCTCCTCCGCAATTGGTTCCGCTGCCGTCAAATCCGTTGTTCTGCACCAATGACTTTCCGACATTCAGCGACAAAATGTCGTCCAGGAAAAGGGATGCATTCCAGCGGATAGCCCATGAATTGTTTTTTCCTTCGGTTTGTCTGCGCAGCATGCGGGTGTATCCGTATTTCCCGTTGAAATCGAAAGTATAGGTCAGTTTTCTTCTTTCCAGTTCAGCGAGCAGTGCTTTTCCGTCAGGGTTGAAGTGCTTCCATGCGCGTTTCCATGTTGCCCATCCCCAGCTGCCTGTCCACTTGATGAGGAACGTGTCTGGCAGGCCGGCAGCCTGCGTAAAGTCGCAAGCCTGTATGTGTCCGACTTTAGGCTCATTCTGATAAACCGTCAGAGCATCGTTCATGAATTTGAGAAAAAACGGAGCGACAATCAGATCGTCTTCCAGAACAATGACTTTCTCATATGTTTCTATTATTTCGCTTACTCCTGCAATGATGCTTTTGGCAAGGCCCCAGTTCTCATTTCTTTCCGTGATGTGAATTTCTTTGAAGCCTTTTATCCGGCGGATATATTTGCGCACTTCATCAACGGCACTACGGCTGCTTTCATCTTTTGCTTCATCGGAAAAGATGAACAGTTCACTCTGGCCTGCAAGGCTGTTTGCCAGCAGTGATTCGACTATATTGCGTGTGTGTGCCGGGCGGTTATATACGAAGAGTAATATCGGAGCGTAATTCTTGTCCATGGGTTTCATTTGATTTTGAAGAAACATAAACGGTCTGACAGTCTGTCGAACCATCCATACTTGCATGTCTTTCTGTTGTTTCTTTTTTCTGTCAGGCAATTGGAAAGAGATTGCAGCGGCGCTTCAAAGAAGTATCTGTCTACGACAGCACGCTGCTTGTCCAGCAGTTTTCTATATAACTCCGGGTTCCTTTCAATCTTGTCGATGAGGCTGACCGCCTCATCCATTGATTTTACGTTGCATTCGTCAATGATCAGTTCTTTGTGGATCACTTCATTGCGGTTCATTATGGCGAGTGAGCCTAACGATATGGCTTCAGCGACAGAGTTTCCCCTGATGCTTCGCCCTCCCATTTTCACAAAATACTTCGAGTCGTAAATGCATGTCAGGTTTTCGGCTATTCTTTGTCTGTGGAGTATTATCTGAAAGCCTTTGTCCTGCAATGGCTTGAAATGGGCGGGCACTTGGGTTACAGGCCGTTCTTTTGTCGAATTTATTTCCATGAATATTCCCTTTTTCTGCGATGGACGGTTCAATGCCCCTTTCATGATACGCTCCAGGGTGTTTCCGGCTACAAACGTATAGGGAAAATCCACAACTCCGCAATGTGCGGCGACAATGCCTCTTGCCATCTGGTTGAGCGTAATGTCATATCCGAAGCGTGCTTTTCTTGTAGCCATGTTCGCTTCTCCGATCATGTATCCGAAGAGTGTGTTCGGGTAACTCAAGACAAGATGAGTGGGAAGGCTTACGTTGATGGAAATGACAATGTCGTATTTTCCCCAGTCGATGTCATAGCAGCTGACGGCAAATTCCCCGTTTGCGTGAGAGCTTCCCGGCTGTTTGAACTCTTGTCCCGGAATCTTGTCCAATGTCTGGGTTTTCAGAAGATGCAGGTAAGGGGCGATGTGCGGGATGACCTTCCTGTAGATCTGCGTTTCCCGTTCCGGCTCTTCCTTTACGATATAGAAATCGGCTCCCAGCTCTGCCATTAGTCCGATTGGGCCTACTCTTCCTTGTGACGAGAATAAAATGCGTGCCGGATCATGTTCTTCATGAGAACATACGTATAAGTCCTGATAGACTTCCTGCTTTACGAGGGCTATTTTCAGTTTGTTCATAGTTGTTCCTTATTGGAGAAGTCAGTAATTGCTCTTTTTAAAGCCTCAAGATACCCTTTCCCGTATTTGAGGTCAGGTTCCATGTAGTTTCCTTCCGCCCATTCATTCCACGATTTCAGGAATACGATCCGATGTTCTTCCGGTTTGTCCTTTACATGCGCGAAAGCTGTCCGGACATGTTTTTCGAATTTCTCCGGCGTTGAGTTGATAAGGATGTGCGCTTTTCTCCCTGAACGTGGCGAGTGGTCCCAGTTGGGTATAATCGTAGGATAGCAGTCCTCTCTGAAGTCTTCTTTGCCGGAGAAGTATTTTGCGGCACGGCTGTACTCTACAGCCTGCCCCCGTTTGAAGAACAGCTTCATGATTTTCAGCCGCACCCTTTCCGCCAGCGAATAGTCGCGTTTGAAGAAGTGAAAGAGCCGGACCAGGTTGACTGCATCGAACCCCATCTCTTTCATCGGCTCAATGTCTTCTATATTTGCCGTATGCCCGATGAAATGAATCCCCTTCAGTCCGTTTTCAGCGGCCAGCTTTTGCCATAGAGCAATAAAATGAGGAGCGTCGGGCAATTCGAAAGCCGAATAGACCAGAAAGACCGGCTTTCCTTCCAAGCGGATATAGCGGTGGTCTTTAAATGCAGGCAATACCGAATGAAAATGCCGGATGTAGTCTTCATCTCCCGGATACAGTTGCTCCATCAGCATTCTGTGTGTTCCGTCCTTGCTGAACTGCTTGTCTTCCCAGCTGTGGTTCGCCCATCCCAGACAGAACGGGAAATCTGGCTTTCCGCTTTTCAGCACTTCTTCAAACGGACGCTTCAGCAGTTCCCTTCCGTTGCCGAACCAATAGTGCCAGTAGCAGAATCCCTCGATGCCATAGGCTTTGGCCATCTCAGCCTGTTCGATTCGGGTTTCCGGAACTCTCAGGTCATAATATCCCAGGTCGGCAGGAACTTTAGGCTGATAGTGTCCCTTGAACAGAGGCTTGGCCTTTCCTACATTGGTCCATTCCGTGAATCCCTTTCCCCACCACCGGTCGTTTTCGGGTGTGGGATGAAACTGAGGCAGATAAAAAGCGATGACACGTATTTTGTTTGTATCCATATCATTTACCGTTTAGTGCGAAGTTTTTCATTTGTTTTCTTGAGGAAACGTTTCAGGCTGTATTTGCGCAGTCTGCGGATTGCAAAGATAGGCAACATTTGCATAAAGTGCGAAACGCATCCGGATTCATTCAGATATTCAAACCATATCCGCTGCTTCATTACTCCCCAGCTGTTCCAAGGTTTCTTTTCACCTACATAATGGAGCTGGACCGGATGCTCCAATGCATGGGTGAACACTTTCCTTGCCTGTTCCTTATCTTTAGGAAAGCCGTCGTTGTCCTTATAGAATGCAGCTCCTTGTGCATACATTTTATAGTAGCTGTTGCATACGACATATTCAAGCGGCAGGTAGCGTATATCCGGCCAGCAGCACAATATGATCGTGTCCTGTTCCGGCAGGCAGAGGCGCGGATAGTTTTTCCTGTAGAAATCCGTCAGCCGTCTTTGCATGTCATTTTCCCGGATTGCCTTCAGGTTCATCAGCAAATAGCCGGCGGCTATTTCTTTCTTCAGCACTTCTGTTTCCGCGGCATTGAACTTGCCCTGATAGTTTTTCATCCGGTTGCTTTCCAGAACCTGTCCGACTCCTGCGAAGTAGAAGTTTTCGTCCGGAAACATGAAAAAGGAGGGAGAGATGTCATCCATGAACACCACATCAACATCCGAGCAAATAATACGGTCGTATTGGGGAAAGATCTCTGCGGCAATCAGCTTATAGTAGATTTCTTTGGAAAAATGCCCTTTTGCCTGTCGGATTTCCTCGCTGTCAAAGGCAGATGTGTCGATGAACTCAACCGAGGCATGGGGAAACCTGCCGACAACCTTTTCAATATTCCTCATGGATGACTCTGTTACGTCTGTGTGCAGCACATAAAGTCTGTAGCTGTATGCGCGGGAGGCGTGTTTCAAGAGAGAATGAAAGGCAACCTCCGCGGGCACGGCGTAATAGTTGTTGAATGTAAAGAATATAGGTATGATGTCCATGCTGTCAGTCTTTTAAAATATAGCATCCGTAATCGCGGATAAAATAGAGGGGGATAAAGAAAGCCCGGAGGCATTGTATGATTCCGGATTTGTCAGTAACCAGCTCCTTTCTGTGCCGCAGGCAAAGATAACATGTTTTGAGGATATTCCAAAGGCTGCCCCGGCTCATGAATAGGGCGGCCTTGTGCGTGTCTTTGTCGGCAAAATGGAGTCGGACACATAGCGTGAAGTATTTCCTTGTCGTTTCTCTGTTCTTCTTGAGAGATAAAGCTTTGACTGCGCGGATATATCCGTCCAGTTTGCTTTCCTGCCTTTTCTTTCCGGAGAAAGTTGCCGCATTGTCGTGCCTGCGCCACCTGACCAGCGGTTCGTTGATGTATCTGATGCGCCCGAGGCTTCTGCTTGCGGTATAGATGAAGTAGTCGTATGACAGGTTCAGTGTAAGGAACGGCTTGATCAGGCCGAGCACTTCTTTCCGGAACATGATCTGATGTCCGAAGCTTTGCGGCATCAGGAGGGCGGAAAGCGAGCTTGGATAGGCTGGCAGTTGTCTGGTGTGCAACTTTCCCAATGTTCCCTGCGAGTTGAACAGAACCGAGTTGTGGAATACCAGTGCATTCTCTTCCATCGCCCTTGCCAGAATCTCTATTTTTCTTTCACTCCAGATATCATCCTGATCGCAGCAGGCTATCAGTTCTCCGGATGCTTTGCTGCAGGCGTCGAAGAAATTGCGGTTGAACCCCAGTTGGCGGGAGTTCCGGAAAACCGTTATGTTCGCTTCGGGATACCGCTGCTGGTATTCTTCGGCTATGGCAACCGTTCCGTCTGTCGACCCGTCGTCCTGTACTATCAGTTCATGCAGCGGATAGGTCTGGCTCATCAGTGAATCCAGTTGCTCACGGAGGTATCTGCTTCCGTTGTAAGTGCACATGACCACAGAAACCGTTTTCATTTCTTTTTCTTGATTAAATATTGGATGCTTTCCTTGAATGTCACCGAGCCGCTTGCCCACATGACCGACGTGTAGATGGCGGCGGCAAACAGAATCTTGAGGAGGAGCGTGAGATAAATGTTTTCGGTGCATAAGCCGACTAGAAAGCCGGTCAGCAGCATGGTTCCTCCTGCGGTGAGGCAGAAAGGCAGGATGTCGGCTAGAGCCTCGAACAGGTTCAGGCGGATTTCTTTCCATACGAAATACTGCCACACGAACAGCCAGAGGATGTTTATCCCTATATAGCAGCGTATCATTACGGGAATGCCGTAAGGATGGCAGGCAATCATGGCCGCAACCTGTACCATTCCCTGGATGATGGTGTTCCACATGAAGATGTGTGACTTTCCCTTGCTTATGATCAGATTTGAATAGAGGCCTACAAGACTGGTAAAGGCGCTTCCGATGCACAGCATCTGCAGAATATGGGAACTTTCCGCCCATTTCGACGTGATGGCGATGGTTATCAGTTCTGTTGCAATCAGCGAGAGGCCGAACAGTGAAGGGAAGGCGAGAAAAGAGGTGAAGCGGAGCATCTTCCGGAATACGCGTTTCTGGCGTTCCTTTTCGTCGGCTACCTTAGCGAGAATCGGCTGTGCCACACCGTTTATCATCCCTGTGATGACCGAATATCCCATGTAGTTCCATTTGTTGGCCTGGTTGAAGTCGCCGACTTCTTTCTCTGAGTAGAATTTTCCGAGCACGACCGACAGTATGTTGTAGTTGATGTGGCCGAAAATGTTGGTGATGAGCAGGCGGCTGCTGAAGGACAGCATTCCCTTCAAGGGACTGAAGTCGATGCGGAAAGAAGGCCTCCAGGGAGAAAAATGCCAGTAGAGCGCAGTGACGGAAGCGACATATACGATGTTTTGTGTGGCGATGCCCCAATAGGCAAACCCGTTGAGCGCAAGAACGACTCCCACAGTGCCGGAGATGACGAGGCCTGCGAACATGGAAACGGCACGCTGTTTGACCATCAGATTCCGGAACATGTAGGCACTCTGGGCTGTCCCCAGGCTTGAGATGAAGAAGCCGAGAAACGAGTAGCGCGACAAAGCCTCAAGCTCGGGCGTGTTGTAGAACCTTGCGATCAGGGGAGCGGACAGCGACAGAAGCAGATAGAGGGTGAGGCCGGCCAGCGAACTGAACCAGAATACGGCATTGTAGTCTTCGTGCCGGATTGCCTTCTTGTTGGCCAGTGCAGCCGTAAACCCGCTTTCCTGAATCGAACTGGCGATAAGCGAGAAGATGCTCAGCATGCCGACCATTCCATAGTCTGCGCGCGAAAGGATGCGCGCAAGAAAAATTCCGAAGAAAAGGTTGAGCAGCTGCTGGGCTCCGTTGCTTAATCCTCCCCACAACAGGCCTTTTGCGGTCTTTTCCTTTAATGATTGTTCGGGCATATTGCAAGATTAAAAGATGAAACACAGATTAACGCAGATCAGCGCGGATTTTGTATGTTTAGAATCTGCGGAAATCTGCGTTAATCTGCGTTTCAGGATAAAAAGATTACTTCACTTCGCTGCCCGGCTTCACCTCACGCAAGACGGAAGTGACCGCCAGCGAGCCGTCGAAGTTTTCGGCGCTGAGAATCATGCCTTCGCTCACCAGGCCGTTCTTGAACTGGCGCGGAGCGAGGTTGGCGATGAACAGCACCTGCTTGCCTACCAGCTCTTCGGGCTTGTAGTGCTGGGCGATGCCGCTCACGATGGTGCGGTTCTCCAGTCCGTCGGCAATCTTGAATTTCAGCAGTTTCTTCATCTTGGGCACATTTTCGCACTCCAGCACCGTGCCCACGCGGATGTCCAGCTTGTCGAAGTCTTCGATGGATACGGTCGGCTTGATCGGATTGGCCTTGTAGTTGGCGGCTTCGTTCGCTTTCTTGGTGGCGAGCAGCTTGTCAATCTGTGCCTGGATGGTTTCGTCCTCAATCTTTTCAAACAGCAGTTCCGCCTTGTTCAGCGCATGTCCTGCCTCCAGCAGGTCGGTGCGTCCCAGCTGTTCCCAGCTGAAGCTTTCCATGTTCAGCATCTTGCGGAGCTTTTCGGAGCTGAACGGAAGGAACGGTTCGAAGGCGATGGAGAGGTTTGCCACCAGCTGCAGGGCAATGTGCAGGATGGTTGCCACACGGTTCATGTCGGTCTTCGCCAGCTTCCACGGTTCGGTGTCGGCCAGGTATTTGTTGCCGATGCGTGCCAGATTCATGGCCTCCTTCTGTGCATCGCGGAACTTGAATGCATCGAGCAGCTTTTCCACTTGAACCTTCACGTCGGCAAACTCCCGGAGAGTTTCCTTGTCGTAGTCGGTCAGTTCGCCGCAGGCAGGAACCTTTCCTTCAAAATATTTGTGGGTGAGCACCAGCGCACGGTTCACGAAGTTGCCGTATACGGCCACCAGTTCGTTGTTGTTGCGTGCCTGGAAGTCCTTCCATGTAAAGTCGTTGTCTTTCGTTTCCGGCGCGTTGGCGGTGAGCACATAGCGCAGCACGTCCTGCTTTCCGGGGAAATCCTGAAGGTATTCGTGCAGCCATACCGCCCAGTTGCGTGAGGTGGATATCTTGTCGCCTTCCAGATTGAGGAACTCGTTTGCCGGCACGTTGTCGGGCAGGATGTAGCTTCCTTCCGCCTTCAGCATGGCGGGGAACACGATGCAGTGGAACACGATGTTGTCTTTTCCGATGAAATGGACGAGGCGTGTTTCGGGATCCTTCCACCATTTCTCCCACGAGTCGGGAAGCAGTTCCTTTGTATTCGAGATGTAGCCGATGGGTGCGTCAAACCATACGTAGAGCACCTTTCCTTCGGCTCCCTCTACCGGAACGGGGATTCCCCAGTCGAGGTCGCGGCTCACGGCGCGCGGCTGAAGTCCCATGTCGAGCCAGCTCTTGCACTGGCCGTACACGTTGGGCCGCCATTCCTTGTGGTCTTCCAGAATCCATTGGCGCAGCCATGCCTCGTGCTTGTCGAGCGGCAGATACCAGTGGGTGGTTTCCTTCATCACCGGCTGGCTTCCGCTGATGGCGCTCTTCGGATTGATAAGTTCCGTGGGCGAAAGCGTGGAGCCGCACTTCTCGCACTGGTCGCCGTATGCGCCCTGCGCATGGCAGCGCGGACATTCTCCCGTGATATAGCGGTCGGCAAGGAAAGTCTTGGCCTCTTCATCGTAGTACTGCATGGAGGTCTTTTCGATGAACTCTCCTTTGTCATAGAGCTTGCGGAAGAAGTCGGAAGCCGTGTCGTGGTGCACTTTTGATGAGGTGCGTCCGTACACGTCGAACGAGATGCCGAACTCCTTGAACGAGTCGCGGATAAGCGTGTGGTAGCGGTCTACGATGTCCTGCGGCGTGCAGCCTTCCTTTTTTGCCCGGATGGTGATGGGCACTCCGTGTTCGTCGGAGCCGCCGATAAAGAGCACGTCCTCCTTCTTCAGGCGGAGGTAGCGCACGTAAATGTCTGCCGGCACATAGACTCCTGCCAGGTGGCCGATATGCACCGGTCCGTTGGCATAGGGCAGAGCCGAGGTGACGGTTGTCCGTTTGAATTTCTTTTCCATATATTTCTGTTTTTTCCTGATACGATATTAGCTCTGCAAAGATACAGATTATTAATGAATAAATGCGGGGTAGGGAGGCAGAATTTGCGCTTTGCCCCGTCTTTGGCGTTCTGCTTCCCGAAGCGCGGAATCATAAATCTTCCGGAAACGGTATTTTGCTGACGGAATGCCGGAATATCGCTGTTTTTCCTGACAGGGCTTGCTGCGGTTTCCGCCCGTTCAGGAATGAATTGTTAATTAAATCCGGCATTTATCCCTTTTATAGGGCTTGCAAGCGGGGGCGGAATGGAATCTTTGGGCAAAAAAGAAGCGTTTTTATGCGAAAAATGACGGGACATTTCATGTCAGATTCCCCGTCATTCCTTGTAAGATGACGGGATATGTCAGAAAAATGTCCCGTAATCTTTTTGAATCGGTCTGTTCTGCCCCGTTTCTTTTTCTGGAATCCTTGTGAAAAATGATACTTTTGAAATGATAAAATGTTCGGATTACGCCGTATTCCTGGCTTTTTGGCGGCTCTGTTTGTCGGATTCTTTGCCTATGCCATGGAAATGCGGTTTACGGTGGAAAAGTGATTCCGTTTGGACGGTTCTCCCTGCGTTATTTCTGCCATGTTCTGCCGGAGCTCGGAAATGGCGGATTCTCGGTCCTTCGGATTGTCATTGTGTCAGTTTGTCAATAGGTGAAAGCTCTTTTGCATGAGCTGAAAAGATGTTGCATTCTTGTGTTTTAATGTCTGTTATTTTGTTTGTTTTGTGTTAATATGGCTGTTTGAAGTTTCATTTGCTATGACATTTGTTTGCATAATTGTGAAAATATCTATTCGTTTGCATAAGTCATAATAAATACTAAAATGAAAAGCATAAGTTTTATCATGGTGCTTGCATTGTTCGTGTGCGGCTGTACATTGAACAGATACGAGGACGGAGCGTGGGAGGTTGCCGAGACCTCCGCAACCAATGGGGAAGAACTTTCCCGTTTTCTGGAACATTACAAGGACGGCGGCGATAGGAAGAAGTACGAAGCCGCCTGCTTTCTTGTCTGCAACATGCCAGGCAAGTATTCCGTAACGGATGGCAAACCCACTTATGACGTGGACGTGGTGAAGGCCGATTCGCTTGTCCGCTCGCTTGAAGCCTCATTTGCCCTGCGCGAATCATCGCCCTATCTGAAGGACTACAGCTTCGGGAAGTTTCTGGAATACATACTTCCCTACCGTGTGGCGAACGAGCCGCTGGAATACGGGTGGAAGGAGGATTGCCCGAACCGTTTTGTTCCGGAAAAGGGCATGGGCATAAAGGAAGCTGCCGATGCTGTCAATGCGCAGATAAAGCTCGACCTCTCTCCGGCAAGTTACGGCGACCTTCCCCAGTCGTATTCCTCGCTCATGAAGAACGGCTTCGGCAAGTGCGATGACCGCACCGCCCTGATTGTCATGGCATTGCGTGCCGTCGGCATTCCGTCTGCCTATGAGTTCGTCCCCCAATGAGGAAGCAGCAACAACGGGCATTCGTTCGTGTCGGTTATCCTGCCTGACGGCTCTGTTTATCCGCTTCAGAATACGGACAAGGCGACGGGGGACGGCTACCTCTCGCGCAAGCCCACCAAGATTTACCGCAAGATGTATGAGCTGCAAGGCGGCGGACCGTCCGGCAATGACTCTTCCGTTCCGGAGCTGTTCCGTTACGGTGACCTGCTGGACGTGACATCCCTCCATCGGGTCGGTTTTCGTGACGTGGAAATCAATGTGAAGGGGAACGGGTGGAAAGGCGGCCTTTATCTTGCCGCGTTCCTTCCGGGCGGATGGAATCCGGTTGCCGAATCTTGTACCTCTTCGTTCAGGGATGTAAGTACTGGCACACGCCTTGACATGCCGAAAGAGAGCGAGGCAGAGGGGCTGGGCGACGGGGTGGTGTATCTTCCCGTCCGCTGGAACAGCGGCAGGGCTGAAGCTGCGGGCAATCCCGTAATCGTTTCCGACAGTGCCGTCCGTGAAATCATTCCGGACACGGCAATCCGTGAAACGGTGCGCCTGCTCCGGAAATATCCGCTGAACGCCCGTATCGTTAACTTTGCAAAGCTGATGGTGATGGGACGGTTCGAAGGGGCGAACAGGGCGGACTTCTCGGATGCAGAAACCATTTACCGCATTTTGGACACGTCGGAATGCCGGATGCAGCGTGTCGTCCCGGACACGGACAGGGCGTTCCGCTATATCCGCTACATCCGTCCGAAAGGCACGTTCAGCATTGCGGAATTTTCTCTGTATGGCTCTGACGGAAGTCCGGTACCGTTCCGTCCGATGGTCTGCGAAGCCCTTTCGGAAGACAGTCTGGCAAACAATGTGTTCGATTCCGATCCGCTCACCTATTATCAGACGGGCGGAGGCATTGAGTTGTGGGTGGGTGCCGACATGGGCAGGCCGACGGTTGTCGGCTCGATCGGCTTTGCACCCCGCAATGATGACAATGCCGTCAACTCCCATGATTCGTATGAGCTGTTCTGGTGGAATGGGGGATGGAAGAGCCTGGGCGTGCGCACCGCCTCTTCCGATACGCTGGTCTATGAGCATGTGCCGGAACATGCGCTGCTCTGGTTGCGTGACCTGACACGGGGCAGGGAGGAACGTCCGTTCACATACGAGAACGGGCGGCAAGTGTGGTGGTAAAGAAAAGAAGAACCTTTAAAATAAAGTTTATGAGAACAATTCTATTTTTGTCCGCGCTTCTGATTGGAAGCGTGGGCTATGCGCAGCAGATGCAGGATGCGACCAACAAAGACCGCAGGCCGTACATGACCGCGACCTACCATATCCACAGCATCAAGACACGCGACTACGAGCAGCTCCGCAAGCGTATGCTCAAGGCCAACGACAGGCTGAAAGACAAGGTGATGAGCGCGGAGCGTTTCAGGGCGGAGCAGAAGAAGCTTTATCATCTGTACGGCGACACCATCAGCCAGCTTTTCGACAAGGGACGCTCGCGCACGTGGAGCCGGATTACGCAGGAGCTGGAACGCTACCAGATGCTGAGCGAGGTGAAACTGACTCCGCGTGACAAGATGCTTGCTCTGCACAAGCTGGAGGGCGAATGGGAGGAGAAGCGTGAAGCGATGTGGAAGGGCAGCGATACGGAAGCCCGGAAGCAGGCGAAGGAGGCGGACATGATAGACGAACTGAACGGAGAAATCCGCAAGCTGCTCGGCACGGACGTGGGCAACTGGTACATCGGGTACAAGACGCTGGACTTCATGGCGCTGATGAACATGGACAAATATAAGACTTCGTACAAGAACGGGCACACCATTGCGGAGATAGAGCTGAAATACAGGAAGAAGCGTGCCGACATCCTGAAGACGAAGAAGAAGTATGCTGAGAAGGAGGTGGAGTCCATGAAGAACGACGAGAAGAAGGAGCAGGAAGTCTTCGCTTCCGTTCCGGCGGACGTGGCGAACCGATGGAAGAAAGTGAATGCCGCCGTAATGGACTATACCTTGCAGAACCGCTACGGCCTGAGCCAGTCGCAGGCAACCAAGTTTAAGGCGGAATACAGCAAGTATGCTATTGAGGAATACAAGATACTGAACGCAAAGAAACTCTCAGCGGCTGACCGCTATGCGCGGTTAGACAAATTGGGTGACAGCTTTTGCCAGAAAGTCAAGCCGCTGTTCTCTACGGAGAATTACGTGAAGTGGCAGGGCTGGTGGAAGTATGATTTTGAGCGTCGGATGAAACGGAAAGGATTGATGTAATTTTATTGAAAGCTATATGACAATGGAAAGAATTGTTTATTTTTGCAGGCGGCATATGATGCCGCTTCTTCTGCTTCCCCTGCTGCTGTCGGGATGCGTGGACGAGTTTCCGGTGACGAGGGAAGTCCCTTATGGCGGCGACGGCAAGGGGCTTTCTGTGGAGGAGGCGAAGACGTTCTTTGAAAGCTATGTGTCCGGAAAGGCTTCCCGTTCGGCTGGACCGGATGAGCATGACAACGGGTTCTATATCCGCCGTCTGATGCTTCCGGTAGGTGAGTTTGTTCCGGGCTGGGCGGAGGGCCTTTCCACGGATGCCCCGTCCCTTTACAGCGTGGACGTTCCTGTACAGTCGGATTTCAGCTTCCGTGTGCTGCGTGTGGACAAGGGCAGCGGGAAGGTTTATCAGACGAAGTGCTGGCACAAGCTGGTGGTCGTGAAGGATCCGGAGAGCGGCAATATGGGCTGCTTCATCGCCTTCTTCATTCCCGACAGGGCGTATGCGCTTTCCCACGGCGGCGACATCGGCCGTGTTTTGACGAACGGTGAGGAGATGGGCGACTATTCCGGGGTGAAGATCTATACGGCTCTGGATGGCCGCCGTGTGCGCGTGAACCGTTACGAGAACGGCAAGAAGGTTGAAGGCATCTACATTGACGGTGCTTCAGACAGGGAGGACTATATCTTCCGTATGCTCCATTCGGAGAAGATACTCGGCAGGGTGTGGCTCCAGCGTTCGCGTCCGAGGACGCCCGTGAGCCGCGGCGAGGACGACTGGGTTGATGACTTCTGGGACGACTGGTGGTACGGCACGTTCGATGATGATTCGTGGTCTGATGACAGCTGGTCTGACGACAGCAACAATGACAGTGATAATCCTCTTGATACGAACAATGACAATTTTGTTCAGGTTGGTAATGACGGTTGGGACTATGATGTCTATTACAATTCGGACGATGACACCTATTATATCGACATAGACGGCGACGGCTTTGTTGATTCGGCCTATGTCAATGACGGTTATGGCGAATCTGATTCCGGTGACGACTGGAGTTCGGGCGATGAAACCACGACTCCGCCGGACCCTGACCCTCTTCCTGATCCGGGAGATGCTCCGACTGATTCCGGTGAGGGAGGAGGTGGAGGAAGCAATAGCGGAGAAACGAATAATAATCCTCCGGAAGAAGCCTCTTCCAAGAAAACTCCTGAAGAGATAAAGAGCGCAGTAAAGCAGGCTGTGAAGGATGTGATTGCTAAAAGAGGGCTCCATGTGAAAAGTTGCAATATGGGGGTTCAGAATGTTCTCAACATATTGTATGGAAATACCGAATTAAATGATAAAAACGCCAATGATATAGTTAGATATTGGCAGAGTCATCCAAATAGTTGGGAGAAAATTTCTATGAGCCAGGCTCAGAGTTTAGCTAATCAAGGTTACCTTGTAGTTGCCGGATGGATTAATACTACAGGTGGTAGTGGTCATGTTGTGGTTATTGTACCAGGTGAAGAGCAATATAGTGGTATATGGCAATGCAAGGTACCTAATAGTATGGATACAGGAGAGAATATGAGAACTTCTTCTCAAAAATTAAGTTATAGCTTTAGGTCGTGGATGAAAGATGGAATTGAATTTTTTAAATACAAATAATTATGAAAAGATTAGTTGTCTTATTTTTTATACTATGTTCATTTGAGCTTTATGCTAAGGCTCAGACAATGGTTTTCACTTATGATGAAAAAGGTAATATCGTTTCCTGTTCTAAATTTATAGAACCGTTTGATCAGGGACTTGGATTGGACAAGTATACGAACTTGACTTATAGGAAAGCTTTTTCAGCGGATGTTTCTACTGTATCAGGAGCAATGTATAAGGTGGAAGGATTTCGTTTGGACGGATATGGATGGGAAGGAGAACCGGGAGACTACCATTTGATAAGAATAGAGAAAGATGGGAATGAGATTTTTGAGCAAATATGTATTCTTGGATGGATTTATTTTCCGGACGATTTACCTTCCTCCAATGTGGCGGATAGACGATTTTTTGTTTATCCTTTAAAAGATAATTCTTTAGCCTTGTTTTTTTGTGGGACAATCATGTCAAGTCAATCGCCCCAGTTGACTATTGTGTGTGTGCAAGAAAACAAAGGGACATTGGTTTTTAACAAGCCTTCCTATGTAAATAAGATAGAGAAAGACGGCGATGAAATAAACTTTATATTGCAGTCAAATACCTTGGAGTATTTGGATATAAATAGCAGTGAGCCGATAAATCCGCCGGAACTGCATACGCTGACGTTGAAGGATGGTATGATCTATTACAAGTGACAATGTCCAAGAAAGTAAATGCTTTTAATCTCATTATGATTCGGAGCATACTTTTGGTGATTCCAGTGGCATGATGAAACACATACAATACTCAAAAATGAACATACAAACGAAGATGATTAGATTTTATTTTATGCTGTTTGTTTTTGCACTCAGCAGAGTAGGCGTTAACGCTCAATCTTCAATAAGAGAAGTTTTGAAGATTGTTAATGATTGTTCGTTTCCTTATAAAGAGGGTAAGTTGGCAAAGAGAGGGCCAGGTTGCATGCTGGATAATAAGAATGTGATTGTTCCAAACAGATTGTATACGGATGTTCAGTGTGCGGAATATATCCTTGCGGATGATTATGATACGATGCCTATAGGGTATGCCAAATTTAAGTTGCCAGATTCATTCTATATGTTGGTCGTTAATTTAGGGAATAATATCGATTATCAAACCGATGAACTTGTGTTAGTTGATAAGAACTACAACGTGACGGACGCTCTGGTAGCGAAAGTATATGCCTTTCCCGGTACGATTGTAAAACAGTATTATATCAATGAGGATGGAAGTATAGTGGTAATCACACTGAAGCCTGTATCTTCGGCTTCCTTGTCCATGCTGGAATTTACGCAGTTTACGGGGCAGCGTATAGACGAAACTTATAAAGTGGTGAACGGCAAGTTTGCACTTGTTTCCACACGCAAGTATAAGGAGAAGGTTTATACTTATTCGCAATTGTCTTCAAAGACTTACAATTTATGGGATGGTAACGAGCAGCCTGTAGATTGATTATGGGAAAATATAGAACAGACGATTGTTTTGTTTTGCGGAGCGGTGAAATGCCGCTCCTGCTTCTCTGTTTGCCGGCATGTTTCCATCAGGATGTTCCGGCGGACATGTTTTCGTTGTGGCGGACGGGAGCGGCTGTATCTGGAGAAACTGGATTGCTGAAGCACTGGAATCGGTGAAAATATGACTTTGGGTATCAGATGCAACGGCAATAATTGTTTATTTTTGCAGACGGCATATGATGCCGCTTCTTCTGCTTCCCCTGCTGCTGTCGGGATGCGTGGACGAGTTTCCGGTTCCTACGGCAGTCCTTTATGGCGGTGACGGCAAGGGTCTTTCCGTGGAGGAGGCAAAGACGTTCTTTGAAAGCTATGTATCCGGAAAGGCTTCCCGTTCGGTTGAACCGGAGGAGCATGACAACGGGTTCTATATCAGCCGCTTGATGCTTCCGGTAGGCGAGTTTGTTCCGGGCTGGGAGGAGGGCTTTTCCACGGATGCCCCGTCCCTTTACAGTGTGGACGTTCCCGTACAGTCGGATTTCAGTTTCCGTGTGCTGCGTGTGGACAAGGGCAGCGGGAAGGTTTATCAGACGAAGTGCTGGCACAAGCTGGTGGTCGTGAAGGATCCGAAGAGCGGCAGTATGGGCTGCTTCATCGCCTTCTTCATTCGGCGGCGACATCGGGCGTGTCCTGACGAACGGTGAGGAGATGGGAAGCTATTCCGGGGTGAAGATCTATACGACCCTGGAGGGCCGCCGTGTGCGCGTGAACCGTTACGAGAACGGCAAGAAGGTCGAGGGCATCTACATTGACGGTGCAGTTGACAGGGAGGACTATATTTTCCGCATGCTCCATTCGGAGAAGATACTCGGCAAGGTTTGGCTCCAGCGTTCCCGTCCGAAAACTCCCGTGAGCCGTGGCGAGGACGACTGGGTTGATGACTTTTGGGACGACTGGTGGAACGACACATTTGAGGATGATTCTTGGTATGATGACAGCTGGTCTGACGACAGCAACAATGACAGCGATAATCCTCTTGACACGAGCAATGACAATTTTGTTCAGGTCGGTACTGACGGTTGGGGCGATGATGTCTATTACAATTCGAATGATGATACCTATTACATTGACATAGACGGTGACGGCTTTGTTGATTCGGCCTATGTCAATGACGGTTATGACGAATCTGATTCCGGTGACGACTGGAGTTCGGGCGATGAAACCACGACTCCGCCAGACCCTGACCCTCTTCCTGACCCGGGAGATGCTCCGACTGATTCCGGTGAGGGGGAATTGGGTGGAGGAAGCGGTGAGGTTGAACAAGGGGGTGATGGTGACAATCAGCAGTCCCAATCTCCTCCTCCCGTGCCTTTCAATGAGGCTGAACAGAAGAAGGTAAATTCTCTGCTGAGTATCTTGGAAAAGAACCATGGGATAAATCCTTCCAAATATACGATTATGAAATCAAATAATTGTAACGTGATTGCGAAAATAGAAAAGAGTGGGATAATTGTACTTTGTAATGAATTTTTCAATAAACCAGAATTGTCAGATATAGACAGGTTGGCAACAATATGGCATGAGATGTACCATTTTGATCATAAGCATTATGGAAAGGAGCATGAAGCAACTCCTTTTGACAAAGTTGGAATGGAACCTGTGAATTTGATAGATAGAGTTCCTCCGGCAATAAAGGCTTTTTTGGAGGAAAAAGCAAACAATGAACTTGGAGGAACTGGCATTACTTCTGATATGATTGAATCTTCATGGCAAAATGAGTTGCTGATTTATAAGCATCTTTCTATTGAATATAATCAGAATGAGGTTGAGACATATAGGGCAGAAAGAATAGAGTTTCCCGATTCTGAGGTTTCAGAATATTATAAGAATTATCGTGACTATTTAGAGTGGAAATCAAGTGCAATATTGGATGAACTTAAAAAATAATGTGGTATGAAAAAGTATTATTTAGTGGTATTCTTAATTGCTGTTATCATTCCTGGTTACGGTGTCGCCCAAGAGGTTGGGATTGACATGTCATACGACAGGTATAGGAATAAGCTGACCCTTGTTCTGACAAACAAGAGTGATAAAGAACTTTGGGTGCGCAACCAGTCTTCGCTGGATGAATGGTCTGGCAGTCTGGTTGAAATGTTTTATGAAACGAAAGACGGTGATTCGATGCATACCCCATTCAGTTTGTTCGAGTATGATATGATGAATAGGAAACCTGTTGTTTTAAAGGTTCTTCCTCCTTATGGGAAGCTGGAGCGTACTTTTGATTTCTCATTAACATTCGTGCATGTTCTTAAAAAAGCAAATGTTTGTTTGACGATGCTCTGTAAGAAGGAAGGTAAAATTGAACACCTGTTTCAGGAAAAAGAGTTTGTGTTTTGATGAGCAGTCTTGTTTTGCGGAGCGGCGGAATGCCGCTCCTGCTTCTCTGTCTGCTGGCATGTTTCCATCGGGATGTCCCGGCGGATGTGTGGAAGTATGACTTTGAGCGTCGGATGAAACGGAAAGGACTTAAATAGTTTGTGTTATGAAGAAAAAGTATTGTTATTATGGCACCTTTCTCCTGCCTGCCTTTGTCTTCTGGCTGGCAGGATGTACGGACGAGTTCCTTCCTTCTCCTGCTGTGCAGATTGAACTGAAGGAGTTTGCGCTGGAGGAGGCTCAGGAGTTTTTCCGCAGCGAGGCGGAAAAGGAGGGCGCGCGTTCGCGTGGGGAGTCGGAGGTGAAGGCTCTTTCTCCCGGTGACTTCGTGCCTGACTGGGACGGTGCGGTAGGTTCTTCCAGCAACGGGCTGGCCTGTTATGACGTTCCCATCGAGGCGGATTACAGGTACAAGGCTGTCTATGCGGAGGAAAGGCACGGCACGGTGTCTGCCGAACGGGTGAGCGTATACCAGAAGCTGATAATCGTGAAGGACGTGAAGTCGGAGCGTATGTCGCACGCTACGGCAGTTCCGTCTGCGGCCGCTTCATCACCCGTTCGGACAAGGGAGGCTTCAGCGGCATCGCCGTCTATTCGTGCGTTTACTCTGCCTATACGGCCCGTGTGGACACCTATAAGGACGGCGTGAAGCGGGAGGGCGTGTTTCTTCTGAATCATACGGACAGGAGCGTGTCGGATACAAAAGCGGATTATGCGCGTTCGCTTGTTTCCTCCCTGCAGATATTGAGGGGCAGGCGTCCTTTGAGCCGCGGGGAATATGACGGTGACTATTATGTGGACTACACTTATGATGACACTTACGATGAGATATATGACGGCGGCTGGTTTGATGAGATTGTCGTTACTCCTGACCCTATATGGGACGGTGTGGGTGCAGACGGCCTTACGAATGACGAATGGATGAGCAGCACGAATCCTGGTGGCACTGTTGACCCTTCTCCTGAAGATGGCACATCGAATGAGACGGATGACGTTACCACTTCTGATGACGGAGGAAATCAGCCGCAGGCTCCTGAAGAGCCTGACGTGCAGCTTTCAGGATTCAATGCGAGTGAGATCTTTACCGTCAAGAATGTGATAAGCTCTTTGCAGCAGCGTTTCCCGAATCTGAATCTTAACGGATTGAATATTCAAAAAGGGGATAGAAATGCGAGTGTTAATTATGGAATTATTATTTTGGGTGATAAATACTTTAGTTGGCCTCTTATATCAGATAAAGCAAGTATATTATGGCATGAGATTTATCATTTACAGAATAATCACAATGCAAACAAAGATCTCTTATCTGTGGATGAGAAATATAAGAATATTCCGTTATATATTGAAGATTATCTGAGATATCAGATAAGGAATGAGTATGTTGGGATTGAAACAGAACTGTCTGATGAAAAATTAGAAGAGTATTATCTAAATTCTTTAGGCTGTAATCAAGTGCGTCATTCAGAATTTTATGAGAATGAACTTGAAACTTATAAGGCGGAGAAAGAGGCGTTTCCGGACAATATGGTATCGGATAAATATATA
>NZ_JAUDEN010000018.1:0-81075 GCF_030373775.1 Bacteroides gallinaceum | reverse complement strand
AAGTTTTAAAGCATCACAAAATTATCCGTAAAAATAAAAGAATATAATTTAAGGTTACAAAACAAGTGCATCAATCTGCCAATCGCACAAATTGAGCACATTTTTCGCACGATTTTACCCCATTTCCCCTTTCACAGAGTCCGAAGAACCCTTATCTGAACACGAGTCCAATGCGGAAACAAACGAAACCGTCCGGATGAATTCCCCGGAAAAAGCCGGACGGTTTCCGCTAAAATCTTTATCTCCAGCCTAGAGATATATAAATCCAGACTAAAAACAGATGTCTTCAGGCTAAAGATACATATCTCTAACCTGAAGACAAACTCTTTTCTGCACCTCCTGCAACTCTTTACGCAGGATTGCCGAATGCCTTAACATGAAAGAAAGCATTCTCCTCATCGGACAGACTTACGCCAAATGCAGTCAAACATCTATTAATGCACTGCAACCTGTTCTGTCAGTATCTTTTTTATAGGAAAGACAAAACGTTCCAGCAATGAAAAGTCATCTGTTATAATATCCGCCTGACCTTCCATGCCTGGAACAAAAGGCAAAGTTCTGTTATATGTAGTGAGAAGCCCGTCAGGAAATGAGATTTCCACAATATAATAACTTGTTTCGTTCATTTTCACCGGCACTAGAGATATATTCCTTACCGTACCGTTAACCATGCCAAACTCCGTATCCGGAAAATTACTGAAACGTATGTTCACCCGTTGTCCGGGCTTCACCTTGCCGGAACGTTCGATAGGCAAGAACGCCTTTCCTATCAATTCTCCCTTATTGTACGGCACAATGCTGAAAGCCTCTTCTCCGGATGAAATATTTTGGTTTTCCACCCAATAATTGGTAAACGTCACTTTCCCTTTGATAGGGGACTTCAGAACATAGGTCAGTTCCCAGTTTCTTATATCCGTTTGCAGCTGCATGAAAAGAGATTTCAACTGCAACTCCAGCTCATCCTTTTTATCAAGATACTGATACTCCGTGTCATATAGTGTTTCATACTGTTGCGTTATCTGAATATCCTGACTTTCAAGACCTGACACTATATTTTCATACGAAAGCCGGTTCTGAATATATGACCCGTAGCTATTTTCAAGTTCCAGGTCAGAAACAAGCCCCTTGAGATGAAGCAGCGAATCCCTTTCATATTGCTTATGGCTGATGCCAAGCTGTATCTTCATCAATCTCTCCTGCTTTTTCATATTCTCCGAATAATCTATATTCTTTGTTATCCTCCGCCTCATCATGTTGACTTTAGTTCTGTAATAGTCAAATACAATGAAACGCTTGTATTCGGACAAAGTCGTATAATATGATGAATATACAGTCTGAAATCCTCCAAGTATAAGATTTCTTTTTGGAAGTGCAACCGAATCAGCAGTCCACGGCACATTGTTTTCCAGGAAATCACGCAAATAAGCTACATCTCCGGCAAGCGCGTCATTTTCTATCATCGCAAGATACATTCCCTTTTCCACATCTTGATTATCCTTAACGTAAAGTTTCTGTATCTTCCCGCTGTATCTTGCAACGACAGTTACCGCAGGACTTACCCCTGTAAGCTCTACAGCAGAAGAAATAACGTCCGGATATTTGAAAACGGCACTGCCTGCTATAAGCAGAAACATTATGATTGCCACAACAGTTATCCCCCATCTCAATATCCATGACGGGACACTGCTCAGCACCTCCTGAAACTCTTCGCTTCTCAGTTCTATGTCATGTTTCTTGTCTTCCATACCATGCTTTCATGAACCAAGTTCAAGCTGGTTCTTTACGAGTTTGTAATAAATTCCCTTCAATTTTGAAAGTTCACTGTGCGTGCCTTCCTCTGCTACTGCTCCGTTATCAAGCACGATTATGTTGTCTGCATTCTGCACGGTACTCAGACGGTGCGCCACGACCACCACAGTCTTGCCTTTATAGAATCCATTCAGATTATCCATTATGGCACGCTCATTGTTTGCATCCAGCGCATTTGTAGCTTCATCAAAGAAAAGGAACTCCGGATTCTTATAGATTGCTCTTGCTATAAGTATCCGCTGTTTCTGGCCCTGACTGATGCCGTTGCCTTCCATTCCTATCCTTGTATTGTATTTCAGCGGAAGAGACTCTATGAAATCGCGGATACATGCAGTTTCAACGGCATGGTACAGGCGTTCACGGTCTATGGCATCAGTTCCAAGAGCGATGTTGCGGGCTATCGTATCAGAAAATATAAATCCATCCTGCATGACAGCCCCCGTGCTATGCCGCCAAAGGTGCGGATTGATATCCTTCAAGTCCACGCTCCCTATCTTCAGACTTCCCTTGTTCGGATTATAAAATCCAAGCAGAAGCTTTATAACGGTAGTCTTCCCGCTTCCGCTTGCTCCGACTATAGCAGTCACCTTATGCCTCGGTATCTCGATGTTTATGTCTTTCAATATGTATTCCCTGTCCGAACCGTCATAACTGAAGCACACTCCGTCCAGTCTGAGGCTTCCGCTTTCCGGAATCTCATTGATACGCTCATCCCGATTCTGCTCCTCGTCCTCTCTGTTATGTATCTCATTGAGCCTTTCAAGACTTATCTTGGCATCCTGCAAAGACTGCGCAAAGCCGATAATCTGCCCTACAGGTGCAGAGAGCTGTCCTATTATGTAGCTGACCGACATCATCATGCCGAGCGTTATCTCCCCTTCTATCACAGCCCTTGCGGATATATAGGAAATCAGCAGCCCCGTTGTGCGGCTGAAAAAGATCGAACCTATCTGCTGGTACTGGCCCAACGCTGTACTCTTGATGCTTATCTTGAAAAGCTTCACCTGTATGCTTTCCCAAAGCCACCTTTGCTGTTTCTCACAGTTGTTCAGCTTGATTTCCTGCATGCCGGTTATCATCTGCACCATGTTGCTCTGATTCACAGAAGACTGCGTAAAGCGTGCATTGTCCAGTCTTCTTCTGTAGCGCATAAAGAATACAATCCACAATACGTACAGCGTGTTTCCCACAATGAAAACCAGCAAAATCTGTACATCATAATAGACCAGAATGAACGCAAATACGATGAAGTTGAACAAAGAAAAAAACGTAGTCAAAGCATTCCCTGTCATAAAAGCCTGAATACGGCTATGGTCGCCTATGCGCTGCATGATATCGCCTATATTCTTGCTGTCGAAGAAGTGAAGAGGCAACTTCATCAGCTTCATCAGGAAATCCGAAATAAGCGTAATGCTTATCCGCGTGTTCATGTGCAGAGTTATCCAGCTTTGAATGAAACTGACCCCGGTCTGCGTAACAGCCAATACGAGCTGCGCTACCAGTATCAGAGTAATCAGATTCAGATTGTTATTGCTTATCCCCTGGTCTACTACGGCCTGAGTAAGGAAAGGAAGAATAAGCGAAAAGATACTTCCAAGCATTATCCCTATCACAAGCTGCAACAGCTGCGACTTATAAGGAAACAGATACCGGAAGAAGTAGCCGATATTCCGGTTTCCATCCATCCTTTCATCCTCCTGCTCATAAAATTCAGGGGAAGGACTTAAAGCCAGTGCCGTTCCGGCCTCCTCGTTTCCGTCTTTTGTAGAACACCAGCATTTGCGGAATCCCTGTTCATCTATCCTATACTTTCCGCGCGCAGGATCAGATATTCTGAAATAACGGTTTCCCTCCTTCCCTCTTATCTCGTAACACACCACAAAATGGTTCTGGTTCCAGTGCAGTATGCACGGCAGCGGCATATCCTCTATCAGCCTGCTCAAAGTGATACGCACCCCCTGCGTACGGAAACCTATGCTTTCTGCCGCATCACTTATGCCGAGCATCGAGACTCCTTGCCGCGTTATGAAACTTTTATCACGCAAGGTCTGCAAGGAATAGCTCCTGCCGTAATACTTCGCTATTATGCGAAGACAGGTAGGACCGCAATCCATCGCATCAAGCTGGAGGTAGTTAGGAAAACTCTTTATTTTCATTTTTATATGATATAAACTTTCATTCATAATCGTGCCTGCATAAGTATCACATTTCAGGACAACCGCAACAAACCACATATACCTAGGCCATTCTACATATCATATCCACACAAATCATAATGAAACCAAGCATCACAATTCATTTATCAGATTCACATATCCCATACGCATATACTTCAACTGATACCTATTCTTATAAGCTTCATACGCTTTCTTTCCCAAGTATTCGCATAACTCCTCCGAATCCAGCAATGACACAATTGCATCGGCCAAATCTTCAGCAGTATTCTTCGGGCATTTGCAGCCGTTCAATTTAACGACACTGGCGTTCTCTCCTGACTTGAACATATCACTCAGACCATACCCGTCCGTGGTCACTATCGGAATGCCATTCATCATCATCTCTATTCCCGTATAAGAGCATTGCTCGTAACAGGAAGGAATCACTCCAATATCCGCCATTGTATACCACTTCTGTAATATTTCCTTTGACAGAAAACCTGTTACCGTTATTCTACTTACTGCATGCGGATACGATGCAAGCAGTTTCTCCGCATGAAAGTTCAACGAGCCGACAAGCACAAGCCTTGCTTTTGAATTCTGCTGCAATACTTTTTCAAAGGCACTGAATAAGATATCTATGCCTTTGGCAGAAACCAGTCTTCCTGAAAACAGCAGAACTTTCTCATCATCACCTATAAAAAACTCTTTGCGCACGGCCGCCCTGTCACCTTTCTTTGACTGTGGCAATCCATTAGAGATCAAAGACAGTTTCTTTTCATCCACTCCATATAAGTCACGCAGCAGACAAAAACTTTCATGACACAAACAGACAATTTTATCTGACAGGCTATAAATCCTTTTTTCTTCATCATACCTGTTAATAAGGAACGAATATCTATTTTTTATATTCTTCCGTTTTCCTGCCTTAATTATCCGTGTATATTTCTCCCTGCTTCCCGCACACTCCATTGTCCACTCAAAATCATGAATAACAAATATAATTTTACTAAGAGGCAGATATTTTCTAACCATGGCCAGAAAGTCCGAACAGGGTGAATGACTTGCTATAATCAGATTGTCACTGTCATCCCCTATATATATTTTAAAAGCCACGGAGATTATATCTCCATTCGAAGTATAATTTCCCGTTGGAAACGGAGGAAACATTATCTGCCTGATGCCATCGCGATAAACGACGGCAAGCTCTTTAGATTCCGAATTAAAAGATACGACACATACCTCAGCGACAGGTTTCAGAATCCTTACCAGTTGCCTGGTATATGTGCCTATGCCGTTCCTTTTTGAGCTAATGGACTCATCCAATATATACACTTTTTTCATTCAGAACATTTTTTTGCAACAACAAGCCGGCCAGTCCGTTTCTCAAGCCTAAATCATGCCCGATATTCTCTGTTTTCACCTCTATCCATCTTATAAAGTCAAAAGTATAGCGGGGAATCTTTCCCGATTCGTAAAACCTCCTGTAGTCAGCACACAATGACATCAAAGAAACAGGAATATCATCCTCGCTTGTTCTGCATGCCGCGACATAAACATCTTTTAAGAAGTCACCATCAAAAGGATATTTCCTGCTCTGATTCCACACGCCCTGCAAATGAGCAGTTATGTAATGCAGCAACCCCTCCAAGCCTGTTTCTAAGGAAATATCGGTCATACGCCTAACATTTTCTCGGACAATTCTTTCATCAAACTCCTTGCAGACCTCCAGGCTGTCACCCTCCACCAGACGGTTTTGTATCAGATACTCCATTCCCCAGCCTATGCCGGCAATCCCCTTGTCAAAATTTATACTTAAATCATTCGTGAGCCGCTCTGTCATACGATCCAACAGCACATCCATTATCTCCTTATAAATTTCATCAGATGTCCGTTCATATAATAGGGCAAAGCCCAATATGATGCCGGTTTGCCCATGGAACAGACCGGTGTCCCTTAAAAATGCCGTTTCCAGCAACAGGCGGTTCAGCATCCTCCGTTCCATCGAAAACTGCAGTTCCATATCATTCCTTTTTTGAAACCTGATTTATGAAAAGTTTCATCCCGTCCCTTATCTCCTGCTGCATGCGCTCCACGCCATTGCTCGGCCGTGTCAAGTCCGCGTTAAGCAGCTCGCCTCTGGGAGACAGAAGAAAGTAACGGGGTATCGGCGTGGAAGAGCCTCCGTAAACCTTCGACTGAATGTCGGCCCACAGTTCTTTTGAGGCAAGCAGATGCAGGCCGGAAAGTTGGCCCTCTATACGGGAACGCCATTTCCCGGCATCGCTGTCTATCGACACATAGACCATGGAAACTTGGTTGTAGAACTGAGAAAGCATGTTGTCAACCTGGTCCTTGTAGCCAAACTCCATCATGCATGGAACGCACCACGTGGCCCACAGGTCAACCAATACGAATTTCCCCTCAAGCTCCTCACACGAACAAAGGGCCTCCAGGCTGGAAGGAGAACAGGAAATGACTTGGGCAGTGCTGTTCCTCGCCTTATAGAACTCATATTCACGCTTGCAGATGGCATAGGACTCCGAATCCGGAAAACGGCGGTGAATGTACGCAAGCACCGAATCGTTATCAAACCCATCAATATGAAAAATCAGCTGAAACATGAAATGGGTGAAGAGTTCTGACAGAATATCCGACGGGGAGGCCAGCATAAAATCCGGTTCATAAGTAAGCTTGCAGCCCGCAAGTTCCGATTTTACCCTGTTCCGCTCCGCCTCATCCAACTGTGAATACACATATTCATAATAGTATATAAAATACACGGAAGCATGGTGCCTGTGGAAGTCGCCCTCTACGGGACATGAACGGTAGAGGGAGTCCACCAGAAAGTCTATCCGGGCCAATGACGCCCTTGACTGCACAGAGTCCTTCGCCTTTAAAAGCTCGTCAGCCAGCACTTCGGTTTCACCATACTTCAGCTCACGGCGCAATATCTCCCCGAACCGGGAACGGTCATTCTCAAGCTCACGCTCATAGGGAGGCGTAATCTGCAGGCGGGGAATATTGTCCGGCGACACGCCGGAGAAGTCATCCGCATCGACAAAACGCTTCAAATACTTCTGAACATTCTTTCTAAACACCAGTTCTTTGTCACGGTATAAAAAACGAGAACAGTAGTTGTTGATCATTTCATTGCCCCCTTTCACCGACAGGCCCCCCTTCTCACGGTATACGTGCAAGGTATCGTTCGGAGCAACATAAAGAATTTCATGGCCGATTCTATCCGGAAACTTTAAAGAAAGGATGGAAATGTCATCCACATGGAGGTCGTAGTCCGCGGGCAGACCGGCCCGGACATCAAGCGTGTCATGCGCATAAACGAAATTATAGAGGCCGTCGACCGGCTTGTATATGAACAGCCTGATCGGCTCGTCGAACAGAAAGGAAACATGCACATTGTTTCCATACACCAAAGGATGGAACAGGCAAAGCAGCAGGATTGTCAGGAACTGTTTTCTCATACAATAAAAAGTTAATCATATTACCTAATTTATACTTAAAGAATAGTATATCTGTACTCAGAATTTACTTAAAAACAACAACGGCTTTAACAGGGTTAGTTTCATGTTAAAGACTAACCCTGTTTATTGATGAAACTCTAACAATACAATAACCGCATACAACTGTAGCAATGAAAAAATATCCTCAAATACAATTTACCTTCTCGTACCCCGGACATGCCGCAAAAGCAAGACTATAATCATTTGACTTAACCGTTACTTTCTTATCGGGAGGCAAAGGAGTATTGTCTTCACCTAACGCACCAGAATGAGGCTGAAAGCACAGGCAATCCCACTCTCTTTCTTCTGACCCACTGCCGGTAAACCCGCTTCCGCCAAGAACCTGCTTCATCTCTCTTTCTGAAAGGACACTTGCATTTTTCAACTTCAAAGTTCCTAACTTTTTCATAATTTAAAATTTTAAGTTATTATTCGGGCTTCTATTTTACAACTGCATTTCAGCCCTTTCCATGCAGCCTTTCATTTCTCAATTGTTTTTCCTTTTTGCAAGCTTCGCAAGGTAACGTCTGAGATTCCGAAAACCCACAATGCCGGAATCCATCAGAAGCATCTCGCCTTTCCTGTTAATCAATAGATAAGTCGGAAACGAACGTATATTCAGTTTACAAACAATCGACTCCGGATTGTCTATTGCACGGTCATCATCAAATATATTTTCCCAGCCGATGCCATGCGCAGACAACAAACTGTCCATTTTCGCAATATTCCTATTGCTGTCATAACAGATCCCTACAAGGCTGCAATAACCACTGATTTCGTCATGAAGAACCTTCATATCAGAAAAGCCTGCTATACACGGATTGCACCATGTCCCCCAGAAATCTACCAGCAGATAATCATTCCGCTTAAAACATGCAGCCAGCTTATCCATAACCGTTTCAGGGACTACAGTCCTACGAATCTCTTTTTCCGACAAATATAGGAAATCCCAATTACCGCCTATACTGTCCAGACTATAGCATACACTTCCTATCGCTACGCTGTCGCCCACAGAATAAGAAGACTTGTACCCCATACCGTCCACAGTCATAAAACGGTGCTTCTTCCCGGTCCTCATATCCCGCAGTTCAATCCGAACATTATCGCCCGGATTCTCATACACCAGAATGTCATGATTGTTCCAAACCGCATGCCGTGACCTTTGGTACGCATAAGTCACAGGAAGCTGATTGATTCGTCGGTCACTATAAGCAAGGGAACCGAAGTTCGGAATCAGATAATACTCATACGCCTTGCCGTTATGTACATAACAGCCAAGAGGGTAATACATATCATGACACTTCCTTATGGAATCCATCTGAAAAGAAATAAGATATTCGTTTGAAATCTCTGGATTATATTTCCTGCAAATATTATATAGAATCTTTTCACGGTCTTTCTTTACCACTACATTGTACAGGCCTATATTATATAGTATACTATCAGCCAATGCAGTGTCTGACTTGTTCAGCCACATGCGTTTCACACGCGGCAAATGCCTGGAAGGGAATTCTTTCTGCACCAAAGTATCCAAAGGCAGCCTGATTCGCTCTCCGTCTGCATGTGAGCGACATTCTACAATCCCCGTTACAGCAAAATACAATATCAAGTACAAAAGCTTTAATTTCATACTCCAAAAGCCTAAAAGGAAAATCCCGAGTCTATATTTTCCGAACTGCACGAATACACTTTATCCTCACACCGTATTTCTGTCACTATATTAAAGCCGCTTATATTTTGACTGATTCTTTCACAATCTCCAATAGAACTGGTGCAGGAAACCGAACCTCCCGCACAGTTTAATGATACTGTACAAGAAACATCACCACTGCCACCAAAAATCCCTTTCATCTCTTTTTCTGAAAGAACACTTGCATTTTTCAATTTCAAAGTTCCTAACTTTTTCATAATTTAAATCTTAAGTTATTATTCGGGCCTCTATTTTTACAGCTGAATTTCAGCCCTTTCCATACAGCCTTATTTCTATCAATGTTTCTCGTAATTGGGGGAGGGTTAAAAACAATCAGTTATTTTCATATATCGATTTAAGATAATATTCTATCACGCCGCTGTGCTGTAATACATGAAGTATTTTACCGTTCCTGTCTATCAGAACCCCGAAAGGAATTCCAATAATCTTATAGGCTTCCCTTATGCTTTCATCTTCGTCCGAAGACAATATGCACACATCATTGGCCCATTCACGGGTATCCTTATTGACATAATTCAACCAGGAACGGCGGTTCGTATCCAATGACAGGGCAAGTATCCCGAACCCTCTGCCGCCGTATTCCTCATGCATCCTCTTCATGGTGGGGTCCAAAGCGATGCAGGGACCACACCAGGTAGCCCAGAAATCGATGAACAGCAAATCATATTTACCTATAAAATCTGAAATCCTGCACGGATGCCCGTCCTTGTCTATCAGATTATAGTCTATAAAACTCGAACCTATAAGTTCTGCATGTCCCCTTGACCTATTCCATACAGTATAAGCCTTTTGAATGTCATCCCGGTTCTTGTCCGTTTCTGAAAACAGGCTGTACAAGTCGTCGGCATAAATATCAAGTTCACTACCTGAATACGTCATAGCATCCTTTATAAAAAGTTCGCGTCCAAGCCCGTCATGCACATGCTTTTTCTTGAAGCCGAAACGAAACCTCCACAGTTCGCTCCATAGTTTCCTGTACAGATTCTCATCTGTGACTCCGAACATCTTTCTGTAAATTACGTTCGTACTGTCACGAAACGCCTTATACTCATCATTGAAGGACGAACGGACCACGGACTTCGGTTTCAGATGAACGTCAATCTCGCCTTTCAGGTACACATCCGCATACAGTACCGTATCCGGATAATTACCTACAGATACCAGGGATTCCTCGTATATGTATTCCGGGCCGGAAAAGCTGAAGTGCCCGTCTTTCACGTAAGTGGAGTCCACGGAACGGATTGAATTCCCCACAAAAGTGAACAGGGTTACAAGCGAGCCGTTGTAGGAACCGGCCACCGTACCGTTTATCCTGAATGTGGCACCATCTGCAAACAGACATGCGGGAAATGCAAACATAAGGCAGACTATGATACAAAACTTATTCATTCCGGGCATTCTCATTGTCATCGCGCGTTTGATAGATTAATATTCCCATCCTGTATTTCTCACCGTACTTCTTTATCGACTCCTTCTTGTCCACCGAACCGCCGACCTGCACATAATCCGGTTTCCGGTTTCCAGATATAGTGTCAAAAACAAAATAATAAGGCACCTCCCTGCCATCTAAAAGAATTGTCATATTCCTTGCATCATAGGAAAAGGAAATGACGGAATCCGTTGGGACGGACAACCCGCTTCCGCATGGCCGGGCTGAAAGGGCCGCCACGGAAAACAACATTAACACAAATCGTTTCATAAGCATAAATTTTCAATATCTACAAAATTTCTCTGATACAATGCTATAAAGTTAATGATTTATTTATCAACTGATACAAAACATGGATCTAAAATGGCGGCAGAATCGTCCGGAAAGAAAATCTGCACCTGTCTTCCGGACGATTTTACCACCATATCAATTACCTTACACTTGTTGACATTCTCGGACTGCCAACAAAATAAAAACGCAGCAAAGCAAGTTTGTTAGCAATTTAATTTGTACCTTTACAGATACTCATTATTTATAACCACTTAAAAAAGAAAGATTATGAAACACACAATGCCTTTGCTTCCTTATCCGATGGAAGCACTTGCTCCGAAAATGAGCAAAGAAACGATTGAATTCCACTATGGGAAACATCTGCAAACCTATGTGGACAACCTGAACAGACTGACAGCAGGAACGCCCTACGAAAACGCTCCGCTGGAAGAAATGATACGCACCGCTGAAGGAGGAATTTTCAACAATGCCGCACAGACTTGGAACCATACGTTCTTTTTCGAGTCTTTAACGCCCTCACAAACTCCGGTTCCAGCTGAACTCGCAGAAGCGTTGGCCAAAGATTTCGGCACTATAGAAAAATTTCAGGAACAATTCACCCAGGCAGCAACCGGACTGTTCGGATCGGGATGGACATGGCTGGTAAAAGACAATCAGGGCAAGCTGTCTGTCGCAAGCGAACAGAATGCAGGAAACCCGTTGCGCAAAGGACTTACCCCCCTCCTTGTCATCGATGTATGGGAACATGCCTACTACATTGACTACCGGAACCGCCGGGCGGCATATATAGCCGCATTCTGGGAGCTGGTCGACTGGAACAAGGTTTTGGAACGGCTAAAAGCTTAAAGCCAGACTGCAGTACAACAGAAGAGGAATCGGGTGCTCCAAATATATGACACTCCCTTAGACAAATAAAAAAATCCCGACCAGAACGAATCCGGTCGGGACAATCTATAAAGTATTTACAGATAATAAATCAAGCTTCTTCTGCTACCACTTCGAAAGGAATTTCTACAGAAACTTCCTTGTGAAGTCTTACAACAGCCGTATAGTGGCCAACTTCTTTCACCTGATCCTTGATTACGATAATCTTGCGGTCGATGTTATGACCCAATTTAGCCAGTTCCTCAGCAATCTGAAGGCTGCCGACAGATCCGTAGATAGAACCTGTTGCACTTACCTTTGTCGCGATTGTCAATGCAACATCCTTCAAAGATTCTGCCACAGCTTCAGCATCCTTCTTAATCTTCTCCAGTTTGTGAGCACGCTGCTTCAGTTCTTCAGCCAGCATCTTCTTTGCAGAAGGAGAAGCCAGGATAGCCTTGCCAGTCGGAATAAGATAGTTGCGTCCATAGCCATCCTTTACGGTTACGATGTCATTCTTATAGCCCAAGCTAGCTATATCTTCTTTCAAAATTATTTCCATACTTATTCCTCCTTTATTTATTTCATCATATCAGTTACGTAAGGCAGCAAAGCCAAATGGCGGGCTCTCTTAACAGCCTGCGCAATACGACGCTGGAACTTCAAAGAAGTACCTGTAATACGGCGCGGAAGGATCTTGCCCTGTTCGTTCAAGAATTTCTTCAGGAATTCAGGATCTTTATAGTCAATGTACTTGATGCCATTCTTTTTGAAACGGCAGTATTTCTTCTTCTTAACGTCTACTGAGGGCGGAGTTAAATATCTGATTTCCGATTGTTGCTGTGCCATGATTAATTTTCCTCCTTTTTAGTTGATTTTAAACTTCTTCTCTTAGCTGCATATTCAGCCGCATACTTGTCCAATCTGAATGTCAGGAAACGAATCACGCGCTCGTCGCGGCGGAAGTTCACTTCCAGTTTTGAGATTACAGACGGATCGGCTTTAAATTCCAACAATTGATAGAATCCTGTAGACTTCTTCTGAATCGGGTAAGCCAATTTGCGCAAGCCCCAGTTTTCTTCATTGATAATCTCAGCACCCTCCTGAGTCAGGATAGCCTTGAATTTCTCTACCGCTTCCTTCATCTGAACATCAGACAAAACGGGAGTCAAAATGAAAACGGTTTCGTATTGGTTCATACTAGTTCGTTAATTAATTATTAATATTAAATTTCAATTGCGGCGCAAAGGTACGTTTTTTTCTCTAACAAACAAAGAATTACGTTCTTTTTCTCAAATAAAGAATCTTAAACGGGGCGGCAGAAACATTTCATCCAACCGCAAAATGTCTTATCTTTGCACCTGCCGCTAAAACAAAAATCAATGATTGAACAATTCAACTTTGACATCCAGCTCATTTTCGCCATCCTCAACGGAAAGGTGTCGGCCGCCATCAACAGAAAGCTTCTCAGGAACTTCAGACAGAACGGACTAGACATAACGCCGGAACAATGGACGGTCCTGCTATACCTGTGGGAAAAAGACGGTGTCGCACAACAGGAACTTTGCAATGCCACATTCAAGGACAAGCCGAGCATGACACGGCTGATAGACAACATGGAACGGCAGCAGCTGGTTGTCAGAATGTCTGACAGAAAAGACCGGAGAACCAACAAGATCCACCTGACAGCCACAGGAAAAAATCTGGAAGAAAAGGCCCGATTCATCGCCAACAAGACACTGAAAGAAGCGCTGCACGGCCTGACACTTGAAGAACTGAAGGTCAGCCAGGAAGTCCTGCGCAAGATTTTCCACAACACCCAGTCCTAGCAGACGCAAAAGGAGAGAAGAAAAGAGGATGCGCCCCAGCATCTCTCATGCCGGCACATCCTCATGTTTTTTTCAGTCATTATCCGGAGTAATGAGCTTGTAGCCTTTTCCGTGGATATTGATGATTTCAATCGAATCGTCTTCCTTCAGATGCTTGCGGAGCTTGGTGATATACACATCCATGCTGCGCGCATTGAAGTAGTTGTCATCAATCCAGATAGTCTTGAGCGCAAAGTCACGCTGCAGAATCTCGTTGGCATGAGCGCAGAGCAGGCCCAGCAGTTCAGATTCTTTGGTCGTCAGTTTGGTCTGTTTGTCCCCGATGGCCAGAATCTGCTTCTGCGTATCAAAGGTAAACCGTCCGATTTTGTAGACCGTGCATTCCTTGTTGCGCTTTCCGCGCACACGGCGCAAGATGGCCTCGATACGGAAAGTCAGCTCTTCCATACTGAAAGGCTTCGTTATATAATCGTCCGCACCGATCTTGAATCCCTCCAGAATATCTTCCTTCAACGTCTTTGCGGTGAGGAAAATAATGGGAATCTCCGCGTTTGCCTGACGGATTTCCTGTGCCAAAGTAAAGCCGTCTTTCTTAGGCATCATCACATCCGTTACAACCAGGTCGTATTTATTTTTCAAGAAGGCCTTGAAGCCGGTTTCTCCGTCCGGAAACAGATCTGCAGAATAACCTTTCGCCTGCAAATATTCTCTCAACAGCATGCCAAGATTCTCGTCATCCTCGCACAACAAAATACGTAATTTTTCATCCATAAACTATTCGTCTTTAAATAAAGGTAATACAATAATAAACTTAGTCCCCACATTCAGTTCACTCTCAGCACGTATCGTGCCCTTGTGATCTGAGATGATCTTCTTCACATAGGCCAGTCCAAGACCGAATCCCTTCACATCGTGGCGGTTTCCGGTATGAACGCGATAGAACTTTTCAAATATCTTCTTCAGGTCTTCCCTCTTGATTCCGATTCCGTTGTCTTCAATAGAGATGCACAGCTTGTTTGCTTCATTCCATGTCCGTATCTTCAACGCAATGTCCACATCCGGACGCTTGTATTTCACCGCATTGTCCAGCAGATTGAACATTACATTTGTAAAATGCATCTCATCCACAAAGATGATGGGGTCTTCAGCGGCTAGTTCCGCGTCCAAGGTTCCTCCGCTGCTCTCGACCTTAAGGCGGAAGGTATTCACCACCCCGTTGATAACCTCATGCGCGTCAACCTCCTTCTTTTTCAGCGTCACGCTCTGGCGTTCAAACATCGACATCTGCAGCACCTTCTCCACCTGGAACCTCAAGCGCTTGGTTTCGTCATTGATCACGCCCGAGATATGCTTGAACATTACCGGCGATTTGCCAACCGCAGGGTCATTCAGCATCTGTGCGGCAAGAGAGATGGTAGATATAGGCGTCTTGAACTCATGAGTCATATTGTTGATGAAATCATTCTTTATCTCAGTCAGCCGCTTCTGGCGGAAAATGATGTATATCGTAAATATAAACGTTATCAGCAGCACCAGCGTAAAGATGATTGAAGGAATCATGAAACGCACGGAACTGAAAATATAATCGTCGAGCGTAGGGAAAAAGATGTTAACAAATCCCATCTTCGCAGGAGGATCATTTTCAAAAAGCAGGCGCGAATAAACCTTCTCTCCGTCATACGCATAGTCCGAACAGCGGTAAACTTCTTTGCCGTCGCGGTCGGTCACCGAAAAATGATACGGAATGTCTATCCCGTTATTGAACAGTTCCGACTTCAGGAAATGGTCCAGCTGCTTGAAATTGACACGCTCTTTCAGCGGCTTGTCACTGGCTGTATACAATATGTTGTAAATAACCTCGTTCAGAAGCTCGCGCTGATAAATGTAGCGTTCCTTCACGATTTCCTGCAAGGCACGTGATGTCTGCGGTATTGTCTTGCCCGTAGATATTATCACCTTGGGAACATTTGCCGGACGGCTCATGATCGTCTTGAGCTCGAAAGTAGAATAAGTAGACCCGTCAGGAGCTGTGATGGTATACTTGTGATGTTCGACCACGTTCTCTCCCACTTGCTGCTTCTGCTGCTGGCTGCCGCGGGAAACAAGCCCGGAACGCTCCTGCTCGATGACATCCTTCTCCAGGTATTTCTTCGTTTCAACCAGTTCCAGATTATGCACGGCCTTGACCAGACTGCGGTTCACACCTTCCTCAAACTGGCCCCGCCTCATCTTGACCATCTCTTCTATATAGCTGACCTGCAAATACAGCAGGCTCAAGAAAGACAGTCCCATAATAACACCTAATATCCAAATTGTAGACTTTTTCATACAGACAAAATTAACTGCCAAACAAATAACTGTTACCGGAGTTAACAAGTTTTAGACCTACATTTTTCTTATATTAACCCAATATTCCATTTTAGTTAACAGAATACGCACTAAGCAACAAAAAGCAGTTCACTCACCTGCAAAAATAATATAATTTTAAACTAAGAACAAATAAATAGCCGCAATTGTTTAAGTCTGTAAAGGGAAAAAGGCTGCATTTCTTTCAAATACAGCCTTTTCACTTTTTTAATCTATTTGTTATGTCCGGTCAGAAAAAGACAAATCACATGTCATCCTTTTCCTGCTCTTCAAACTCTTTCATCAGTTTGTTCTGAACATCGGTCGGCACAAGTTCATAGCTTGCAAATTTCATGATGAACGACGCGCGGCCTCCGGTCAACGAACTCAGCGAGGTTGAATAGTTTGACATCTCTTTCAAAGGAACCTTAGCCAGCAGCTTCTCATAGCCTTTTTCGCTGCTCATGCCGATAATCATGCCTCGTCTGCCCTGCATGTCGCTCATCACATCTCCCAGCTTCTCGCTCGGCACAAACACTTCCACATCATAAATCGGTTCCAGAATCTTCGGTCCGGCATTCTTGAACGCATCGCTGAAGGCATGGCGGCCGGCAAGCATGAACGAAATTTCATTGGAGTCAACCGGATGCATCTTGCCGTCGTAAACGATGACACGCACATCGCGCGCATACGAGCCGGTCAAAGGCCCTTGTTCCATACGGCTCATGATACCTTTCAATATGGCCGGCATGAAGCGCGCGTCAATCGCACCTCCGACCACACTGTTAACAAACACTAATTTGCCGCCCCATTCAAGATCCACCGTTTCTGTACCCTTCACGGTAATCTTGAATTCCTGACCGTTGAACTTATATGTATCCGGAGCAGGCATACCTTCGTAATAAGGCTCTACAATGAGATGAACCTCACCGAACTGTCCGGCACCGCCCGACTGCTTCTTGTGGCGGTAATCCGCACGGGCCGCTTTGGTAATCGTTTCACGATAAGGAATCTTCGGCTCGAGGAACTGCACCGAAAGCTTTTCATTGTTTTCCAGACGCCACTTCAAGGTGCGCAAATGGAACTCGCCCTGGCCGTGAACCAGAATCTGCTTCAGTTCTTTCGACTGTTCGACAACCCATGTCGGATCTTCCTCACGCATACGGTGAAGCACGGCCATCATCTTTTCCGTATC
The DNA here is from genome assembly GCF_030373775.1 of Bacteroides gallinaceum. Classification (NCBI taxonomy): domain Bacteria; kingdom Pseudomonadati; phylum Bacteroidota; class Bacteroidia; order Bacteroidales; family Bacteroidaceae; genus Bacteroides; species Bacteroides gallinaceum. Next base: position 63,924 of record NZ_JAUDEN010000018.1, on the reverse strand, counting down.
GGCCTCGTTCACCGCCTTGATGGCGCGGGTATATTTCGGATTCGGATATTTGATGAAATTGAAACGGTTGTCGCAATCTTTTCCGTTCAGCGTGTTTCCGGTCTTGACATCTTTCAGCTTCACCGTACAGCCGATGTCGCCGGCCCGCAGCTCGTCTACCTTTTCACGGTTTGCACCTGCACAGACATAAAGCTGGGCAATACGTTCTTTTGACCCTCTGTCGGCATTGGTCAGGTCATCTCCTTCATGAACCACACCGCTCATCACCTTAAAATACTGCACATCGCCGATATGAGGCTCAACGGCTGTCTTGAAGAAATAAAGCGAAGTCGGCCCGTTGGGATCAGGAGGAACAGGCACGCCGCGCGTATTGTGTACGGGAGGCATTTCGTCGACGAACGGAACCACGTTGCCCAGAAATTCCATCAGACGCCGCACGCCCATATCCTTTCCGGCGCATACGCAGAACACGGGGAACATCCCGCGTGCAGCAAGCCCCTTGCGGATACCTTCGCGCATCTCGTCTTCAGTCAGCGAATCCGACTCAAAGAATTTCTCCATCAACGTTTCATCGTGTTCGGCAGCGGCTTCCACCAGTGTCTTGTGCCACTCCTGCGCTTTCTCCATCTCTTCGGCAGGAATGTCTTCTATGGTTGGAGCACCTCCGTCGGGGCCCCAAGAATATTTTTTCATTAAAAGTACATCAATCAACGCATTGAAGTCCGGCCCTGTAGACAAAGGATACTGAACCGGAACAACTTTAGAGCCGTAATTTTCCTTCAGCTGTTCGAGCACATGGTCAAAGTCACACTTCTCGCTGTCGAGCTGGTTCACCAGGAAGATGACGGGCTTTCCCAGCTTCTCCGTATAGCGGAAATGGTTCTGCGTACCCACTTCCGGCCCATACTGACCGTTCAGCAGAAGAACGGCCGTATCAGTCACATTCAAGGCTGTAATTGCGGCACCCACGAAATCGTCGCTTCCCGGACAGTCAATGATATTCAGTTTCTTGCCGTTCCATTCCACATGATAAACGGTAGAAAAAACAGAGTAGCCATATTCCTGCTCCACCGGGAAATAGTCGCTCACCGTATTTTTGGCAGTAATCCTGCCGCGGCGTTTTATAATGCCACTCTCATAAAGCAACGCTTCAGTGAGAGTGGTCTTACCTGCACCGTCATTGCCAAGCAGGGCAATGTTCTTGATTTCGTTCGTCTGATATACTTTCATGGTATTTCAAGATTTGATTTGTAAAAATAAGGATATGCTTTTCATATCTCTCGAATAAACGATTCGCAAAATAGAGATTAAAATCGGAAAAAGCAACAGAAACGGCAGTGTTACTAAACTATGTTTTCGGACATAAACCGCAGGCGCGGCAACCGAAAATATTCGGCGGCAAACGGGCGGATTAAAAAAACAACTAACTTTGCACCTGCAAGCACTTGATGGAACCAACTTACGGAAACGGCATGAAAACTGACATCTTCAGATATTACATCTATTTGCGCTTACGGAGCGGAGGCAGGCTGCTGAAAGAGCTGGGGATACTCAGAAGCTCTTTTCTGACTGCACTGGCCTGCCTGACGGCAACCGCGCTCTATCAGACAGAGAATCAGTGGGCGGCGCCCGCAATATGCCTGCTGGCAATCGGCTGCTACCATCAGACCAGAAAAGACAAGTCTTTTTTGCAACATCTTCTTGCCGGCAGGAACACAAGCGCATTCTTCACAAAAGAATATCTTCTGCTGAGCTTGCCCTTCGTCTTGCTGGCCGCACTCCGAAGCAACTGGACCATCGCCCTGTGCATTCCCTTGCCCGTGTGCCTGATTCCTCACATGAAACAAATCCGCTTCAAACGGAAACCGATACGAATGTCTTTTCTTTATGCCGGAAACATCGAATACATCCGCATGTTCCGCCAGGCCGGATGGGCATACGTTTTGCTGGCAACAATCTCTTTGGCAGGGTGCATCCACGGCAACATGCGGATTGCCAAAGCCGGAATGCTTTTGTGGACGCTCATCCAGTCGGGGGCATACTTCCACGTCCCCAATCCTTGTATGTTAATGACGTTCACCAGATTCCGTTTTTTCGAGGAACTGACATGGAAATCAAACGCATGGAATGCCACAGTGTCGGCCCTGCCATTTGCCGCCATGCTGACCGGCTTCGGAAATCCAACAGAAGCACTGACGTTTGTAGCACCATGTCTGATTTCCGGCATCCTTTATATACAGGGCATGGCTTTGTGGCATTGGATATGCCGGTCAGAAATGGGATTGCTCGCGGCACAGATAGCCGTATTCATCCCTTTGTTTGCAGCCGGCTGCTTCATTCCGCTCTTTAACTTGGGAGGACTTGCTCTCACAGGCGCGCTTTCATATATCATATACTTTCAGGAAAGATGGAAACACTAAAAATCAGACACCTATCAAAAAGATACGGAAAAATGTCCGTACTCGATGACATATCACTGACATACGAATCCGGAAAGATTTACGGACTGGCAGGCGAAAACGGAGCCGGAAAGACCACACTGTTTGACTGCATGGCAAATCTGACGCCACACGAAGGAGAGGTGGAGCATCCGAAGCAGACGACACTCGGATATTTGCCGGCCGAATGCTTCTTCTATCCACTGGTCACCGGGCGGGAATACATCGAGTTCTGCCTCCGGGCCTGCGGGAAAAAGATTTCAGCAGAGAGCATCAGCGAAACAAATGCGGTCGGATTCCAGCTCCCGCTCGACCGTTACGCTTCAGAATATTCTACTGGCATGAAAAAGAAACTGGCGATTTTCGGCATCTTTCTGCAAGATCATGACGTATTCCTGCTTGACGAGCCTTTCAACGGGATGGATCTGTACGGATGCATCCGGCTGAAAAGGCTGATATGCCGGATGGCAAAGGAAATGCAAAAAACGTTTATCGTATCATCACATCAGATGGAAGTGCTGAATGACATGTGCGATGCCATCCATTACCTCCACAACGGACGGATAGCAAAAACATTCACAGACACGTCCGTGGAAGAGATCGAACGGTTCATCTTGGAAAATGAATAGTTTTTTGCCTCTTACGCTTCGGAAAATTCTACGGACCGGCACGTGAACCGTACGGATCACATGTGTGAACCATACGGACCACCTATATGAACCGTACGGACCACGTATGTGATCCATAGATTTTTTTTCGGAAAGCAAAGAAAAACGTCACGGCGGAAAGCCAGAATACAACTATCCTTCAACCGCCTCACTTGCCCATGCCGGAAATAATGGCTAACTTTATCGGCCGAAACAGCAAGAAACATGTGCTATGGCAGGAATCTATATCCATATCCCCTTCTGCAAGAAACGGTGCATCTACTGCGACTTCTTCTCTACCACACAAAGTGAAAAGAAAGCCGCATACATAGAAGCGCTGTGCCGCGAACTCATACTGCGCAAAGACTATATCGGAAACGAACGGGTGGAAACCGTCTATCTGGGCGGAGGAACCCCGTCCCAACTGGCCGACAAGGAGCTTGCAGCCATCTTCAATACAATATATAAGGTTTATCGGGTGGACGGCGAGGCGGAAATCACGCTGGAAGCCAATCCGGACGACCTCCGTCCCGACTATATCCGCATGCTGCGCACGCTTCCGTTCAACCGGATCAGCATCGGCATGCAAACTTTTCAAGACAAGATACTGAAGATGCTGAACCGCAGGCATACGGCGGAACAGGCGATAAATGCCTTCTACGAATGCAGAGAAAACGGGTTTCAGAACATCAGCATCGACCTGATGTATGGACTTCCGGGAGAAACGGAAGCAATCTGGACGGAGGACCTGCAGCAGGCTATCTCCATGAAACCGGAGCACATTTCGGCCTATCATCTTATATATGAAGAGGGAACAGTCATGTGGAAGCTGCGCGAAGCGCACCGGATAGAGGAGGCGGATGAGGACCTGAGCGTCAATCTGTTCACACGGCTCATCCATACGCTGAAGCAAAACGGATACGAACATTACGAAATATCCAACTTCTGCCTGCCCGGCTATCACTCGCGGCACAACTCGAGCTACTGGACCGGCAAGAAATACCTGGGATGCGGTCCGTCTGCCCACTCCTACAACGGAGAATCAAGGCAATGGAACATCGCTTCTTTGGACGGATATATAAAAGGAATAAAAGAAGGAACGGAAATTTCTGAAAAAGAAGAGCTTGACTTATACACGCGCTACAACGACTTTGTGCTCACATCCATACGCACAAGCCGCGGAATGCCTCTGAACAGACTGAAAGCAAGATTCGGTGAAGAACTGTACAACTATTGCCGGCAAATGGCACAGCCGCATCTGGCGCAAGGAACCATGGAAATCAGCGAAGAATCGCTGAAGCTGACCGAAAAGGGCATATTCGTTTCCGACGGCATCATGAGCGACCTGATGTGGGTGTAGCAAAAAGCCGGATCATGGCAGATTTCCGCCACAATCCGGCCTTATTTCTTGCAATGACTCTCTGATTATTTTGCCAGACTATATACAATATCCATAATCTGCTTGCCCAACTCGTCGGCTTCCTCCATGGTAGAAGCTTCAGAATAAACGCGGATAATCGGTTCGGTGTTGCTCTTGCGCAGATGCACCCACTTGTCGGGGAAATCAATCTTCACACCGTCAATGTCATTGATTTCTTCATTCTTGTACATTTCCTTCACTTTGGCAAGAATAGCATCCACATCCGTTTCGGGAGTCAGGTCGATACGGTTCTTGGCTATGAAGTAATTCGGATAAGTGGCGCGCAGTTCGCTCACCTTCTTTCCTTCGTGTGCCAGATGGCTCAGGAAGAGAGCGATTCCTACCAGCGCGTCGCGTCCGTAGTGCGATTCCGGATAAATGACTCCGCCGTTGCCTTCGCCTCCGATAACAGCCTGTGTCGCTTTCATTTTGGTCACCACATTCACTTCACCAACAGCCGAGGCATTGTACTGCATGCCGTATTTACGGGTAACGTCGCGCAGGGCACGGGTAGAGCTCAGGTTAGAAACCGTATTGCCCGGCGTATGTTTCAGCACATAGTCGGCAACGGTCACCAACGTATATTCTTCGCCGTACATGACACCGTTCTCGCAAATGATAGCCAGACGGTCAACATCCGGGTCTACAACGAAAGCCACATCGTTCTTTCCCTGTTTCATCAGGCCCATGATGTCGCCCAGATTCTTTTCAAGCGGCTCCGGGTTGTGCTGGAAATCACCGGTCGGTTCGCAATACAGCTTCTCCACATGCTCCACTCCCAGACGCTCAAGCAGTTCCGGCAAAATGATACCTCCAACCGAGTTCACACAGTCGATGGCAACACGGAAATGCGCGTTACGGATAGCCTCAACGTCCACCAGCTTCAAAGCCAGCACGCTGTCGATGTGCTTCTGGTTATAGGTATTGTCCTCCGTATATTTTCCAACATGGTCAATGTCTGCAAACTCAAATTCTTCGGCGGCAGCTATACGAAGCACCTCGTTGCCTTCCGCAGCATTCAGAAATTCCCCATGTTCGTTCAGCAGTTTCAGCGCATTCCATTGCTTTGGATTATGGCTGGCTGTCAGAATAATGCCTCCGCACGCTCCCGACATGGTTACAGCCAGTTCCGTTGTCGGTGTAGAGGCCAGTCCGATGTTCAATACATCAAATCCCATCCCCATCAATGTACCGCAAACTACATTCTTCACCATTTCTCCAGAAATACGCGCGTCACGTCCTACCACAATCTTGTTGCTCGTCTTGGTGGTTGTTCTGCGAATCAAGGTAGCATAAGCCGAAGTGAATTTCACAATGTCTAAAGGATTCAATCCTTCACCGGCGTGGCCTCCGATTGTGCCGCGAATACCGGAAATTGATTTGATCAGTGTCATAAGCTAAAAAGATTTAAACTATATGGTTAATGAATTGTCATCCAATCGTCAGTACAGATTATATGCAATTTCGTAATAGCACGGATAAACATATTGTTGCGCCGTAGACGTCCCTTCACTATGAGGAACAATGAGCTTGACTCTTGCCTGCTGGTCGGAACGGGAAGTGCGCGAAGGCTTCAGATAGCGGAGCGGAATCAGCCAGCCCGACGGAACAGCCACCGTACCGTAGCGTCCGTACATGCTGTAATTGTCGCTTCGGGTAAAAGAGGCCGAATAAGATCCGTCGCTGATGGTCAGCTTGAAGTCCTCCCCTTCAATATAATAGTCAGGGTTCAGAATGTGCATGTTGGCCATCAAGGTGTCACCTGCCTCAAACATCTCGCTGCGCGTCTGCAACGCCACTTCCACAAAGCGGGCGATTATGTCATACGAACCGTCCGAAAGGACTTCCTTTCCGTTTCCTCTATAGGACACATGCATATAAACGCCGCTTTCTTCAAGCAGCACGTATTCGTTGTCAGCAAGATTCGTCGAGTCTTGAGCGGCAAACTCCGCCTCGCTGATAACCTTGATGTCATTCTGGTTAATGTAACTGTTGATGGCATCTGCCTCATCTTCTTTCATCTCTGCGTATGTTTTTCCGTTATCACAACTCTGAAGTCCAGACGACAATGCGACAACCACCAGCAATAAATAATAAAATTTCTTCATTTCAAGTCGTTTTCTGTGGACAAATATAGCGAATTCCATTCACAGGAAACGCCTTATTTTGTCCAATAAAGTCTAATATTGTCCAATAATAAAATCCAGTTTAATTCTGCAGCAGAAGATTCTCGTACTTGACCAGCGCCCGCTTGAAAAGTTCGATGGCCTCATCCATCGTTCCATAGAACTCTCCGCCGGAAGCATTCAGATGGCCGCCGCCATTGAAGAACTCGGCAGCCACTTTGTTGCAAGGGAACTTGCCGACAGAACGCAGCGATACTTTGATCATGTTTTTCTCTGTATCTTCCCGCAAGAATACGGAAAAGCAGATTCCCTTTATCTGAAGCGGCATGTTGACAAAACCTTCCGTATCACCTTTCATATACTGGAATTGTCCCTGCTCGGCCTTTGTCAGCCAGATCAGCGCTGAACGGAACTGGGCAAACACCTGCATCTTCTCATAAAGCACGTATCCCATCAAGCGGAGGCGGCCTTCTGAGTATGTGTTGAACACCCTCCGGTAAATTTCATCCTTGTCGATGCCTTTCGACAGCAGTTCACTGATAATGAAATAGATTTCCCGGCTGTTCGAGTTGTAGGTGAAACCGCCCGTGTCTGTCATCATGCCGGTATAAATACATTCAGCCCCCTCAAACGAAATATCGTCAAAGCAGCCCATGCGGCAAATCAAGCGGAAAACCAGTTCGGACGTTGAAGAAATTTCAGGATGCGAAATGGTCACATTGCAAAAAGGCTCCGGATCCAGGTGATGGTCGACCATCACTTTCCTGCCGGGAGCCTCGCCCACAACTTTACTCATTTTATCAATACGCGACAGAGCGTTGAAGTCAAGACAGCAAATCACATCGGCCTCACCGATCAATTTGTCTGCAAACTCCGCATACTTGTCATAGCGTATGATATCTTTAGCGCCCGGCATCCAGCGTAGGAAGTCCGGAAATGCATTAGGAACAATCACATTGACGGTCTTGCCTTGAGAAGAAAGGAAATGATACAAGCCCAATGAAGAACCTAAAGCATCGCCGTCAGGAGAAACGTGTGTCACAATCACAAGCTTGCCTGCACGCTCGAAATAGGTTTCCACCTTGTCAATGTTAGCCTGAAGTATTACTTTTGACAACATATATGATTCTTAATAATCTGTTTGACTGTTAGAAGGAGCAAAAGTACAAATTAATTTTCAGAAACTACAACAGAATCAGACAAGAACCTTCCTTGGACAAATCCGTATAAGATATTTTAAGCAATTGGCATTCACGAATCAGACGATTTCTAAGATACTCGCTCAAGGACGAGTCTAAAACAACCGAACGGATGTCAAACATGCGTGCCAGCATTGAAACGCTGCCCTTAAACCCACGGCAGATATAAACATAATCCAAAGACAAACGGATATCCGAGGTTTTGTTCTGCCACATGTCCGACTTCATCACCCCGACCCTTACTCCTCGGATATTAAACACCCCGTCGGCCGTCTGCTGCAAGGTCAAGGTGTTGCCGCATTTCGTATAGACTCCGGATCGGGCAAAACAAAGGTAGCAAACCGACGGCCTTGACACTTCATACAGGCATGTAAGCAGAAACAGAACGGAAAAAGACAGGGTTACAACCACCTCCCGGCCGCGCTTCAGACCGGTTACAGCCCAGATTCTGTAAAACAGACCCAAAATGATATACAACAGCAAGACTTGAAGTCCGGATACATGCAATGACGTGATCTGAGCTCCCCATAACTGCCGCACCTCCGACATCGAAAGATTCAGCAACGATGTAGAAAGGTCGACAAGCCAAATGGCGGCGGTGCCAATGACGGGGACGGAAAACAAGACCAACGCAGCCAATGTTCCTCCAAGTATGCAGACCGAAAGCGGAGCCACCACCAGATTGGCCAAAAGAAAATAAGAAGGGAAAGCCCCGAAATACAGAAGAATCAGCGGAAAAGTTCCCAACTGCGCAGCCATCGAAAGAGCCAGAACATCCCACACATACTTGCAAAAAGAATTGCCTGCCTTCAGCAGACCAGAAAACAACGGATAAAAGAGAAGTATTGAATACACTGCGACGAAAGACAGTTGGAAACTGATGTCAAACAGATAGAACGGATTGAACACCAGCATCACGAAGGCTGTCAGACTCACGGCAAAAACACCGGAATAGGCATCTTTCGACAAAAGAGATGACAAAATATACAAGGAAAACATGATTACAGAACGTATCACAGGAGAACTCAGCCCGGAAACAAAAGCAAAAACCCACAAAAAGAGAACAATCAAAACCGAAGAAACAGAACGGCCGCCTTTAAACCGTTTCAACGGACGGAACAAAAAGAACAGAATGCCTGTCAGAATGGCAATATGAAGTCCGGACAGCGAAAGCACGTGGCTCGCTCCTGTCGCGCTGTACACATCTTCCAGATCAGATGTCAGCCGGGTGCGGTCGCCCACTGTCAGCGCGGAAACCACAGCAAGGACATCTCCTTCCAGTCCCCACTCCTGATATATCCCGACAATACGCTGCCTCACAAGCAAAGCACGTTGTGACACCGCAGGCTGATTCTCCCCGAACGCACGGATATCACCGGAGAAAGCTATCCCTGCCCCGCTGATTCCCTGCCTCATCAGATAATCCCCATAGTCAAATCCGCTTAATTTTTCCAAAGACACCGGACGTGATATCTTTGCGTAAAAACAGATGCTGTCGCCGCACTGAATCGGACGGGACGCAGAATCCGGCATCCATGACAAAAGAACCGACCGCCCGACCGGCTCTTTTTCAGACCGGCAGACAGTATCAAACGGATTCATCTGACAAGCCACATCCACTTTGGCCTGCATCGTTTTTCCGCGCGGATACGGCACATCCTTCACTTTGCCCCAATACAACATTGCTTTGTCTTCCCATCCGAACTTCACTTTTTCACGCTCGGCCAGAACCAGACCAGCTCCCAGGAAGAAAAAAGCAAGTCCTGACATACACCCGAACAAATAACGTCTGCCAAATGAAAAAGTCCGGAGCACGGCTAAAGACAATACCGAAAAAAACAGGAAACAGCCAAGAAGACATATCCATGAAACGACTCCCGACAGCAGCCTGTCAGACAAAAAAATTCCGGCTGCCAAAAAAACTGTCAGCCGGAATATAGGATAAGTCGTTAAAGAAGAATCAATCCTCACTCTTTTTCTATGCGTTCTTTAATTGATGAATCACTTCAATCATATCAGGAGCCTTAAAAACAGCGCTTCCCGCAACCAACACATCAGCTCCCGCTTCCGACAAAAGCGGCGCAGTCTGCAAATTCACGCCGCCGTCTATTTCTATTAACGCATTCGACCCGCTTCGTGCTCTCAATTCACGAAGTTCACGTATCTTATTTAAAGTATGCGGAATAAATTCCTGCCCGCCGAAACCCGGATTCACGCTCATCAGCAGCACCATATCCAGATCTTGAATGATGTCAGACAGCATTGCTACCGGCGTTGCAGGATTAAGTGTGACCGCAGCTTTCATTCCAGCTTCCTTTATCTGCTGAATGACACGGTGCAGATGCGGACATGCCTCATAGTGCACATTCATCATCATTGTGCCGAGATCTCTGATCTGAGAAATGAATTTGTCCGGATTTACAATCATAAGATGCATATCCAAAGGTTTCTTGCTGATAGCGGCAACAGCTTTCAGAACCGGAAAGCCAAAAGAAATATTAGGGACGAACACGCCGTCCATCACGTCCAAATGAAGCCAGTCTGCTTCACTCCGGTTAATCTGATCCAGATCTTTCTCAAGGTTGGCAAAATTTGCAGATAACAAAGAAGGGGCAATCTTCAAGTCATTTCTCATATCTTCAATCATCAGTTGGACTATATTTGAAGAACAAAGTTAAACATTCTTTTTTTATTTACCAACCAACCGACACTTATTTATTGCCCGAAGCTGAAACGCATTCCCAGTTGCAAATTAAAATTGAAAGGATGTTCTTTGCGGATGGTTTCAATGCCGCTTTTGTCATCAAAATAGTATGCGACTCCCGGTTCGACATACAGACCGACCTGCTTCGTAAAGTTTACCTGCGCACCCAAAGCCGCCATAACCGACCATTGCAGCGGATCGATATCCAAAGACTCAGACTCCTCATTGCGCAGCCCGCTGCTGGTGACATAGGCTGTCTTCACCTTGCCCGAAACACATTTTTCAACAGCCCCGCCTGCCAGTCCATAAAAGGCAAACCGGTCGTTTTTCCAGATAGAGCGCTGAACTTTCAAGGGGATACCCACGTAATGAAGACGCTGCTCCTGTTCCATATATGCAGCTTCTCCCGAACGAGAGTCAGAAACCAGCAATGTATACATCAATCCTGTTTCCAACGCCCAGTCATCGTTGATATTCCAACGGAAAGAAGCGCCAACCGTTACCGGCAAATGATGGTTGACATCAGTCTTTGTTTCAAGTTCACGATTTTCAAACAGAACCTGGCTGTATGCAGCGGTCTTGTCGTCCATGGACCCCATCAGGTTTCCCACCCGATGTGAAGATACGGCAGCCAGACGTCCCATCCCGCTATAAGTGGAAGAAGAAGACACCGGCGTATTCCCCGCCAGTACACCCATTGAAAAGCCCTTCCGTTTTTTCGATTCCTTTGAAACAGAAAACAGTTCGTAGGCGTTGCGTTCCATCACTTCTCTGTCGACAGAGCGTCTTGCCTTTATGCTTTCTTCGTCAGAAGACGATTTACTGTCTGAGGTTTCTTTTTCATTCTTTTCCTTTATGCCGGGAACTTCTTCTGCGACAACAGACAAAGCCGACGGCACCGGAGTATTTTCTTTCGCATCTGATTCTCCGATGCGCGCGTTTATCGAAGGAGCGGCAGAATGAACGGCAGAAGACGGCGATGCCGTTTCCCGTCCGCTGTCCGGTTTCTGCACATCCGCCAAACGATATTCAGGCAAAGCGTCTGGACGACTCTCTGCCATTTCAGATTCAGGAGCCAGCAATTCCTCTGCAACCCTGTTTTGTTCTTCAAGGTTGAAAGATGGAGATACCAAAAACCATACGGTCAGTGAGGAAACGAGCAAGACCAGCACTACCGCTGCAGCCCGCCACCTTACTCCGAACGGAACAACTTTTGGCGTGTTCAATTCCGTTTCCAGTTCCTCCCACAAGCCGTCAGGAAGAGGCTCAGAATAATCCTCCATCCGCTTATGCAGATTCTCTATCCATTTTTCCTCGTTCTCCTGTTTCATGAATTATGCTCCTTTCTATACTCCTTAATCTTACGTGCCATCAACATTTTCGCCCGATAGAACTGTGATGATGACGTATGTTCCGTAATGCCTAATATGTTAGCTATTTCCTTGTGGCTTTTTTCTTCGAACACATAAAGGTTAAACACCGTACGATAGCCGTCTGGCAGTTCGCTGATCATCCGCATCAATGCCTTCCGCGGAATGTCGCTCACCCCGTCATTCTCATCAACCATATCAGGAACTTCTTCTACAAGCACTTCCTGCTTCGCCATCTGTACATGTTTACGCAGGTATCCCAGCGCCTCATTCACCATCACCCGCGACAACCATGCCTTCAAAGAGCCTTGCCCCTGGTACTTAAACTGTCCGATAGACTGATAGATGCGTAAAAAGCCATCATGCAGCACGTCACAGGCGGTTTCTCTATCACCGATATAACGAAGACATATAGCCAACAACGAACCTCCATACTGCTCATACAATTCTTTTCGAGCCTGATTGTCCGCCTGTTTACATTTAAACGCCAGTTCTTCTTCCGTCATATCCGGTCCGTTCTTTGATTATTAAATGAATGAAATGCAAAAATACTGCACGTTTACCAACTATTTTTCGCATTATGCTGTTTTAACAAAAAAAGATGCAGTAATCTCCCCGTAAAATTATTTTTCTTATAGAACAAAAAACATATTCGCATGATTTCCACAAAAAACATAAGCTGCATCTTTCTTCTGTTCGCATCCGGCATTATGCTGCCGTCATGTTTTGACAACGACAGCAACGACATGTACGAAAGCGAATTCGGTTCGTATTCTACATTAGGAACAATTACAAGTACAGACAAACTGCTGATCGAATCAGACACCTACGGTCTGCTTGAGCCGGTCAACGCTTTTTCCTTTGAAGACGAGAAGGCAGACAGCACAGGCCAAAGGGTATTGCTGGACTTCAACTTCATTGAAAAAGACCCTCTGATTTATCCGGACAGCATACAGCCCGTACAAGCCGTCCATTTATATAAGGTATTGACCAAGCCTGCAAACGACGTACGCACAAACGGAACAGACACGCTGCCGGATTTATCGCCGTACGGAAACGATCCCATACAGATCAACACCGCTACTATCAGCAAACATCATCTCAACATTCAGTTTTATGTGTTAGGATACTATGCAGATATAGCACACCGCATCAGCCTTCTGCTCACCGACGAAAGCAAACTCGGCGAGGATGGCATGCTGACAGTGGAACTGCGCCACAACGCGGAAAGCGACTTGCAGAAAGAAGCCTTTTGGGGAGTCGTTTCATTCGAACTGTCCAGCATTCCGGAATGCAACAGCTCCCAATTCAAGGGATTCAAGATAAAACACACAGATTTCACCTATGCCTCAGCCGAAGAAGATGTGACATTCGCTCCTACGAACACACGAAGCAGGATGATTCCAAGCAATGCCCGTCCCCTGCTTACCAAAGAATGAATGCGACAGTCTGATCATCTGACAAAGGCATCGGCTGAATGCCTGTAGCCTTTCATGAAATCAGCGATTCCCATTCTTTTCTTCCCGGCAAACTGCAAGGAAAGTACATTCAGATAGCCGTCGGAAGTCGCAATATGCAGGTAAGACTTTCCGTCTGTTACAAACGCACCGGGTTCTAAAGCATGATCTGCAAAAATCTTTTGCGTTTCAAACAGCTTGAGGGTTGAAACCGTTTCTCCTACATGAAATTCTGTCCATGCGCCGGGATAAGGAGAAAGGCCGCGGATGAAGTCATAAATACGCTTCGTCCCTTGTGTCCAGTCAATCCGGCAAGTTTCCTTGAAAATCTTCGGCGCCGGATGCAGTTCTCCGGACAGCGGAACGCTTTCTTGAGGAACTGTCTTCACATTTCCGTCCAGAATCGCATCCACAGTTTTCAGCACCAGGTCACCGCCAAGCCGCATCAGCTTGTCATAAACCACACCTACATCATCTGTGTCAGCAATGGGAATCCGAACCTGATCAATAATTTCTCCCGTGTCTATTTCGTGCTTCAAGAAGAACGTAGTAATTCCCGTTTCGGTTTCCCCGTTGATTACCGCCCAATTGATCGGAGCCGCTCCACGATACTGAGGAAGCAACGACGCATGCAAGTTGAATGTTCCCAGACGCGGCATCGCCCAGACCACCTCGGGCAACATCCGAAACGCCACTACAATCTGCAAGTCAGCATGCAGGCTCTGCAGCTCTCCGATAAAAGCCTCGTCTTTCAGTTTCTCCGGCTGGAGCACTTTCAGTCCCTGAGATACGGCATATTGCTTGACCGGACTCGGCTGGAGCACACTGCCATGCCGCCCCATGGGCTTGTCGGGCATTGTTATTACCGCCACAACATTATATCCGCCTTCTACAAGACGCTTCAGGCTCTCCACCGCAAATTCGGGAGTGCCCATATAAACGATTCTCAAGTCTTTCTTTTCCATAAACACTTCTTCTTTATCACTCGGCCGAAAGGTCCACCATCATCTGCCGGTAAGTGCTCAGCACTTTTGATTTTGACACACAGCCGATATACTTATTGTTTTCATCCACAACAGGCAGATTCCATGAATTTGTCGAATCAAACTTTTCCATCACCACTTCCATCGAGTCGGTCGTAATGATTCTTGCCTTCGGCACCACCATAAACTCGGCCACATGATAACGGTGATACAGCTCCTGGCGGAAAATGATGTTACGGATGTCATCCAGCACCACCACCCCAATCAGCTCGTTCCGGATATCCACCACAGGAAACAGATTCCGCCCCGACTGCGAGATGGTCTTCACCATCTGCGCCAGATCCATATCCGGACGCACAGTCAGGAAGTCCGTTTCAATCACACTGTCCATATTCATCAGCGTAAGCACCGCCTTATCCTTATGATGCGTAATCAGTTCGCCGCTTTTGGCCAGACGCATCGAATAAATGCTATGCGGTTCAAACACAATGATCGTCAGATAGGCGCAGACCGAAACAATCATCAGTGGAAGAAAGAGGCCGTATCCTCCGGTCAGTTCCGCGATAAGGAAGACACCGGTCAACGGAGCGTGCATCACGCCGGACATCAAGCCGGCCATTCCCATCAGCGCAAAGTTCTTTTCGGGAATATACGTGTTGCCTATATTAAATTCGTTACACACATACGAAAAAACAAACCCTGCAATACAGCCAAGGAAAAGGCTCGGTGCAAAGATACCTCCGCATCCGCCTCCTCCATTCGTGGCGCTCGAAGCGAACACCTTGAACAGAATGATCAGAATCAGATACAGAACCAGCAGATGGGCATTGCCATAAAACAACGAATTGTTCATCACCGTTTCCCAATCAGAAATCGAAGCTCCGTTCAGAAGAAGCGAAATCGTATCATAGCCTTCGCCATACATCGGCGGGAAAAGGAATATCAGCACGCTCAGCATCGCACTTCCGATAAGGAACTTCACGTAAGGATTCTTATATCGCCTGAAGATATCTTCAATCCAATTCATCGAACGGGTAAAATACCAGGCTACAAGCCCGCAAAAGATTCCCAGCGCAATGGCATACGGAATACGTTCCAGCGAAAACGGATAATCAAGGTGGAACTGAAACATTGCCTCGGTGCCGGTAAGCAGATAAGAAACAGACGCCGCGGTCACGCTGGTGATAAGCAGCGGAAGCAGAAACGCCATTGTCAAATCCATCATCAGCACCTCCAGCGTAAACACCACACCGGCAATGGGCGCCTTGAAGATGCCAGAAACAGCTCCGGCAGCACCGCATCCCACCAGCAGCATCAGCGTCTTATGGTCCATACGGAACAGACTTCCCAGGTTGGAGCCGATGGCTGAGCCTGTCAATACGATCGGAGCCTCGGCACCCACAGAACCTCCGAAACCGATGGTTATGGCCGAAGCGCATACAGACGACCACACGTTGTGGCGCTTGATGCGGCTCTGCTTGCGCGAGATGGCATACAGAATCTTGGTCACTCCATGGCCGATATCATCGCGCACGATTTTACGGATGAACAGGCCGGTCACGAAAATGCCCACCACGGGATAAACCAGATACAGCCAGTTTGCGCCAGTCGTATCAAAGTTTTCTGTCAGAAACTCCTTGATATATTCCACAAGGAATTTAAGGATATAAGCCGCAAGCGCCGTAAAGATTCCTACAAGAAAGCTCAGAAGCAGGACAAACTGCTTGTCTTTGATGTGCTTCTCTCTCCAGAGAAGAAGATTTTGAAGAAAATTGTTCTTTTCATCAGTCGTTTTCATCGTCCTTCTCCTATTCTCTGATAATTTTCACTTCGCCTCCCTTGCCGAGCTTGATGATACTCGACGGTTTCGGATGTCCGGTTTCATCGCGCCGGTAATCAACGACATAGTCCACCGCATTCTTTATTTCATCGCTGATTTCACGGAATACGGCAGGAGCCGGCTGCCCGCTGACATTTGCCGATGTAGAAACAACCGCCTTGCGGAAGCTGAAGCAAAGCTGCTTGGAAAACGCTTCATTCGTCACGCGTATTCCCACACTGCCATCGGCGGCTATCAGGTTGGGAGCCAAATTCTTCGCCCCATCATATATGATAGTCAGCGGTTTCGTTGTCAGTTCGATCAGGTCCCATGCAACATCCGGAACTTCTTCCACATACAAATCCACTTTCACCGGACTGTCTACAAGCACCAGCATTGCCTTGCTGTCGGCACGCTGCTTGATTTCAAAAACCCGCTTCACGGCTTCTTCATTCGTCGCGTCGCATCCGATGCCCCAAACGGTATCGGTCGGATAAAGTATCACTCCTCCCTTCCGCATGACATCGCATGCCTTTTTAATTTCATCTTTCATCATAACTTCTTAGCGTTAAGTAGTCAAGTCGGCAAACAGCCTTTGCTGCTGCATCGGCAAAAATACAAATGATTTTTAGGATAAACGAAGAAAACTTTGATTAATTTTGCAGAAAAGCCTCTACAGCGCCTTATGGACACTTTCAGAAAAATCATTCACATCGACATGGATGCCTTTTACGCATCAGTGGAACAGCGGGACAATCCCGAGCTGAAAGGAAAGCCCATAGCTGTAGGACATGTCGAACAGAGAGGGGTGGTTGCTGCGGCAAGCTACGAAGCGCGAAAGTTCGGTGTCCGTTCGGCCATGTCGTCGGCAAAAGCGAAGAAACTGTGCCCCCAACTGATATTCGTACATGGACGGATGGAAGTATACAAAGCAGTTTCCGCCCGCATCCACGAGATTTTTCATGAATATACAGACCTGATCGAACCGATTTCACTGGACGAAGCTTTTCTGGACGTTACGGAAAACAAGAAGCAGATAGAACTTGCCGTAGACATCGCCAGAGAAATCAAACGGCGCATCCGCGAAGAACTGAACCTGGTCGCTTCGGCAGGGGTGTCATACAACAAGTTTCTCGCAAAGGTAGCGTCAGACTACCGCAAGCCGGACGGACTTTGTACAATCCACCCTGACCAGGCTACCGACTTCATTGACAAGCTGCCCATCGAATCATTTTGGGGAATAGGCCCCGTAACAGCACAAAAAATGCACAAGCTGGGGATATTCAACGGAAAAACACTGCGCGAATGCTCGCTTGAAATGCTGAAACGGCAGTTTGGAAAAGCCGGAACCGTCTACTACGACTTCGCCCGGGGAATAGACAACCGACCCGTGGAACCAGTACGCATACGCAAGTCCATCGGATGCGAACATACGCTGGAAAAGGACATCTCGCTCACGTCATCGGTAATAATCGAACTGTATCACGTGGCTTGCGAGCTGACGGAAAGGTTGAAAGCGAAAGACTTCAAGGGATATACGCTGACACTGAAGGTAAAGTTCAGCGACTTCAAGCAGATAACGCGCAGCCAAAGCACCCCGTTTCCGCTGTATAAGCTGGACACCATACTCCCTCTCGCAAAAAGGCTGCTGAAAGAGGTCGACTACGAACGCCATCCCATCCGCCTGCTGGGACTTGCCGTTTCAAACCCGAAGGAAGAACACGACTGGCCTTCCGAACGCCGGCCGGAATGGATTCAGCTCCAATTGAAGTTCAAGGACGAATGACGATTGGCACCCATCCGGAAAAAATGCCCCGCCATTCCATCCGGACGACAGGGCTTTTTCATTATCCTATAACCGCAGGAACGTATTCCCCGCAGATCACTTATGCGTATGTACAATCTCCGTCGGAGCCAGTTCTGCATTCCGCTTTTCCGTCTGGTACACCACATTGCGTGCCAGTTCAATAAACGCTTGTCCGGTCACAGAGTTCTCGTCAAGGGCCACCGGAGTTCCTTTATCACCGTTTTCGCAGATGCTCTGCACGATAGGAATCTGTCCCAGCAGCGGCACATGCAATTCTTCCGCCAGACGCTTCGTTCCTTCCTTTCCGAACAGGTAGTATCTGTTTTCGGGAAGTTCGGCAGGCGTGAACCATGCCATGTTCTCAACCAAACCGAGAATAGGAACGTTCACCTTGTCGTTGGTATACATGTTTATGCCTTTCCGCGCATCGGCAAGAGCCACTTCCTGCGGAGTGCTTACAATCACCGCGCCTGTGATGGCGAGCGTCTGCAACAGCGTGAGGTGTATGTCGCTCGTTCCGGGAGGAGTATCCAGCACGAAATAATCCAGTTCGCCCCATTCCGCATCGCCTACCAGCTGTTTCAGCGCATTGCTTGCCATGCCTCCGCGCCACAGTGTCGCTTGGTCGGGATTGACAAAGAAGCCGATAGACAGCAGCTTGATTCCGTACTTCTCCACCGGAATGATCATGTCGCGCCCGTTGATTTCCTCTGCATAGGGACGTGCATCCTCTACCTGAAACATTTTCGGCACTGAAGGGCCGAAGATGTCTGCGTCAAGCAGTCCCACCTTATAGCCGAGCTTCGACAGCGCTACGGCCAGATTGGCAGCTACCGTAGACTTTCCCACGCCGCCTTTTCCAGACGATACGGCAATGACATTCTTCACCTGAGGAAGCATTTTCCCCGGTTCGGGACGGGCTGCCTGCCTGCTTTCTGTTGATATACTTACTTCCACGTCTTTCGACACGTAAGTGTGGATAGCTGTTTCAGCCGACTTTACCACCGACTTCATGAAAGGGTCGGTAGGCTTGTCGAACACCAGCGAGAAGCTGACCTTCATTCCGTCGATGCGCAGATTGTCGGCCACCATCTCAGCCTCAACAAGGTTTTTCCCGCTTCCGGGATAACGCACGGTTGCCAGTGCGTCGAGAATCAATTTCGGATATAATGTCATAACTGATCGTATTTTTTTAAGTTATACACAATGTTTTCATCTGCTCGTGGCCAGTCCGCTCCGCTTGCTGCGGTTATAGCTGCGATAGTCGTCGAGCTCAATTTCGATGTCCGGCTCATGCAGTTCCCCTTCCCGGGGCAGCCGGAAACAGATGTATTTGATATTCAGCCCGCGGTCGAGCCACTGCTGTTCGTAATAGGTGCGGATACTCAGAATCTCATCGTCCATTCCCGAATGATACAGGTCGTCAGTAATGAACTCGACGGGCAGGCGGTTTTCTTCAATCATACACTTCGTATAAGTGAACATGAAATTGCTGTCCGTCTTCAGATGCACCAGCCCGTCGGGAACCAGAAACCTGCGGTAACGGTTCATGAAGTAAGTCGAAGTAAGCCGTTTGGTCGCCTTCTTCATCTGAGGGTCTGAAAAGGTAAGCCATATCTCGCACACCTCGTCCCGCTCAAAGAAGCGGTCGATGATTTCAATGTTTGTCCGCAGGAAAGCCACATTACCCAGCCCTTCGCGCAGCGCTTCAGTGGCTCCCGTCCACATGCGCGCGCCCTTGATGTCTACACCGATAAAGTTCTTGTTCGGATAGCGCCGGGCAAGCCCCACGGTATATTCTCCACGCCCGCATCCGAGTTCGAGCACAATCGGATTGCCGTTCTTGAAAAAATCACGGTTCCACCTGCCCTTCATTTCAAAAGGCACATCATCAACCACCGAATACGGATATTCAAACACATGCGGATACTCCGCCATATCTGCGAATTTCGCCAATTTTCCTTTTCCCATACGTCATTTCCTAATCCGCTCCAAAGTTACGGCTTTTAACGGAATAGGCAAAATAAAAATTAAGGGCGGAAAATATCGCCCGGCACCGCACGGAAAAAACAGAAGCATGCCTCGGAGCATTCTTTATCTCCAGGCTGGAGATGCATATCTTCAGGTTAAAGACACATATCTTCAGGCTAAGGATGTATATCTCCAGGCTGGAGATAAAGATTTCCGCCGCACAAGTCCATGTTTCCGCCCCGCATGACCGGAAACGGCAAAGAAGATCTGCGGAAAAATCTGTGCCCGGAAAGGTGAACAACCGGCACGTTTGCCGTTTTCATATATAAACCACAATGAAAAAGTCACGCTTATGCGCTCCACACCATCCATTCTTATATATATAATGTATATATGGGCCTTCTTCTTTTCCGGATGCAACGGAATTGAAGACCATGAAACCCGCCTATCCTCCGGAATAAAGATTCTGGGAAACGACGTTTACGGCTTCGGCCCGCAAGGCAGATCTGCAGGCAAGACCGCGTTTCAGACAGGCGACCGGATTCTGTTCTTCAGCGACGGAACCACAAGTCCGGACGGCTGCATCCTCACGTTCGACGGGAAAGAATGGGTGCCGGAAAAGCCCTTCGGACCGAACGGAAACGGAAAGATGCGCTACACCGCCGTCTTTCCCGTCATGGATACTGACGGAGAAGGGCTTTTCGGAAAAGAGCAATTGTACGAAAGCAGCGGAAAGACATTGAAAGATGTCCTGTTCTGCCAGGACTCGTGCGCATACGGCAACGTGATCCGCCTGAAGTTCAGGCACCGCTTTTCAAGAATAGACTTCAATACCGACAGCCAGCTGAGCGAAAAAGTCACAGGCATGATCTGCAAGACTGCCGGCATCGAATCGTTCTGCCCCATAACCGGAAACATCATCTACAGCCGGGATTGCCATGAAAGCGAACTGCACGGTTCAGAAGAAAACACTTACAGCTTCATCATTCCGCCCTCCCCTGCCGGTGAAACACCTCCTGTAGAACTATCCTTGACCGGTTCCGGGCAAAGCATCTGCCAAACAACGGTCGAAAACATAACCTTCAAAGAAGGAACAGCCTATTCCTGCAACTTGAAATCAAAAGGTTCGGGACGCGGAATATATACGGCAGAAGATTTCATCGCCTTCACTCACCTGATAAACGGAGAAGCATACGATGACAGAAAGTTGGAGGAGTTCGGAGAAACCGCGGACGGAATCACCACGTACCGCCTGAAAAGCGACATCGCGTTTTCTGAGGAAGAGTCTGCCCGGATAATGGGAATCGGAATCAACTACAAGATGAACAAGGCATTCAGCGACATATTCGACGGAGAAGGGCATACGCTGTCGGGCATCCGCCTGAACAGGAAGCTCAACGGATATTCCAATTATGGTGTCTTCGGTGACATAGCACCGGATGGGATTGTCAGAAACCTGAATGTCTGCAACATATCTTACACCCAGAACGGAAAGATTGCATACGTCGGACTGCTGGCCGGAATAAACAGAGGGAAGATTCATAACTGCACCCTCCAAAACGGATCGATGGAATTGACCGACGCAAACCAGTACAGCGGATTTATAGCCTACAACCAGGGTGATGTATTCAACTGCCTGGCCGAAAACGTCACAATATCAACCGATGACGCCAAAGACCCGGCCGCCGGACTGGTAAGGACCAACGCCGGGAATATCCTGAACTGCGGCATCGGACACGCAAGCTTCAAAAGCCCCGAAAACGGAGCGCACTTATGCTTCGAGAACAAGAAAAATATACAGAACTGCTATGTATACGGCCCGGAAGGCAAATACAACGCTCTCTGCTTCAACACATGGGAAACAAGCTACATGGCGTACTGCTACCTTCCGGACACTTACAAGAAAGACTTTATAGGAAATGACCACAATTCAGCCTACGAATTTATCCTGAGATACGACAGCCGGACATTCGTTCTGGAAGAAGGCGGGCGGAAACTCCATGAAAAGCTGAATGAGTGGATCGGCAGCACAGGTGCATCTGCTTATCCCGAACTGGAATTTTGCAGATGGAAACAAGGCGACACCCGGCCTGCCACCTTCATATTGCCCTGACGTTATGTTTTTTTTAATCAAATAAAAGAGAAGGTCTATCTAAATTGTTGTATTTTTGCGCCAAACGCAAAACTGATAGAGAAATGAACAAGAACAAGAGCCTTATTACAGTTATCGTGATCCTGGCAGTTATCGTAGCGGGGGTTTCATTCTTCGCTTTCAACCAGACTCAAAAGAATAAGGAAATGACTGAACTGTTTGCCATCGAGAAACAGGAAATGGAAAACGAATACAGCAATTTTGCCACACAATACGACGAACTGCAAATCCAGATAAACAACGACTCACTCCGCGAAAAGCTGGAAAGCGAAAAGCTGAAAACACAGCGGCTGCTGGAAGAACTCCGTCAGGTAAAGACCAGTGACGCAGCAGAAATCATGCGCCTGAAAAAGGAGCTGAAAACCGTGCGTGCAGTACTGCGCACTTACGTCATACAAATTGACTCGCTCAACCGGCTGAACGCGGCCCTAAAGCAAGAGAATGAGGAAGTAAAAAACAAATACTCGGCAGCTACCGTGCAAATAACCAACCTGTCGCAGGAAAAAGAAACCCTTCACCAAAAGGTTTCTCTCGCTGCGCAGCTGGATGCCACAAACGTTACGGTGCAGACGCAGAACAAACGCGGAAGAAACACTTCCAGGGTGAAAAACGTAAAGAAAATAGCCGTCACATTCACCATCGTGAAGAACATTACGGCAGAAACGGGAAACAAAACCATCTATGTGCGCATCGCCAAGCCCGACAACAGCATCCTGACAAAAAGCGACGCCAACCGGTTCAAGTATGAAGACCGGGAAATAGGCTACTCCATCAAAAAATACATCGAATATACAGGAGAAGAGCAAACTGTCACCGTATACTGGGATGTCGAAGAGTTCCTGCCGGCAGGAGAATACCACATCTATATCTTTGCCGACGGAAACATGATCGGACAGGGAGCTTTCTCAATGAAATAAGAGCAATGTTATGAGGGCGATTTTCAACAGACTTGTGTTGGCCGGAACTGTTCTGGCAGGACTGCTGTCTTCATGCGGTGAAGACCGCTCGGGAGAATATTATGCGCTGATAACTACCAAAACCTGGATATACAATGTCATGCAGGAGAACTATCTGTTTTATGAAGACATCCCCTCGGAAGACGAACTGGACTTCTTCGACAGTCCGCAGGATTTCCTGTCATCGGCAGCCTCAAGCAAGGACAAGAAAAACGGCGTGCTTTTCTCTCATGTGGATTCAATAGCCACCGGTTCGCGAGCCACAAGCACTTACCCGTGCTTCGGATTCGAAGCGGCCCTTGTCCGCACAACTGAAGGAACAAATACCATGCGCATCCTTTATGTCCAGCCGGACTCGCCTGCAAAAGAAGCCGGACTGAAACGCGGCGATTGGGTCATTGCTGTGGACGGAGAAGAAATCTCCCAAAGTTCATATTATGAAGACTACATCGAACGTCCTTCGGGAGCGCATACCTTCACATTGGGCAAATACAATCCTTATGTAGAAATTCCAGATGATGGAACGGCTGAAGACGACTACAACTATGCTGAGTTCGACACCATCGGAGTTGTCCAGCTTCCGGCTCCACGCTACGTGGAAGAACAGGATGTGCTCGAAGCAAAGCCCATCGAAGTAAGCTCGCATAACGTACTATACATCTTATATAATGAGTTCGGCGAGAATGCCGATGCGGTGGAAAGCATATTCACACAATATGCAGGCCAGTTCAGCGACATCATTCTCGACCTCCGCTACAATCCGGGAGGCTATGTTTCAACATCCCAGGTGATAAGCACGCTCCTTGCCCCACAAAGTGCCATGGGGCAGCCTTTCCTGAACATGACATACAACGACAAAATCAACAAAACGGAAACGTTGCTTTTCGACCCGAGCCTCCTCTCAACAGGAACTCCCGCTCAATACAACAATCTGTATGTCATCACGTCCGGCAATACGGCTTCTGCCTCTGAGATTGTGATCAACTGCCTGAGGCCTTACATCAACGGACGGCTTATCCAAGTGGGAGCGCCAACCTTCGGAAAGAACGTGGCCCAGCAATTGTTTACAGACACAAATTCTCCAAATATCGAACTTTGGCTCACAACCACTTACTTGAGCAATTCGCAAGGATATTACGAGTATTACGAAGACGGACTTCTTCCTGACTTTGAGATTGAAGAGAACTTGGGAGAAGATCTAGGAGAGTTCGGCACTCCGGGAGATTCGCTGCTGGCTCCGGTATTTTACCACATAGCCAATGGAAGCTTTCCTGTCACCGAAGTCCCGGGAGAAGGATCAAGCAACACAGGCAGCAGTCTGTCAAGCCGAAACGGACACGGTTCATTCGCCGGCAAATGCAAAATCATAGACAATTCCATAAATCACAGACTGAAACTGAATCTGCTGAACTGAGATGCGCCCATCTCGGTGCAACTTAACAAATTTATAAGCTGCATTGAGAATCTTTACAACAAATCTTTTTGGTTATTTGTTATAAAAGCATACATTTGCAATGTTGCATAAGCAACCAAATAACAAAGTTCTTCTGACAATGAAAAAGTTTTTTAGTCTTATTCTGGCCATTGGTACTTCCTTAAGCGTTTTTGCACAGCATACGCTCACTTTGGACAGTTGCCGGACACTGGCTCTGAAAAACAACAAAGAGCTGCTCATATCGCGAGAAAAAGTGAATGCAGCTCATTATGAGAAAAAGGCAGCGTTCACCAACTATCTCCCAAAAATTGAATTTGCGGGCGGATATATGCGCACTCAAAAAGAAATTTCCCTGCTAAGCGACGAACAAAAGCAGACAATCGGAAATCTGGGGACAGCTGCCGGATCGCAGCTTCAGCAAGGGCTGCAGGCACTTGCCGCCCAAAACCCCGGTCTGGCCGCCGGACTGCAAGGACTTCTTCCCGGGGCTGTTGCAGGAGTTACAAACGGACTGAACGCTGTAGGCGAAGGAATCGTAAATGCGCTCCGCACCGATACAAGAAATCTGACTGTCGGAGCGGCTACACTCACCCAGCCGATTTTCATGGGAGGAAAAATCATAGCATACAACAAAATAACCAAATATGCCGAACAGCTCGCCGAAGCTCAACATGCGACAGGACTGCAAGACATCATTCTGAACACAGACCAAGCATATTGGCAGGTGGTTTCGCTTGCAAACAAGAAGAAACTTGCCGAAAGTTTCCTGAATCTGGTCCAGAAACTGGACTCTGATGTCAGCAAGATGGTCAACGAAGGAGTGGCCACAAAAGCTGATGCTCTAAGTGTAAAAGTAAAGGTGAACGAGGCAGAGATGACACTGACACAGGTTGAAAACGGCCTGAGCCTTTCAAAAATGGTTCTCTGCCAACTGTGCGGCCTCCCATTGGATACAGACATCACACTGGCCGATGAAGACATGAGCAGCCTTACGCTTCCAAACGCTTATACAGAAGCCAATGTCAACACGGCTTTAGCCAACAGACAAGAGCTGAAAAGCCTGGAGCTCGCATCCGAAATCTATCGCCAAAAGGTGAATGTCGTACGCTCCGACTTTCTCCCTTCAGTTGCAGTCACAGCAAACTATCTGGTAACGAATCCGTCCCTCGTCAACGGGTTTGAAAACCGTTTCCGCGGAATGTGGGCAGCGGGAGTCATCGTAAAGATTCCGGTATTCCACTGGGGAGAAGGCATATATAAGGTAAAGGCAGCCCAAGCAGAAGCGAACATCGCCCGATACAAGCTGGACGATGTGAAGGAAAAAGTGGAGCTTCAGGTTACGCAAAGTTCCTATAAAGTAAACGAAGCGGCCAAAAGGCTGACCATGGCTGAAAAGAACATGGAAAAGGCTGAAGAGAACCTCCGGTATGCCAATCTGGGATTCAAGGAAGGAGTCATACCGACAAGCAACGTGCTTGAAGCTCAAACGGCGTGGCTGTCTGCACAGTCTGGCAAGATAGACGCCCAAATTGACGTAAAACTTAGCGAACTTTATTTAAACAAATCAATGGGAACATTAAAATAACATCGATATGGAAAAGACACAACGCAACAATATCATGCTGGCATTCATCACACTTGCAGGAGCCGTAGCAATCGTCAGCATCATCGGATTCTTCACTCTCGGAAAAGGAACAGAAATCATTCAGGGAGAAGCCGAAGCGACAGAATACAGGGTATCCAGCAAAGTTCCGGGACGTGTCCTGAAATTTTTTGTCCATGAAGGCGACAAAGTCAAAGCTGGAGATACACTGGCAATCCTCGAAGCGCCCGATGTCATGGCCAAGCTGTCGCAGGCGCAAGCCGCTGAGCAGATGGCACAGGCCATGAACGAAAAAGCGATCAGAGGAACACGAAGCGAACAATTGCAGGCAGCTTTTGAAATGTGGCAGAAAGCAAAAGCGGGACTGGAAATAGCCGAAAAATCATACAACCGCATAAACCGGCTGTATGAAGAAGGAGTGATGACCGCACAGAAACGCGACGAAGCCAAAGCACAGTACGATGCCATGAAAGCGACCGAGCGTGCCGCAAACGCACAGTATACAATGGCTAAAAACGGAGCGCAGCGGGAAGACAAGGCTATGGCTGCCGCACAAGTCGAACGGGCGAAAGGGGCTGTGGCAGAAGTTTCATCCTACATCTCGGAAACATACCTTACGGCCTCGGCAGATGGAGAAGTTTCTGAAATATTCCCGAAAGTGGGAGAACTGGTCGGCACCGGCGCACCGATAATGAACATAGCCCAGCTCGATGATATTTGGGTTACGTTCAATGTGCGCGAAGATTTCCTGAAAGACTTCAATGTAGGCAATGAGATAAAGGCATATATCCCTGCCTTGGAAAGGGATGCAACATTCAGAATAACCTATATGAAAGATTTAGGAACTTATGCCGCCTGGAAAGCAACCAAGACAACCGGACAATTCGACCTGAAAACGTTTGAAGTGAAGGCAAAGCCCGTGGAAACCGTAGAGAATCTGCGCCCGGGAATGTCTGCAATCATCGAAAAATAAGATTCAACAATGTCATCTGATATGTGGAAAAGTTTGTGGAACATAGCCCGCAGGGAAACATACCGTATTGCAACGAAGCCGATGTATCTGTTCTGCATCATCATCGCTCCGATATTCTGCTTCGTGTTCTTCTCTACCCTCATGAGCAAAGGGTTGCCGACCGACATGCCCGCAGGAGTGGTAGATCTGGACAATACGGCTACCACACGAAACATCATCCGCAATCTCGATGCGTTCCAGCACATTGAAATCACCGCTCATTACAGCAGCGTTACAGAGGCAAGAAAAGCCATGCAACGGGGAGAAATCTATTCATTCTACTACATACCCAAGGGTACTACGGAGAAAGCACTGGCAGGCAGACAGCCCAAAGTGTCTTTTTATATCAACTACTCTTACCTGATAGCTGGGTCGCTGCTTTACAAAGACGAACGAACGATGTCCGAACTGGCCTCTGCTGCTGTCGGACAAGCTACTTTGCTGGCAAAGGGAGCCACCGAAGCACAAGCCATGGCTTTTCTCCAGCCAATCGTAATCGAAACCCACGCGCTGAACAACCCGTGGCTCAACTATTCGGTATATCTGTGCAATACGCTGTTCCCAGGAATATTAATGCTGCTCATATTCCTGACAACAATTTACACACTGGGGACAGAACTGAAAGAGAATACGGCAAAAGAATGGATGCAGATGGCCGGAAACTCTATCGCGACGGCTATAAGCGGCAAACTGCTTCCGCAAACCGTCATCTTCTTTCTGATTGCTGTTTTCTATAATATCTATCTCTACGGATACCTCCACTATCCATGCAACAACGGCATCTTCCCCATGCTGCTGGCCGGACTGCTTCTCGTGATTTCCTCGCAGGCATTCGGAATATTCCTGTTCGGCTTGTTCGGCAATTTCCGCCTAGCCTTGAGCGCTGCGTCATTGTGGGGAGTCATCTCGTTTTCGATATCAGGCTTTACCTATCCGGTCATGGCCATGCACCCCGTACTGCAAGGCATATGCGTACTGTTTCCGCTGCGGCATTACTTCCTGATTTATGTCAATCAGGCACTCAACGGATACTCGGTCGTTTATGCCTGGGAGCCGATAGCAGCTCTGCTGCTATTCACATTGTTGCCGTTCTTCGTGCTGAAACAGCTCCGCACAATCATGCTGCACTATGTCTATCTACCTTAAACATTGTATTTCATGAACAATCATACACTTCCACATATCATCAGACAAGGTTTGGCTGGCTTATTCCATATCTGCTCGCATGAACTGAAACAAGTGTTCAAAGATCAGGGCGTGCTGATATTCTTTCTTCTGGTTCCACTGGCTTACCCTTTAATATACGCATTCATTTACACCAACGAAGTTGTAAGGGATGTGCCGGCGGCAGTGGTCGATTTAAGCAATACGGCACAAAGCCGGGAATTCCTCCGCCTTGTTGACGCGAGTGCAGACGTAAGAATCCAGTCGCACTGCACCGATATGGAAGAGGCAAAGACATTGCTGAAAGAAACAAAGGTATATGGCATAATCTATATTCCCGCCGATTTCAACAAAGACCTTTCGACGGGCAAGCAGGCAACTGTCAGTCTGTTCTGCGACATGAGCGGAATGCTCTACTACAAATCGCTGCTCCTTGCCTGCACCAATGCGTCTTTGTCTGTCAACAAACAGATACAGATTGAAAGGGCTGGAAACACAACCGACCGTCAGGATGAAATAACAACAGCACCGATCGAATACGAAGACATCTCGCTGTTCAATCCGCAAGACGGTTTCGCCAGCTTTCTCATTCCCGCCGTACTCATTCTTATTATCCAGCAGACGTTGCTGCTCGGCATCGGAATGGCTGCGGGAACTGCCAGAGAAAACAACCGTTTCCGCGACCTCATTCCAACGAGCAAACATTACCAAGGCACACTGCGCGTGGTAGCAGGCAAATCTTTTGCCTACCTGCTGATATACCTCATCGTATCAGCCTACATATTGTGTCTGGTTCCGAAGATATTCAGTCTGGTGCAAATCGCCCAGCCGTCCACATTGCTGGCCTTCATCTTCCCATACCTGCTGGCATGCATCTTCTTCGCCATGACCTGCTCGGTATTCATCCACCACCGCGAGTCGTGTCTGATGATTTACGTATTCACTTCCGTTCCGCTGCTGTTCATATCCGGAATTTCATGGCCGGGAGCAGCCATCCCCGAATTCTGGAAAGCGTTTTCTTACCTGTTCCCTTCCACATTCGGCATCAACGGATTTGTACGGATCAATACCATGGGAGCGGAACTCAACGAAGTGCTTCCCGAATACCGGGCATTATGGATCCAGTCCGGAGCATACTTCATCACCACATGCCTGGTATACCGCTATCAGGTTACATTAAGCCGTAAACATGCCATCGAACGGCTGCACCTGCTCAGACTCCGCAGAATGTCGGCAAAAATGCGGAAGGCGTGACACAAAACCCGCCTGTTCAGCTTTATTAACACAACGGCAATATTGAATCAAACAGAATACTTGTAGCTTTGTAACAATTTAACTGCAAGCATTTATGAAACACTATATTGCCACAGCTCTCATATTGGCTGCATCCGTCTTCGCAGGGAACAACTACGGACGGGCACACGTTGCGGAAGAAAAGAAACAAACGTTCCGCATCACCGTGCTCAATACCGACGGGGCTCCCCAAAACGGAATGATTCTGAAAATTTCAGGCTATGGAACAGAATATACCAGCAACGAGGAAGGGCTGTTTGAATTCGAACATGAAATCAACGAAAAAAATATCCGGACAGGAAACTTCTATTTCCCCGACGACAAACAGAAATCCGTAAAATCGCTGCGTCTGGACAAGGCAGCGACAGACACCATAATCCGCATCAACAGCCAGGAAGATCTGATACGCTACAAACAAAGCGGAAAAACTTTTCAGATCAGCGGCATTGTCAAAAACAGCGGACGCCCCATAGCAAACGCGGAAATATCCATCCAAGGTACAGGAAGACGGGCCTCGACAGATGCGAACGGTGAATTTGTCATCGAGGCCGACTACAACCACGTGGTTATGATACGCGCGGAAAAAATGGAAAACAAATACCTCGATGCAGATGTCTTTCTGGAGCATTCCGAAAAACCTTATACAATCAATATGATACGCAAGGGGGCCGACCGCATCTATGCAAGCGTAGAACAGATGCCCCAATATCCCGGAGGCATGAAACAGTTCTTCAACTATGTCCGACGAAAGGCACACACAACCGAACTTGCGGAAAAGACGCAGACCGAAGGAACCGTCATGATACAGTTTGTAGTGGAAAAGGACGGAAGCATTACATCACCTCATATCGTGCGCAGCCTGAAGGCAGAACTCGATACGGCTGCTTTGGATGCAATCATCGTGATGCGCGACTGGATTCCGGCAAAAGACCACGGCACGACCGTCCGCTGCAAATATTCCGTACCGGTTCCTTTCAAGCTTCCGAAACCGAAAGAACCGGAAAAGAAACCGGTATTGCCGAAAGATTCGCTCCTGGCCGACAGCATTGCAGCCGACTCAACGCACACCGACTCACTTGGACTCTTTGCTCCCATAGCTGCCGGAGATTCGCTGAAACTCGATTCTCTGCAGAAAAAGCTGGCATTGGCTAAAGACTCACTTTTCACAGACAGCCTGAATGTTCACCAGAAGAATGACAGCCTGCAAACCGATTCTTTAAAGGCCGTACAGCAACCTGCCGCCGAAGTGAAGCCCAAAAAACGGAATGCTTTTGTAAGATTCTTCCGCTGGCTGTTCGGAATCAAAGACAAAGAAGCGAAACCGCAGGCAGATGTTCCCGGGCCGGAGATGACGGAGGAGAAAGAAATTCCAGTTGCGGAATCGACAGAATGAATACAAACTTAAAAAAGATAGATGATGAAAAAGATTCTCACACTTTTGTTTTCGCTGCTTGTTCTCGCATCGGGAACAACGGCAAAGAACGTGACACTGAAAGATGCGGCCGGCGGAACTTACCGGGCACAGAACATTTACGGACTTAAGCCGATGCTTGACGGAGAGCATTATACACAGATAAGCTCCGACCACAAGCGCATCGTGAAATACTCGTTCAAGACAGGCAAAGAGGCCGGCACGATTTTCGATGTAGCGACAGCACGCAATATCGAACTCAAATCATTCGACGGATACATCATGTCGCCCGACGAAAGCCTGATCTTAATCCAAACAGAAACCAAGCCGATCTACCGCCGTTCGTTCACTGCGGTCTATTACATCTACAACGTGAAGAACCGCACGTTGGAACCGCTCTCCAACAACGGCCCGCAGCAAGTTCCGCTCTTTTCTCCCGACAGCCATCAGATTGCCTTTGTACGGAACAACAACATCTATCTGGTCAAGCTGCTGTTCGGAAACAGCGAATCTCAGGTCACAAAAGACGGAGAATACAATAAAGTCATCAACGGCATTCCCGACTGGGTATATGAAGAGGAGTTCGCGTTTAACCGCGCATTTGACTTCAGCGCAGACAGCAAGATGATCGCCTATATCCGCTTCGATGAAAGCGAAGTGCCCATGTATTCTTTCCAATGGTACAAGGGACTGGCTCCGGAAAAAAAAGCGTACGCCACTTATCCGGGCAGCTACGACTATAAATACCCGAAATCCGGAGCAGACAACTCTAAAGTAAGCGTACACACATACGACATCAAAAGCCATGTAACGCGCAAGATGGACCTGCAAATCGAAGCAGACGCCTATATCCCGCGCATCAAGTTCACATCTGATCCCGACAAGCTGGCAATCATGACGCTGAACCGCCACCAGAACCGGTTCAACATCTACATGGCCAATCCGAGAAGTGCCGTCTGCCAGGTAGCTGTCCGCGACGAATCGGAGCAGTATATCAAGGAACAGGCTTACTCCAGCATCGTGTTCTATCCGGAGAACATCGTTATGATGAGCGAACGCGACGGATACAACCACCTGTATCTCTATACCATCGGAGGGAATCTGGTAAAACAAATCACCAAAGGAAAATTTGAAGTGAAAGATTTTCTGGGATGGGACCAGAAGACAAACGAATTCTACTATACAAGCAACGAAGAAAGCCCGCTGAAAACAGCAGTCTATAAAATAGACGGGAAAGGAAAGAAAACCAAACTGTCCGCACGCACCGGAACAAACACTGCAATCTTCAGCACCAACATGATGTATTACATCAATACTTTCTCAAGCATCAGCACTCCCACCCTCATCACACTGAACAACAACAAGGGAAAGGAACTTGTCACGCTGCTCGACAACAGCCGGCTGAAATCACAGCTGGCCGAGCTGAACATGCCTCAGAAAGAATTCTTTACATTCAAGACCAGCGAAGGAGTTGAGCTGAACGGATGGATGATGAAGCCGGCAAACTTCGACCCCAACAAGAAATATCCGGTCATCATGCATCAGTACAGCGGACCCGGCTCGCAGCAAGTGCTCGACAAATGGGGCATCGGCAGCTTCGGCGACGGCGGAATGTTTGAAGCCTATATGTGCGACAAGGGATTCATCATGGTCTGCGTAGATGGCCGCGGAACCGGAGGACGGGGAGCGGCTTTCGAAAAATGCACCTACCTCTCAATCGGCGTGAAGGAATCCACAGACCAGGCTGAAGCCGCCAAATACCTCGGAAGCCTGCCTTATGTAGACGGCAGCCGCATCGGAATATGGGGCTGGAGCTATGGGGGATACAACACGCTCATGTCGATGAGCGAAGGCTCGGGGGCATTCAAGGCCGGCGTAGCGATTGCAGCTCCCACCGACTGGCATTTCTATGACACCGTATATACCGAACGTTTCATGCGTACCCCGAAAGAAAACGGCGAAGGATATAACGCCTCCTCTGCCATCGGCCGTGTAGACCAACTGAAAGGCGACCTGCTTCTGATTCATGGCAGTGCAGACGACAACGTTCACTTCCAGAACTTCATGGAGTATAACGAAGCCCTCATACAAGCCGACAAGTATTTTGAAACGCAGATTTATACCAACCGCAATCATGGCATATCAGGAGGAAACACACGCAACCACCTGATGAACCGCGTTGCCGAATTTTTCATCAGAAAACTTTAAGCCAACGCTATGGAGCATTTGAGAAAACCGGACTGGTTGAAGATAGATATCGGGACTAACGCCCGCTACACAGAAACGAAACAGATTGTAGACACACACAAGCTGCATACAATCTGCACAAGCGGACGTTGCCCGAACTTAGGAGAATGCTGGGGAAGAGGTACGGCAACATTCATGATAGGCGGAAACATATGCACCAGAGCGTGCAAATTCTGCAACACGCTCTCGGGCAAGCCGCTCCCGCTGGACCTTTCCGAACCGGCACAAGTGGCAGAGTCTGTCCGCCTGATGAAACTCCGCCACGCTGTCATCACTTCGGTAGACAGGGATGACCTGGAAGACTTGGGCGCACATCATTGGGCGCAGACCATAGAAACCGTGCGCCAAGTTAATCCACAGACCACGATAGAGGCCCTGATTCCTGATTTCCAGGGAAGAACAGAGCTGGTACAGCTTCTCATCGAAGCGCATCCGGAGATTCTTTCACACAATGTGGAAACCGTGCGCAGACTCACTCCTGAGGTCAGAAGCGTGGCCCGCTATGACACCAGCCTGGCCGTGCTCCGGCAAATCGCAGAAAACGGAATCAAGTCAAAATCAAGCATCATGGTGGGATTGGGAGAAACTCCGGAAGAAGTGGAAGAAACAATGGACGACTTGCTTGCAAACGGCTGCAAACGGCTGACCATCGGACAGTATCTGCAACCAAGCAGAAAACACTATCCGGTAAAAGAATACGTCACTCCCGAACAATTCCGGAAATACAAGGAAACCGGTATGAGCAAAGGCTTTGAGATGGTAGAAAGCGGACCGCTTGTACGCTCTTCCTATCATGCGGAAAGGCATCTTTGAGCCAACAAGTCCCGGCAGGTTTTCCGGTCCAAAGAAACCGGACAGACTGCGCGACAAACTGTATCTCCAACCTAAAGATATAAATCTCCAGCCTGAATATATGCATCTCCAGCCTGAACACACATATCTTCAGGCTGGAGATAAACTTTTTACGGAAAAGCCTCCGCTTTTTCACGCAAGCTATCAGATTTCCGGACAACAAAACAATAGCTCTTAAAGCCCTTTCCTCAGGAACTTCTGCCATACACTGCAAGAATCCCGGGCAACGCCATCTGCACAAAAAAAACTCAAATCCGGAACGAACAAAACAAAAAACGAATTTGTTGCATAAAAAAATGCCATCACTATGAAACTGTTGATAAAATATAGACACAAGATCGTATCCTTCGGCCTGCTGCCTACTATAATCACACTGATAGGGCTGCATTTTTTCCCCGCCACAGCAATGCTCGGCATCGGACTGGCAATCAGCCTCATCGGTTTGGCCTACGATTTCTTCCAGCTTAAGTCCCTCAACTTTTTTCTACTGCAAGGAACCGCAGGCATAGGCACCTGCTTCTTGCTCCGACTCTTTACCGGCTACGAATACATACCGCCCCGCAGCATTACTCCCACGCTGGAATTCATGCTCCTTATCTTTGCCTTCATCTATTTAACGGCACCGGAAACATACCACAGCCTGCTCAAAAAGTTCCGGCTCGACTCCAGCATATCCTACCGGCTGGAGGCGAGAGTGATAGTCATTCTGTCGGGACTGCACCTGCTCAGCCTGTTTCTGCTCCAGAACGTGATTTCCATTCACACCAACTATGTGCATTACACCCTCGTCTTTTATGCTCCAGCTTTGATCTATATCATTTGCCTGATAATAAACATGACCGGAATCCGCATGGCGGCGTCAACTTACGAAAACCCCTGCTGCGTGATAAGGATAGCCCCCATATGCAACGGAAAAATTTACCTTATCCCCTATGCCAAGGCTGACTCCGGAAAACGCGTATGGGATGTTCCGCTGATCTTCCCCTTCGAAAAATGTCCATACAAAAGCGAAAGGTTTGCCGCCGAAAAGGTGAAGGCGTTTCTGCAAAAACAGCCGGGAAAGTGTTCGTTCATCTCTCCCCGCCTGATCCTGAAGTACCGGATTGACAGACTGACTCCCTATCCGATACAACTGTTCATACTTCCGATTGACAAAGAAGAGAAAAGCATTGCTCCGGAAGGCAGATACTTTACTTTTGCAGAGCTGATCGAATCGCCCGAAAATTTCAGCGAAATACTGCTGGCAGAGAAAGAACACCTGCAAATCTCTGCCAATCTATGGAAAGAATTCAATTTCAGATAATTCCGCAACATGCCGATGAAGCGACAGATACAGCCCATGCCTTCGCCGGAAAGCTGCATCTGCCCGCTTTGCATGCCATCACCGGCAGACCGGTTGCTGCCGGCAGCATGAGAACCATTCAATCAGACACATCACTACATGTCAAGCGTAACCTTCAGCACATAGACCGGACAATGCTTCTCGCCGGCATCCAGCGCAATATGCAGTCCGCCGGCATCCTGCCTCCATTCGGCAGTCTGATGCGAATCCATGCATTCCACCGAAACAACCCGGTCCGAAGGACGGAAAGCAGACAAGGTGAAAGACGGAGCCGTCACATGGCGCACGATGACATAAACGGCATTGCCCTTTTGCGTATAGCGGAAGTCGGGCACAATTTCCTGAGGCGTTCCGTCGTACACCGCATCATGAAAAGCCTTCTCATTGCTTTTTTCCCGAACAGAAGGGTCATACAGTTCGCCATACGTATGCCACGGGCGTGTGCCGTAGATGGCTTCGCCGTTCATTTCCAGCCACAGATGAAAAGCGTCCAGCCCCGGACGCGCCAATGCCGGGAAACAGCCCTTGCCGTCCGGACCGATATTCAACAGCAAATTACCTCCCTTGCTCACAATGTCGGCCAAATGACGTATCATTACATCCGGTTTCTTATAGACCGTATCATGCCGGTTGTAACACCAGTTCTTGCCCATGGTCAGGCAAGCCTCCCAGGGACGGTTGTCTATCCCGCCGGTCAGTTTCTGCTCCACAATGCTATAGTCGCCCATTCCGTTGCCGATGCGGCTGTTGATAAGACATTGCGGCTGCAGCGAGTGAATCAGCTCTCTGATCTCACGGCTCATGTCCTTCGTGACCAGCTCCGGCGTATCAAACCACAGAAAGTCGATACGGCCGTATTGTGTAAGCAGTTCGCGCAGTTGCGACTTCACTTTCCGTTCCATATAGCGGGGCAGTTGCTTGGCATCTTCGTCCGGATAATCCCACGTGTTGCTTCGTCCGGCTTTCACGGGCCAGTTTGTCGGCACGTCAGGATCTTCCCAGTCACGTCCCAATGAATAGTAGAAGCCGAATTTCAGTCCTTCCTCCCGGCAAGCCTCCGCCAGTTCCTTCATGGGATCCTTTCCCCATGGAGTGCATTTCACTATGTTATAGTCGCTGCATTTGGAATCATACATGGCAAAGCCATCGTGATGCTTGGATGTGATAATGACATAGCGCATGCCGGCCCGGCGTGCATCCTTCGCCCACTGGCGGGCGTTGAATCCCGTCGGATTAAAGTCGTTAGCAATCAGCGCATACTCTTTCAGCGGAATGCGCTCGTAGAGCATGAAGTGCTCTCCCCCTTTGGCCGGATGCCCTTTCCAGTCGCCCGCCGTCTGTGAGTAAAGTCCCCAATGCAGGAACAAGCCGAACTTGGCATCCTTGAACCATGCCAAAGAAGCCGTGTCAACAGATTGTGCGTTTCCCATAACCAGTACAAAGCCCAGCAACAGAGCGCACCCGATTCGCTTAATGTTTTCCAATCCCATATGCTCTTTAATATTAACAAAGATGATCGATCAATAACCAGATACATCCGGAGAAACATCCTTATTTGTAAATAAGGAATATGCACGGAATCTTATTCAGATCGGGCAAATGTCCCTTCCATTCCTTTACGGTGCGTGTCTGGATAT
This sequence comes from Bacteroides gallinaceum, assembly GCF_030373775.1. Taxonomy (NCBI): domain Bacteria; kingdom Pseudomonadati; phylum Bacteroidota; class Bacteroidia; order Bacteroidales; family Bacteroidaceae; genus Bacteroides; species Bacteroides gallinaceum. The sequence goes on along the minus strand of NZ_JAUDEN010000018.1, from coordinate 26,879 downwards.
ACTCGCCTTCACAGGTGATGTTGGCAGCAATGCACAGGCGAGTCTGAGGACGGCACACATGCAGGATTTCTTCCATCAGCTTTTGGTTGCGATAAGGCGTTTCGATGAAAAGCTGTGTCTGGTTTTCCTGATAGACACGATTTTCAAGTTCCTTCAAGCGTCTGGCGCGCTCGGCGGGATCTATCGGAAGGTAACCGTTGAACGCGAAATTCTGTCCGTTAAATCCGGCTCCCATCACCGACAAGATAATAGACGAAGGCCCGACCAGCGGAACCACTTTCAAACGCTTTCTCTGCGCAATGGCCACAACATCCGCTCCCGGATCGGCAACCGCCGGACATCCCGCCTCTGAAATGACTCCCATCGAATGCCCGTCGGCCAAAGGCCGCAGATAGTCAGATATAGCCTCCGGAAGCGTATGCTTGTTCAGTTCATAGAAAGTCAGGCTATTGATGTCAACCGAGGCATCCACCTTCTTCAGAAAACGGCGTGCCGAGCGCACATCCTCCACAATAAAATGTTTGATATTCAGAATAATCTCCTTATTATAAGACGGAAGCACCCGCTCTATTGGAGTTTCTCCCAATGTAACAGGCAACAAATACAAAGCTGTTTCCATAATATTTCTCAATCAACTAATTGGACGGAGCCAGCATCTCACGGAAATCTGTTTTCTCAAGCAACTGGGCTACAGACATATCCTCATGGCTTTTCATCCATTTCTCAACCAACTGCATTCCGATCCATATGCCAAAAGACGGAGGCAACTGCTGTCCGGCAAAGACAAACCCCGGATTGGAAGAAATGTACGAGCGGATGATCATCGGGTCCGTGCTCATCAAGTGATTGCTGTCGGACATCCATTTCCACAGATCCTTGCCATGACTCCTGCACCATTTCAGTTCTTCGTCCGTATATCCCAAGGCAAACGCACCCGATTTGTTCTCTCCGAAGATATGCTCCACAATCCATGCTATTTTCCCGCGATGCATCATTATGTCAAACAATGCCCTGTGCCCCTCCTCCCAAGAGAAAGGGTATTGTCCCAAAAGATAAAATGCAAAGCAATCCGGAACGATACGCTCCGGCGACATAAACCGCCGCTGATAAGAATAGTAAAATTTCTTGTACAAAAGATAATCCGCTCCCATGTATTTGTCAAGGCTGAATCCCAGCAGACTGTCAGTTACGACAACCGACTGGTTCAAGGCAGCTATTTGAGAATAGACACGAGGAATCCTCAGCGAAGGGATTTCCTTTTTCAGTTTTCTGAAGCCTTTCGTCAATTCCTTTTCAACCGGCGTCATGTCTTTGAACTTCATGCCGGCATCTTCCATCAGCCTGACCAATATGGAATCGGAAAAGAATGTGCAGAAACGTCCGTTTATATCCGGCTGATCCACCGATCCAAGTTCAAGCACATCTTCAATGAGCAGACGGGTGGCATGCGACCATTCCGTGCTCATCCGCTGCCACGCCAACAGGCTGTTGAGCTCTGTAGCCTCAAACTGCAGGCGGTCATAGCGGAAGACTTTTATATCCACATCATCAGCCGGATTGCCCTTCCGCCTGTCCAACTGACAGGCAGAAAGCGCAACCAGACTTATTAATATGAATAAAAGCCTGTTCATTTATCCGTAAATGATATTGCCGTTAGCGTCTTTATATTCATCCAGCCCCTTTTCGTAGGTCGCCATCGCACGCAGACTCATGCCCACGCTGGAGAATCCTCCGTCGTGATACAGGTTTTGCATTGTCACCTTACGGGTCAGGTCAGAGAACATCACAATGCAATAATCCGCACATTCATCGGCCGAAGCATTGCCCAGAGGCGACATACGGTTTGCAAAGTCGAACAGCTTGTCCATCCCTTTCACTCCCGATCCGGCAGTAGTCATGGTAGGCGACTGTGAAATCGTATTGATGCGGACATTGTGTTCGCGTCCGTAAATGTATCCGAAGCTGCGGGCGATCGACTCAAGCAAAGCTTTTGCGTCTGCCATATCATTGTATCCGTAGAACGTGCGCTGTGCAGCCACATAACTCAAGGCTATAACCGAGCCGTAATCATTGATCGCTTCCAGTTTCTTGGCGGTCTGAAGCATCTTATGGAATGAAATGGCCGAAATGTCAAGTGTCTTGTCCAACATATCATAATCCAGATCATCATACGTGCGTTTTTTGCGCACATTCGGCGACATGCCGATTGAATGCAGCACAAAATCTATCTTACCGCCCAACACTTCCATCGAACGCTTGAACACGTTTTCCAAATCTTCCACGGAAGTAGCATCTGCCGGAATCACTTCGCAATTCAGTTTTTCTGACAAAGCTGAGACTTGTCCCATACGCACTGCAACGGGAGTGTTCGACAAGGTTATTGTCGCACCTTCTTCCACTGCACGTTCAGCAACCTTCCAGGCAATCGACTGCTCGTTCAAAGCACCGAAGACAATGCCTCGTTTTCCTTTCAATAAATTATAACCCATATTCTTTTTATTTGATATTGATGGGCAAAGATACAAACTTAATTTTCATTTCTCACACTTTTTAAAAGCAAAATATCTGAAACAGAACAAGAGGCTGTCTGAAATCTCCAGTAAACCAACCGAATCAGCCGCTTCACGACGGAGGCTGGACGCTTTTCCACAAAAGCAAAAAAGACGGAAAGCGGCTGCATGCCCGCCTTCCGTCTTTTCATCTGCCGGAAATCTCCAGCTCTATTCTGCCTTGGTTTCCCAGCCCAACGCACTGGCACCCAGCACTGCGGCGTCAGCGTCTTTCAACTGCGAAAGAAGCAGTTTGGTCTTTCCTGCATATATTTTCAGCACATTCTCATTGATAGCCTTCTGAATCGGTTTCATCAGGTAATCGCCAGACCTGGCCAATCCGCCGAACAGAATGATCGCCTCAGGGCTGGAGAAAGCGATGGAGTTGGCCAAAGCCTCACCAAGAACACGTCCTGTAAATTCAAATATATCCAGAGCGAGCTTGTCACCCTTAACGGCCGCATCATACACATCCTTCGACTGGATCTCATCGGCCGGAATGTTCCGCAGAAGACTCGGTTCGGTGCTCTGTACCAGCATCTCGCGTGCGGTACGAGCCACACCGGTAGCAGAACAGTATGTCTCAAGACAGCCCTTACGGCCGCAGCCGCACTGACGTCCTCCGCGTTCCACAATCACATGCCCCAGTTCGCCGGCAAAACCGTCGTGTCCGTAAACCAGTTGTCCGTTGATCACAATGCCGCTTCCCACGCCGGTGCCCAACGTAATCATTATAAAGTCTTTCATGCCGCGAGCAGCGCCATATGTCATCTCACCGATAGCCGCCGCATTGGCATCATTAGTCAATGTAGTCGGAATGCCTAACTGCTCTTCAAACATGGAAGCAAGGGGAATAATGCCCTTCCACGGCAAATTAGGAGCAAACTCAATCGTTCCGTTATAATAGTTGCCGTTCGGCGCACCGACACCCAGACCTTTGATCTTTTCAGCTCCGCCAAACTGAGAAATAAGGGGAATCAGCTTTTTGCAAACAGCATCCACATAATCTTCAATCTGCTCATACTGCTGAGTCTTTACAGAATCGGAAGCCAGAACATTTCCGCGGGAATCAACGACACCGAACACTGTATTCGTTCCGCCGATATCCATACCAACCACATAAGGTTTCTCTACATTGTTTATTGTCATGACATTTTAATGTTTAGGGTTAATTATTTGAAGCAAAAATAAAGAATCACATCATACAGAGCAAATTTTTCCCGCATTTATTTAAACGTTTGTGTAACTTTTTTATACCTTAGCAGCGTCTAACACGACAAAAAGGCTAAAAATAAAAGGAAAAGAAACAAGACTGATATGATCCGGCTGAAAGACATCAACAAAACCTACCATAACGGCGCTCCGCTTCATGTACTGAAAGGCATCAACCTCAATATCGAAAAAGGGGAATTTGTTTCTATCATGGGAGCCTCAGGATCCGGAAAATCAACGCTGCTGAACATCTTGGGCATTCTGGACAATTATGATTCGGGTGAATACTATCTCAACGACGTGCTGATACGCAATCTGAGCGAAACCCGGGCTGCCGAATACCGCAACCGGATGATCGGTTTTATCTTCCAGTCGTTCAACCTGATATCATTCAAGAATGCCATGGAGAACGTAGCGCTTCCTTTATTTTATCAAGGAATGAACCGGAAGAAAAGGAACCTGCTGGCCATGGAATACCTCGACAAGCTGGGACTGAAGGAATGGGCGCACCATATGCCGAACGAACTTTCGGGAGGACAGAAGCAGCGTGTTGCCATCGCCCGGGCCCTGATATCGAAGCCTCAGATTATTCTAGCCGACGAACCGACAGGCGCTCTCGACAGCAAGACATCCGTAGAGGTGATGAACATCCTCAAGGAACTGCATGACAATGAAGGCCTGACCATCGTTGTAGTGACTCACGAAAGCGGCGTGGCGAACCAGACCAACAAAATCATCCACATCAAGGACGGACTGATCGAACGGATAGAAAACAACACAGACCACAACGCTTCACCTTTCGGACAAAACGGATTCATGAAATAAGCATTATGACCGATCTTATACAGGAAATCTACGGAACCATCATGCGCAACAAACTGCGCACAGCCCTTACGGGCTTCTCGGTAGCATGGGGAATATTTATGCTTATCGTGCTGCTCGGAGCCGGGAACGGACTGATTCACGCTTTCGAAGGGCAGTCTGAAGGAATGATGATGAATTCGATGAAAATTTTTCCCGGATACACGTCACGCCCCTACAAAGGCATGCAAGAAGGAAGGAGCATTTCACTCGACAACAGCGACCTGCAAGTCACAGGCGCAGCCTTTCCCGACCACATCATTGCTACAGGGGCAACGGTAAGCCAGGAAAGCGTAACGCTGTCATTCGGAAAGGAATATCTTTCAATCGGAATCGACGGCGTGTTTCCCAACTACCCGGAACTGGAAGCGATAAAAGTCAAAGAAGGACGTTTCATCAACCGGCGCGACATGACGGAGAAGCGGAAGGTTATGGTTATCCATGAAAAGACAGCCAACTCACTCTTTGCAGACAAGAGCCCCGTAGGAGAGTACATCAATGCGACAGGAGTAGCCTATCAGATTGTAGGGGTTTATACAGACCAGAACAGCTTCTCTCCCACTGCCCTTGTCCCGTTCACAACCTTGCAGGCCGTATATGCCAAGGGCGACAGCATCGACAACATTACTTTTACGACCAAGGCGCTCGCCGATGAGGCGGACAACGACGCATTCGAAGCAGACTATCGCCGCGTTATCGGAAACCAGAAACAGTTTGACGCGGCCGACGACAGCGCCATCTGGATATGGAACCGGTTCACGCAATACCTGCAGCAGCAAACGGCCACCCGAATCCTGCATACAGCCATTTGGGTAATCGGCATATTCACCCTGCTGAGCGGCATCGTGGGAGTAAGCAACATCATGCTGATCACTGTGCGCGAGCGTACGCACGAATTCGGCATCCGCAAAGCGCTCGGCGCAAAACCGGCCTCCATTTTATGGCTGATTGTTTCGGAAAGCGTCACCATCACCACTTTCTTCGGATATGTCGGTATGGTAGCGGGCATCGCTGCCACAGAATACATGAATGCCGTGGCCGGAAAACAGACCATGGATGCCGGAGTGTTTTCCATGACCTTTTTCGAAAACCCGACAGTGGATCTGTCCATAGCCATACAAGCCACTCTCACATTGATTATCGCCGGAACGATGGCCGGTATTTTCCCTGCACTGAAAGCGGTGAAGATACGCCCGATAGAGGCACTTAGAACTGAATGAATATGAAACTGTTTGACTTAGACGTTTGGGAAGAAATACTTGTCACGATCACGCGAAACAAGACACGCAGCCTGCTGACCGCATTCGGCGTGTTCTGGGGAATATTCATGCTTGTCGCACTTATGGGCGGAGCGAAAGGCATGCAGCAAATGCTCTCGCGGGAGTTTGAAGGATTCGCAACCAATTCGGGATTCATGGGAGCCAACAAAACCAGCAAGGCATACAAGGGATTCCAGCAGGGACGCTACTGGGATCTGGAGAACGGTGATGTGACCCGCATACGGCGGAGCGTGAGCGAAGTAGACATCATCACTCCCAGCCTGGCCAAATGGGGAGTGGACATCATCTATGAAGACCAAAAAATATCCGGAACGCTCAAAGGGCTGTATCCTGAATACGGAAAAATAGAAGAGCCGCTCATTTCCTACGGCCGTTACCTGAACGACATGGATGTGAAAGACAGGCGGCGCGTATGCATCATCGGAAAGCGCATCTATGAATCGCTCTTCCCCGGAAAAGAGAATCCGTGCGGGAAATTCGTCAAGATAAACGGCATTTATTACCAGGTGGTGGGAGTCAGCCTTTCATCCGGAAACATATCCGTCCAAGGAAGATCCGAAACTTCCGTTATCATACCGTTCACCACCATGCAGCAAAACTACAACTTCGGACAGAAAGTGCAAATGCTCTGCTACACGGCAAAAAAAGGATATTCCATCAGCGATGTGGAAAAAAAGGTGGAGCAGGTAGTGAAACGGGCACACTATATTCACCCGGACGACAGCCAGGCAATTATCCAGGTGAACGCCGAAGCCATGTTCAGCATGATGGACAACCTGTTTTCGGGAATACGGATTCTGGGATGGATGGTCGGCCTGGGCACACTGCTGGCCGGAGCTATCGGAGTCAGCAACATCATGATGGTGACGGTGAAGGAACGCACCGTAGAAATAGGCATACGACGGGCTATCGGAGCGCGTCCGAACGACATTCTCCAACAAATACTTTCAGAAAGCATGGTGCTGACAATCATTGCAGGAATGGCGGGAATATCCTTTGCCGTATTTCTGCTGAATGCTGTCGAGGCGGGAACTTCCTCTCCCGGCTCTCCGACAGACTTCCAGATAAGTTTCTGGGAAGCGGTGGGAGCGTGCATGCTCCTGCTGATGCTGGGCCTGCTTGCCGGACTTGCCCCTGCATACCGGGCCATGGCAATCAAACCGATCGACGCCATCCGTGACGAATAATAGCCATAAGCTGAAAATATAAAACCAAAAATATGAAGAAGTTTATCAAAATCACCGCAATCATATTAGTAGCAGCGGTATTCATCGGCACATTCGCATTTCTCTACCAGAAATCGAAACCGGAAAAAGTGAGTTATCAGATTCTGAAAGTCACCACAAAAGACTTGAAGCAGACCACCGTCGCCACGGGAAAGATCGAACCGCGCGATGAAGTGGAGATCAAACCGCAGATTTCAGGAATCATATCAGAGGTTTATAAAGAAGCCGGACAGACGGTCAGGAAAGGAGAAGTTATCGCCAAAGTGAAAGTAATCCCTGAACTGGGAACGCTCAACTCGGCGGAAAGCCGTGTGCGCCTGGCCGAAATGAACGGCAAACAGGCTGAAACGAATCTGCAGCGCATGGAGAAGCTTTACAATGACAAGCTTGTGAGCAGTGAAGAATATGAGCAGACACTGCTGGCAGCGCAGCAGGCACGCGAAGAACTGCAGGCGGCAAAAGACAACCTCGAAATCGTGAAAGAAGGCATCACCAAGAACAGCGAATCATTCAGCAGCACACTGATCCGCTCTACCATCGACGGACTGATTCTTGACGTGCCGATCAAAGTGGGAAATTCCGTAATCATGAGCAACACGTTCAATGACGGAACCACAATCGCCACCGTGGCAGACATGAGCGACCTTATCTTCCGCGGAAACGTAGACGAAACGGAAGTCGGACGGATTCACGAAGGAATCCCTGTAAAGATTACGCTGGGGGCCTTGCAGAACATGAAGTTCGACGCCACGCTCGAATACATTTCGCCGAAAAGCACAGAAAACAACGGAGCCAACCAGTTTGAAATCAAAGCGGCCATAAACGTGCCCGACAGCATAACCATCCGCTCCGGCTATAGCGCCAACGCCGAAATGGTGCTGCAGCACGCAGACAATGCCCTCACCGTGCCGGAAAGTGCCGTTGAATTCAGCGGGGATTCCACATTCGTGTATATACTGACCGACAGCGTTCCGGAACAAAAATTCGAACGCCGCCAGATCGTGACTGGAATAAGCGACGGAATCAACACGGAAGTGAAAGAGGGTTTGAAGGAAAATGACGCCGTGCGCGGACTGAAAAACGAGAAATAAGTCATGAAACAGAACATCAAATCCATAGGCATAGCCATCGCCGCCTTTTCGCTGACGCTTCCGTGCGCGGCGCAAGAAAGATGGGATCTGGAAAAATGCATCAGCTATGCCGTCAGCCATAACCTGACAGTCAAGCAGCGGGAAGCAGCGCGAGATAAAAGCGCGATCGATCTGAATACAGCCAAATGGAGCCGGCTGCCGGATCTGAACGGAAACGCATCGCACTCGTTCAACTTCGGACGAAGCCTGCAGGCGAACAATACATACCAGAGCATCAACACGCAAAGCACGGGATTCAGCGTGAGCACAAGCATTCCGCTGTTTACAGGCCTGCAGATACCAAACACCATAGCCCTGTCGAAACTGAACCTCATGGCGGCCGTAGAAGACTTGAACAAGGCCAAAGAGGACATCAGCATACAGGTGGCCTCGGCCTATCTGCAAGTCTTGTTCAACCAGGAACTGGCCAAGGTTGCCGAAGACCAGGTAAGCCTGAGCAAAGACATGCTCGTGCAGAAAGAGGCGTTCTTCAAGAACGGGAAAGCCTCCGAATCGGAATGGATGGAAGCCAAGGCACGGGTGGCACAGGACCAGCTTTCGGCAGTACAGGCCGGCAACAACCTCAGCATGGCACTGCTCGACCTGAGCCAGCTGCTGGAACTTCCCTCGCCCGACAACTTCGACATAGAGGCACCGGAAGTGAAGATGGACCAGCTGGAAAAGGAACTGACCTCGCCCACTGACATCTACAATCAGGCCGTACTGACCAAACCGGCAGTAATGGCGGCCATGTACCGTCTGCAGGGAGCGGCCAAAAGCATCAAGATAGCACAAAGCGCATGGTATCCCCAGCTCAGTTTCGGAGCCGGGCTGAGCACGAACTATTATAAAGTGTCGGGAAGAGAAAATGCACAGTTCAGAACCCAGCTGCGCGACAACTTCAGCCAGTATGTAGGCGTATCGCTGAGCGTTCCTATTTTCAACCGGCTAAGCACACGCAACAGGGTGCGGTCGGCACGCCTGGACCAGACAACGCTGTCGTGGCAACTGGAAGAAACGAAAAAATCGCTCTACAAAGAAATCCAGCAGGCATACTATAATGCCGTAAACTCCAAGACACAATACTACAGCAGCGAAACCGCCAACGAAGCGGCGGAATCATCGTTCCAGCTGATGAAAGAGAAATATGTGAACGGCAAGGCAAACGCCACCGAATACAACGAGGCAAGGACAAACTGGATGAAGGCTTTGTCCGACTGCATTCAGGCTAAATATGAATACCTGTTCCGCACGAAAATACTGGATTTCTACAAAGGGATTCCGCTTACACTGGAATAAAGCATACAAACAGACAGTCATGAAAATCAACAAAGTACACCACATAGCGATTATCTGTTCCGACTACAGCAAGTCGAAAGACTTTTATACGCGTGTACTGGGAATGGAGCTGCAGCACGAATATTACCGCAAGGAAAGGGATTCCTACAAGGCCGACCTTGCATTAAACGGAAACTATATCGTGGAACTGTTTTCTTTTCCCAACCCTCCGGAACGGCCCTCCTATCCTGAGGCGGCAGGACTCAGACACCTGGCGTTCGAAGTGGCAGACATCGAATCGGCGGCCAAGGAGCTGGAGAGCAAAGGGGTAGGACACGAAAGCGTCCGCACGGACGAATATACCGGTAAACGGTTCTTCTTCATGCAGGATCCGGACGGACTTCCCATCGAATTTTACGAAGCATAACATGCCGGACCGCCATCCTTCTCCGGCGGCACAAGCGCATCTCCGCCACAATCCGCTTGAGGCTGTGTCAAAACAAAATTTGGCCGGCAAAAAGTAATGCCACGCTGAACGGAGTGAAACACCTTGCATGCATCAGCTTATGTCACGAGTTCTTTCGCTTTATCCAGGAAGGCAAAATGAAAGCCGCTGTTCATTTTGGCACAGCCTCAGCCGGCCAAGAGAAGGCAAAGGGTATTCCTTGCCGCCGGACGAGGCAAACCCTTCGTCTTCTGCCTTTTCATTTTTCCACATAAAACAGCATTCTGCAAGCATTATGAAACAAATCCTCCGAAATCCTTGACCGGACATCCATTTACAAAAATCAACCTGCAACTGTTTTCTTAAGGAAACAAAAAGAGAAACCGCGTTCAGAAGGTATCAGAAGGGGACAGACCGCTCGGAACAGGAAGAAAAAAGTCACGGTTCCGGATAAAAAACAGCCCGTCATCCCACATAAAATGTCCCAACATCTTCCGGAAAACAACGAATCATCCGAGGCAACATATCCCGTCATCTTTTCCAGGCCTCCCCAAACGGCATTTTTCTCTCTCCCGACACCGGGAATACAACCCGTCTAAATGAACCGAAAAGATACCGGACAGTCCAAACGGGCGGCATAAAGAAAGGGAAAAGAACCCATAACCACCAAAGCAAACAAGATTGATGCAAAACACGGACTATTTGAAACTACGCCGAAGATGACGGCTGCGATTTTCCGCGCCAGACTTCCCCGAAGCCCGATACAGCCCAATCTCACCGCACGGGATTGTCATTCTGACAAAAAGGCAACTTTGCCGCTTCCCTCCTCTTCCGCTTGAGAATCCTCGCTCCGCCCTACTTCAGCACCTCTTCCTGTTCAGGCACACTTCCGCTCCGGATCCGCCATTCCTGCGGATACAGGTTGTTGGCACGATTGCCCACATTCTTCACGAAGCCCAGCGGATGCCCCCTGAAAGTGACCATCACATAGCCGCGGGGCATGTCGGAAGGCAACACGACCGCTTCCTTGCGCAGATAGGCTATCGCCTCCTTATAGCTGAGTTCCGCCTGCGGAAACGCATCGCAACGGCATCCGGTGCTCATGGCCAGCGAATGAGCAGGCTGCCAGTCCTTGCCTTTCCACTCGGCCAAGGTCACTCCGGCACAAACCACTTTCAGCCGTTCTTTAAGCCTGTCATACAAGTCGGCATGGGAGGCAGGAAACGCCACGGCACATTCGCCTTCAACCTCCAGACGGAACTGCCCGCCCGCAAGAAGCCAGTCCCCCATTTCTTTCGGAACCTTCAGCGGATTCTTGCCCGGCTTCTTCCCTTTGTCTTTCCGCGGCTTCCGGCATCTTCCGGCCGGCTCATCCGCATCCGAAGTCTTTCTCAGAACAGCCATAAACAGGCCTTCTCCCGCCGTCTTGTGCGGGAAAAAGCGATAGACCGGAAACTCTCCTCCGGCCAGGTTTGCGGTTATATTCCAGCCCGGATCAACGCCAACGGGAAGCACCTCCGCCCCCAGCTCACCGGCTATCCACGCCACATTGTCTTCGTTCTCTTCCCGGTTAAACGTGCAAGTGCTGTAAATCAGCAGACCGCCTTCCTTCAGGCATGGCCAGACAGCCGACAAGATATCGCGCTGACGCTGCCAGCAAAGAGCCACATTTCCCGTGCTCCACTCTGAAACGGCCGTTTCGTCTTTCCGGAACATCCCCTCGCCGGAACAAGGGACATCCGTCAGAATCACATCAAACACAGGACCCAGTTCCGTAAAGTCTTCGGGAGCATTATTGGTCACCACCACACCCGGGTTTCCCCATTTAGTCAGGTTCTCCGCCAGAACCTGCGCCCTCGCACGGACAATCTCGTTGGCTACAAGCAGGCTCCCTTCAGGCAATGCACTCCGGGCTAAGGTTGATTTGCCTCCCGGAGCGGCACACAGGTCGAGCATAACAGCCTCCGATGTCACGTATTCGCCGAGCACCTTGTCGAGAAACATCGAAGCCGCTTCCTGCACATAATAGCATCCTGCATGCAACAACGGATCAAAAGTAAAGGCCGGACGCGAAGGCAGATAATATCCGTCCCTGCACCAGGGCACAGGCAGAGCATCGGCAAGCGCTCCACCGTATTTTTTCCGGTTGACACGAATGCTCACCGACGGTTCTCCGGCAAGCGCCGCTTCAAGTTTCTTCCACTCCTCATCGCCCAACAGCAGCCGGGTACGCTCTACAAATTCCAAAGGAAAGTCCATCTTTTTGTCACAATTAGTTGAGAAGATAAAAACAGTTCACACACATAAAGGTCATTCCATACCAAACGCATCAGGATAATGCACCATGCCATGTATGCCATCCAGTCCTCCCGCCTTCAGCTCCATCGCCATGCAACATGCGTCAGGAGCGTCAAACGGAAATCTGATTCCGAACATGGAAGCTCTTCCGTAACCGAACCTCGGGTAATAGTCTTCATGCCCAAGAAGCAGCACGGCACCATACCCCAGTTCCAAAGCCCTCTTGTGGGCTTCGCGAAGGAGCATCCCTCCTATTCCTTTCCGCTGGTATGCCGGCAACACAGACAACGGGGCGACAGACAGCACCGTATGGACATCGCTGCCAGACACCACCTTCACTTCCGACAATAAGACATGACCTGCAATCTTACCGTCCGTTTCCGCCACCAAAGACAGTTGCGGAATGTATGCATCCGACCGGCGAAGCCGTTCAACCAGCAGATGTTCCGTACGGTCACTTTCTTCCACTCCCTGAAATGCAAGTCTTACGACCTCCTGCACCTGCCTGAAATCCTCTTCCGTTTCCTGCCGGATCATAATTACACCGTCCATCGTCTTTTTTCGGACAAAGATAACTATTTTCAAGAAATAAAGATGTTTCAGAATGCCGATATGCTCTTATACCGGTATTCTGAAACATTTCTTTGACCTATTAACTAATATTCAAGCCATTTCCGGAAAGGATATCATTCCGTGATTTCAATGCACTCCCCCGGTTTCATTGCTTTCTTCTCCACCCGACTGGTAAACGGATTCAATATCTTAAGCGTACCACCCTTCTCTGAACGAACTGTTATACGTTCTACATTACCCCCCTTCATACTGGCACTGACTAAAAAAGCTCCCATCGCACGCATATCCTTGAAAGAAGCATCCTGCCAATACTCAGGCACAGCAGGAAATACGCGTATAACTCCCGTATGGCTTTGCAGAAGCATCTCCTGAATGGCAGATGCGCAAGCAAAGTTTCCTTCCAGCGTAAAGGGCCGGTACGTAAACCCGGAATAACCCTTTTTCAACTGATCCCCGTTGAGATGGAAACTGTTGGGCGAACAGAAAGCCTTAATAAAAATATGCAGCGAACGGGCAGCTGCGTCGCCATCCAGCACACGTGCCTGCATGTTGGCCAGCCAACTGTATGAATAGCCTACCCAACCTCGTGTTCCCATCTCTTCATAGTGATGGATAGAACGTCTGACAAGTCTTTCCACTTCCTTCCCCTGCGAAACGTCCAGCAAACCGAGCGGATGTATGGCCAACAGATGCGACAAGTGGCGGTGCGTATATTGCAACGGATAACCAGGAGCGATGCACAGACCGGTAGCATCGGAAGCAAAATCCGGCCACTCGCTTTCCAAATCTTTCCAGTGCGCTGCTTCTTCATCCAATCCCAAAGCTTCCGCCATCTCCCGCGCCGCACGAAGCGTAAAGCGAATACATGCCAAATCGAAATTAGTCGTTTCCTTGAACCACGCATCCAAACTGTTGTCATTGATTTCCGGAGAACTGGAAAGAGGCAGTCTGCGTTTCCCGTCAGCACCTTTTATGGAAATTTGCTCAAAATAGCGGGCAGCCTCTTTAACCCAAGGATATGCTCTGTCTTTCAAGAAATCCTGATCTGCAGAATATTTCCACTGAAGATAAAAATGATGTGCCAGCCAGCCGGAAGCTGCAGGCTGATGCGAGTATGGATTCCAGCCGCCGAGATTCTTACCGTCCAGCGTTGAGATACAAGGCACATTCAGCCCGTCTACTCCAAAGAACTGACGAGTGTATGCTTCGCTGTTGTCTTTAATACGCCACAACCAATCGGTAAAAACAGCCGACTCCTCCAAATGATTCGACGCATATCCGGGCCAGTAGCTCAGCTGGGTATTCAAATCGTTATGGAAATCTCCTCTCCAGGGAGGCGTCTGCCCGTTGTCAGCAGTCCAAACGGCCTGCAGACAGATAGGGGGCGCATCCTTGCGTGATGCCGCACCGAATTTGTACATTTCCAAATACCACTGCCGTTCCAGAACCTTGTCCGGCAAGTCTATCCGGCACTGTTCCCAATATTTTTTCCACCACTCAACGTGCTCTTGCAATGCTGAACGGAAGTCTTTCGTATAAGCGTCCATCATCTTGCCTGCGGCAGTCTGTTCGCTATACCATGTACCTTGTGTAGTAAGACAATAAACGCCCTCCAGCGAATGAGCATCCGGACAAGTCCAGCGTATGTCCACTTCATACTTCACATCGCCATATGCCTTCTGCGTATAAGTGATGCGATTCCCTTTGCGCACAGTCCTGCCCGGCTTGTAGCCCAAACGAGCCAGTGCATTCGAGGCAACCTTGCTTCCTTCCGGCGCCTCGAAAGCAGGAGCCTGCCAGTTCAATTCCAGCTTTCCGGGCAGATTGGTAAAGCGGAAATGTCCCGTCCTGTCTGTAGCGCTGGTAAAGAACTGCCCTGCAACCCCATTCTTCCAAACAATTGTACATACGGCTGTACGCACGTCAAGGTCTACACTCGCAACTTCCCCCAAGGCTTTCACGGGAAACTCGATGGCTCCTGCCGGAATCTTCGTGGGAGCGATATCCCGGCTGGTACGCGCATCAATCATTTCATAAACAGGCCTCAGATCTTTCTTCTCCACCGCATCGCAGATAAATTTATAGGAATAGTTCGGCCCGCTGAATTCCTTTACAGGCCTCAAATCCCACAAATCCGCACGATCCAGTGCAAGACGCAGGTTCTCTCCCTTTTGCCATATCAGGGTTCCCATGATGCCATTGCCCAAAGGTATACCCTCGTCCCACACCGTGGGAATATGGTCAAAGTGCAGTCCGTATACATCCGGCGAGCAGCACTCCCAGGTTGCCTGACAATCGTCCTGCAAATATTCACTTCCCACTTTTTTCAGACTGAAAAAACGCACCTGCGGATAGTCAGCTGCACCAATCTCCTGCGCCTGGTCAACAAGTCCGTTTGCCGGAGTCCATTCCATGTTAGACTGTCCGCTGCAAAGCCATACCTCTCCCAACATGACATCTTCCAGCATAATCCCTTCAGCCTCACGTTTCGGCTGGAAAATGCGAAGCGTATACGGTCCTCCATAATGCGCTGTCTTAACCTTCGCCATCCAGCGGCCATCATCTCCCACGCGGGCTGAAACCGTATCCTTTGAAGACCAGCTTCCAACAATACAAACCTTAGAGCCAGCTTCTCCCCAGCCCCACACCGGCACAGAATCCTGCTGCTGCAAAACAACATGATCCGAGAAGAGTGCAGGCAATGAAATCCGTGTATGCGACTGTGCCTTTACCGTCAAGCCGCTCCCAATGCCCAATGCAATCAATAAAAACAAATGTTTCATGGTATATATAAATCTGTAATTACAAAACGTCAGAAGGTTTGTCCTTAAGCTAGAGATACATATCTTCAGACTAAAGATATACATTTCTAAACTGAAGATACATATCTCCAGACTAAAGATGCAGAATTTAACAGAACAACAATCCCGGTCTAACAATATCTGATCGATTCGCCAGACCGGACACTCACAAACGGAATGCCGGCAGTTCTTTCTTGAAGTTCACGTCAAACAACCGCTAACTCTTTGATAAAAATAGCTGTTATCTTAAAACATCGCGGCAGATTGCGTCCAAATATACATACCTGTACGTATCAGATTCGCTTTTTAGCTTTTTCTTTCATTTTTCATAAAACAAGGCATGAAACGAACAAAGACTTTACTGCGCGGAAAGTCCGGCTCCATCTTTCACTTCGTAACCATCTTTTACACAGGTTATTAACATTAATACAGCACACAATACATCCCCTCATTAGACAGATATGTATCCTTATGCCAAAGCATAAAAGAGCAAGGGACAGACAAATCAATGCGCCAACGGCATTCAATCTACTGCCAACAGATTATACAATCGATGCAAAAAAATCTCCCACTTGCATGATGCTCGTGGGAGATTCTTCGCGGCTCAACACGCCAGCACCCGAAGTGCATAACCGTGTCGCCAAAATCTAACCAGACCAAATGTCTGCATTTGAATGGTTCTCGGACAGCCAGAAAAGAATCTGTCAGCCCGGCTGTTACCGCTTCTTGCACTCAATGCGTGTTCCGTCTGCCTGTACGGCATATACCTTTGCACCGTCCAGCGCAACAGACGAGGGCACATCAAATGTCAGGAAGTTGGAGAAGTAGAGCAGTTCGCTGCTTGGCGACTGGCGTATCTCAAAGGCTACGGCCTCATCGCCGTCAGTGATGCTGATACGGTTGCCCGAGCGCGTATAGCTCACCTCCTTCGTGATTTTCGTCCCTTCGCCTTCAAACTGCGTGTAATATCCTACATCGCCCACCTGATAGCTTTCGATGCCCACATCGCCGTTCTTGCGGTCTTCCAGGTAATAGAAAGCATGTTTGGGCGCGGGGAACTGCTTCATGTATTGCTTGGCAGATTCAATCATGGATTCATCCACCACGTAGTTCCATGTGCCGTACTGCTCGATGGTAGTATTTACCGGCTCGAAGAAGCCCCACATCTCGAAAAAGTCCGTGAGGTTTTCGTTTGCTGCCTGACAAGCTTTCATGGCAAACTTCAGCTGTCCAGCTCCCGGATCGCTCTCCACGATACGGTCTTCGCGCAGCAGTTTGAACAGCGTGGGCCAGAAGTCGGGCTTGTGGCCGCAACGGTGATAATAGTTCCACAACTGCCAGTTCATGCGCATGTGCAGCTCTGCGTCCTCGTTCTGGTGGGTTGCACTGCCCATGTTATACCAGCCTTGGCGGTTGATGCAATGAGCGGTGGCAAGGGCACTCAGTTCCTCGCCGCGCGAACAGTACTTGCCCAGCTTATAAAGGATGTAGTTGGAGAACAAATTGTTGGAAGACTCGGTTGAACTGGGCCAGTTGATGGCCTTCTGATGTACGTGCCCTATTTCGTGGGCAGGTCCCCAGGCGTTGTCTTTGGCTGCCATCACATTGTCATACAGCAAGATATTGTTCAGGTACGTGTAGACGAAAGCCACGCGGTAGTCTGAAGCCCACATGTAGCTGCCTTCGGGCGAGATGGCGAAGAGGTGGTTATTGACCTGAGAGGGACGCACGTCTTCGATGCCCATCAGTTCCTGCTGCCAGCCGATGATGTCATCCCACAGGTTGATGGCAGAGAGGATATCATAGGGTACAGCCTGCTGCATCTGCACGCGATGGAAGTAGAACATGATACGTTCGCCGCGCACACAGAAGTACTTGTAGTTTGCTTTCCCGATCAGTTCGGCATACTTGTCGTTTGTTTTATGCGTCTCCAGGTCAAAGAAGCCGCTCACGATACCGCTGCCGGGCGGGATATGGATGGTTATCGGCTGGGCAGTGGGATTAAGCAGGTCAGCGGTATACATGACAAACAGCATGCCCCGCTGGCTGAATCCAACCTTGTTCACGCCTTCTTCCAGGAAACGTGTTTCACCCGAGGCTGCCGTCTGCACATAGTTTGTAGTGCCATCACTCGTGGTTTCTTCGCCGATGCACTGGATGCTAACGGACTGTCCGTGCGTGTCGCCCACCAGTACGATGACCGAATCGCCCGGTTCCACATAAATGCCGGTGGGATTGTCCAGATTGCTGTAGCGGCTGGTCATCAGCTTCTCCGCCCATACTTCCACATCGCTGTAGGGTTTGTATGCCTGTACGCGGAATTCCTTTTCCCACGGGTCGTATGTGCCTCTGCGCAGTTGTGTGGCAAGACTTGCAAAATATCCCGGCAGCGCCTGTATCTGTGCGTCGGTGGCATCGTCCTTCACTTCCGTACAGGTTATGTCGGTAAACACTTCCAGCAGTTGACGCTCCAGTTTGTTGTCCGGATTCTTCTGGAAGAACTGCATTTCCGAACAGCTCACAAAACCGCCCAGTCCGGACTTGACGGAGAACTTGATTTTAGTAACCTTGCTGTACGAGGGCGAGAAAGTAACGCGGCTCGCTGCGTTCTGCATCCTAAAGTTGTACGAACCTTGCAGCTGATAGTCGGGGTTCTCCTCCGTGGCTACATAGACATCCACTTCACCGAAGTTGCCGTTGCCGCTCCGCGTGTTATACACGATGTAGTCAATGTCGGGCTTCTGCTCGAAGAAGTATTCCAGCGTCACAGGAAAATCTGCCGATTGACCCCAAACGGAATGGTAATGGTTTTCGTCTATCCGTCCGTCGTAAGTGTACTCTATCCCATTTCCCTGCTGGTACTCACTGGCCTGTGCACCCGTAGGAAATGCCTGCACGTCGCCTTCCACCTCCACATCGTCCACGCCCGATGTCTTTGCTTCCTGCGTTACCGTGCAGACGGCTGTTACCGAGGGGTCTTCAGTATAAGTATAGGTCAGCGTTACCGTGCGTTCCTCATACGTGGGATTGGCATCCACCGTGTAACGGTACACCTTGTCGGTCAGGGCGCGCGTAGGCACTTCGCGCATCCAGTTACATTCAGCAGGCAGGTCTATGGTATATTCAACGTTCGATGTCACCGTGATGTCCAGTCCGCCGCCGTCTGCAGAGACTGTGGGGTTCTCATCTTTCAACAGGATGGCAGGGCCATAGCCCAGCTGGCGCACCTGTATCGTATAGTTTGCCACACCGGAGGTCACGCTGACAGTTGCCGTGCGCACATCCGGTTCCTCGCTTTCCCGCACCGAAATCAGAATGGACGACGAGGTTGATGTGGGTTTTTCCTGCGACACGAGACACCAGGTTTCATCAGACGAAGCGACGCTCCATTGCGAGAGTTCCATATTGGTATTGACGGGAATGGATACATACGATGCTCCCTGCTCAAAATCTTGCTGCAGATGCTGCTCGTCGATGCTGAATACCGGAGTCCCGCCGAAATTGCCTTCATCATCGCTACAGGCTGCCAAAACAAAAGCTGTGCAGATGATGCAGATAGACAAAAAGATGATTCTTTTCATTGGGGTGAAGTTAAAGTAAAACATAGAAAGGAAATAAGGGCATGCCATAGTTCAATTGTCATATCATTTTGTCATCTTCACCTGAGCCCTTTCGACCACGCTCAAGGTGACAGAATGATAGCAGCCTTGCATCATGACATACCCTATAGAGATTCAGAGATCAATTAATTGCCGAAGATTTGCATTTCACCACAGTTCCAATAAGACCCGGTGCATACATTTCCAGCGTTACTCTCAGTAACGGAGAAACGTACGTGAGTAAACGGCTCATTTGACGAAAACACGCCAGAGTCATACTCTTCATCGCCTGCAGTAAACGCATTAGTTACCTGACCGATGCAGTGCCAAGTTTCTCCATTGTTGCTGGCGTAAATCACCGTGTTGACGGGTGCTCCGTCGGCATTGGAATAACGGGTCCAGAAGTTGTAGGCGAAATGTTGGATAGGTGTGTTCAATGCAAAGTCTACGTATTGCCCATAAACAGGATCGTTTTCTCCATAATAATAGTCGCCATGCATGAACAAGGCACTGCCACGCCCATCAAACAAACCGGCGAGGCCGGTACCATCATAGTCGGCGATGCCGTAACCAGAAAGCATGTCGAGCGACAGCGGTATCTGGGCCAATTCACTCCGCTCTACTGTAGAGTTGATGCCCAAAATAAGCGTCTGGCCGGCTGTATTAATTTCAAAGTTTTCGTTTGATGCCCCAGTCAGTCGCAACGGCAATGCATACAGTCCATAGCCCAACTGTGATCGATCAACGGTTAGTGATAGCGTAGCGGTATTTGAACCTACAACGAAAGAACCTACTTCCAAACTGTAGCTGTTCGAAGGAAGCAGCGTATAGTCTGGGTAAACCGATGCATTGTATTCGTCCAGCAGACTTTGGTCTACATCTACGGCGCAATCGAAATTCCATTGGTTAGCAATAGGCATTATAATGTTTTGCGTAATGGTCACAGCCCCGTCGCTTGTGATGTCTGTCTGGTGGTAACCTGCATTGGCAAACCCGATGGAAGGCGTTTCCACCTCGGGCACGATAAACGCATACCGTTTGTCTGCATTGATAGAATCAGCGCTGCTAGTAATTTCGAACGGGATGACGTAAATGCCGTCAGCACCAATATTTTCTTCGACAAGTTCAGGATTCATCGACACTGTCACCTGTTTGTAAAGGTCGGAAGATCCGAATGTCACTTCTCCTCCGGTATACGTATAGCAAGTGGCAGGCAATGCCTGATAGTTGTAGCCATGCGATAAGTTGTAAGCCTGCAATGCGGCTTCACTCATGGCTGTTATTGTAGCGGTAGTAGTGGCACCTAAGTTGGACCCCGATTTGTTTACCGTTAGATTATAGTCGGTATTTTCTCCTGTTTTATAGAGCGTTACCGCAATTTCTCCACTATTCCGGAAATAGAGGATGGTACTGAAGTCGCTCAGGAACTCATCCCTGTTGTCTTCGCATGCCGTGGGTACTATCAGAAGGCCAACGGCAAGTGCTGTTAATAATATATTCTTCTTCATGAATCGTCATTTTTATAAGGTTTGCATTACCATCCGTAATTCTGTACAAGCAAGCGGTTACGGTCCAGTTCGCGTTGCGAGAACGGATAGAGATAATGGTTGTTGTTGAAGACGCGGGTCTCGAACACCGTGCGTTGCCAGAATTCCTCAGGCGTATTGGTTGAACCTCCGGCAGTAGCATTGGTATTCATGCCATACATGGGCCCTCCGTCAGTTTCGGGGGCAATCATCCATGTGCGCGTGTCGAAGTAGCGATGGCGTTCGAAAGCCAGTTCCACACGGCGTTCCTTGCGGCAGAGATCAATAAGCTGTGCAGTGCTCGCATTGGGATAAACATCGGTGATGGGATCAAGTCCGGCACGGTCACGCAAGTCAGCCCAAACTTCCATAGCCAGATCTTCGTAGCCGGAAGGCAGAGCTACACCGCGGTTCTTGCACTCCAGCACGGATTCGATGAAGTTCAGATAAATTTCGCCCAGACGGAATACCGGGAAGGTGATGTTGCCCCAATTGCCCTGCGTGCTGTTCAACGTATGGTCGTAAAAGCGATTCACCAGATAACCTGACTTTGGATAGTCGTGACTTTGGTTGCCGTTTCCACCGCTGGCAAAGGAGATGGGACCATAAGAACTGCTTCCAGCCAGCCAATAGTTACCGCCAAAGAACACAGTGACGTAGAAGCGCGGTTCGCGGTCCTTGTACATATTGGGAGCAGTGACATCGTAGTTGCCAATAAGACTCCATCCGGAGCTTGGATAATTCCAAGTGGAAAGTTCCAATTCGGCTGCAACATTGTAGCCCGAAGCCGGGTCAGCAATCGGAGTACCGTCTGACTCATAGCCGGTAATAGGATAAATTCCCGTTTTCATGGCGTAGGCGTCAACCTGTTGCTGCGTGGGGCCAACACCACCGTATCCACTGACACCAGCCGGCACTGTGTTTATACCCCAATAGTAACGATTGTTATATCGGTTTGTCCAGATCAGCTCACTGTTCCAGGTCACGTTGGTTATGCCATAATAGTCTTCGTAGGGGTTATCGTTGCCTGCGCGGTACAGACTATAGCCAAGATCCATCACCGCTTTGGCAGCATCGGCAGCTTTCAGCCACTTGTTGGCCTCGTAGGTCTGCGGGAAGAGGTTCTGACCCGACTGCTCAGGGAAGTCCGGTGTTTCAGGATTGCGCAAGTCGCGATACAGCGTGTTGCCGTTGAACAGGTCGCGTGCTGAGTAGAGCAGCAGGCGTGAAATTACAGCCCGGCACGTACCTTTGGTAGCAAGCCCGTATTCGGTTTCTCCGTATTGAAGCTGCACAGCGTCGGCTTTCTCACATTCGGTCATTTCGCTTACCACATAGTCCACACATTGTTCCCACGTGTTGCGCGGACGGTAGAGTTCCTCTGTACTGGCGGTAAAGTCAAGCAGTTCATCACCCACCAGGAACACGGGACCATAATCACACATCATCAGGAAGTAGTAGTAGGCACGGGCAAAGCGTGTCTGCCAATACCATTTGTCAAGCTCTGCCTTCGTCACGTCGGGGTCGGTACAGTTGTACACGTTCTGCATGAAGATGTTGCACTCGCGGATACCCTGATAATAGCTGTCCATCTTGTAGTAGGGCACGGTAGAAGCATTCCACGTGCCGAAGTTGATATAACGGTAGGCGCGGTCGTAAGTGATGGTACACTCGTCCGAAGCCCCAAGATATGGATCAGAATCGCCAATGAAAGAACCGTCAAAGTTAGGCAGGAACGACATGCAGTTCAGCCAGTACTGACGCACGTAGTTGCGCGACAGCCAAATTTCATCAAAAGTAAGGTTTTCATCCTCCTGTCTGTCCAGGAAGTCTTCGCACGAGGTGCAAAGCAGTGTGCCTGCGGCGAAGCAACCCATGGTGAAGTATTTAATCAGATTTTTCATGTCTTTAATTCGTATGTTGGTGTTAGAAATTAGCATTGAAACCGATGGAGAATGTGCGGTTAAGCGGATAACCCGAACCGTCGGATGTTCCCTTTTCGGGATCCCACAGTTTGAAGGGACTGAAGCAAAGCAGGTTGTTGCCGGAAATGTAGAAGCGCAGCGACTTGATGAACGACTTCTGCAGGATATGCTGCGGCAGCGAATAACCGATTTCCATGCTCTTCAGACGCAGGAAAGAACCATCGCGCAACCACCACGTAGAAGCGCGGTTGTTGTTGGTAGAGCCTGCGCCTCCACTTCCTGCGCTAAGACGCGGATAGGTAACGCCAGCGTTCTGTTCGGCAGTATTGGTAGACATCCATACGTTGCCATACACGTCCTCATTGATGGCAGCACGTTCCATGTTGCCCGTTGAGAACGGCGAGCGGATGCTGCTGCCCGAAAGGAAGAAGCTGGTGCGTGCTACGCCCTGAAAGAAGAGATTGAAGTCCCAACCTTTCCACTGCGCGGTTGCACCGAAGCCATAGGTTATTTCCGGCAGGTTGGTGTAGCCGATGGCTACAGCATCCTGTTCGTCTACAATGCCATCACCGTTTACGTCCTGATACTTGATATCTCCCACACGGTATTCACCAAAGTTCTGTACCGGACTATTGGCGATTTCTTCTTCGCTTTCAAACAAACCAAGGGCTATCAGTCCGAACGGCTGCGTAGAACCGCCTGAGCCGAAAGGCTTGCCGATACGGTTCTGGTATCTGTATTCCCAATCGGGTTCATCATTGTTGATGAGTTTGTTGCGGTTGAAAGTGAAGTTACCGCGTGCGGTAATAAACAAATCGTCATTCACTTTATGCATGTATTCGACGGTAGCATCGAAACCTTGGTTCAGGGTTTCACCGATGTTCACGTAAGGAACGGTAGATACACCTACGATAGCAGGCAATCCGGCACGTTTCAGGAAAATACCCTGACGTTTTTCACGGAAGTAGTCGGCCTGCACGCGCACCTTGTTGAACAGCGAGAATTCCACACCCGCATTCAGTTTCAGGGCCTCTTCCCACGAAGCCTCCAGGTTTTCCACTTCGCCCACGCGGATGCCACTGCCGCCTTGGTTGCCGCTTTGTCCGTAGGACCAGCTGCCGCCAGTCACAATCGTAGGCTCATAAACCCAACGGCGGGTACCGCCGATATCATCGTTACCAACCTTTCCGTAAGAAGCTTTCCACTTCAGCATGTCAATCACCTTGGTAGCGGGTTCAAACCATTTTTCACTGGACATCATCCATCCCAAAGCCACGGCAGGGAAGAAACCGAAACGGTGGCCGCGCGCAAAGTTCTCGGAGCCGTTGTAACCCATGTTCACTTCAAGGAAGTAAGTATCGCGGAAAGCGTAAGTCAGACGGCCCGCGATACCCTGGTCCTTGTAGGGCAGCGATGCTGATGAACTGCCCGCCTGCGTATCGGTATAAATCTTATGGTTGTACAAGAACAGGGCTCCCACGCGGTGCTCGCCGAACAGACGGTTGTAGGTCAGCGATCCTTCCACATAGCGGGTCATGGTACCACTTCTGCCTATGCCGTAGGACAGCGTTTCGTCACCCGTATGCACGGGTTCCCATATGCCGTCCCCGTTTTCATCGTCATAAATCAAGCTCCCGTCTTCAGCACGTCCGCGCGCATGATAGAAGGTCGGCGACTTGGAACGGCGTTGCAAAGTGGTGTTCCATGCGTCCCATGAGAACTTGATATTGGCGGTCAAACCTTTCAGCGGCTCCCACAAGGCACCGATGTCTTGGGTTACGCCGATGAGCGACTGGGCGGAGTTCCAGAATTGCTCGCGGTAGCCTGAGTGTACCAGCATATTCCACGGGTTATAACCCGAGTCGGTTGAGGGACCGGACAGGCGGCCGTCGGAATATTCCACAGGGAAAGCGTTAGGCGAGGTCATGAAAAGATACGACCAGATATCAGAGTCAGTGTCGCCAAAGCCCGGACCGAACGACTTCTCATAGATGTTTGCCAGATTCAGATTGATAACCGTACTCTTGGTCAGGTTCAGGTCCACATTGGCGCGGAAATTGAACTTGTTGTAACGGATAGACGAGTCGTAGCCGTAAATGTTGCCCGCATTTTTGTAGATGGAGCTTTCGTTATAGAACGAGCCGGCAACGTAGTAACGCACAATGTCGCTACCACCCGTAATATTCAGGTTAACACGCTGGTTGGCAGCCATATTATTAAACATGGTGTCAAACCAGTCCACATTGGGATACAAATCGGGATCTGCTCCCGAGCGATACATTTCAATGTCTTCGGCCGAGTAGTAATTGGTACTGTAGGCTTCGTTGTAGAGTTCCGCCCACTGTGCCGAATTAACCATCTTAGGCTTCTTGGTAGGCTGTGTAAAGCCGAACTCCGTACGTACGTTTACTTGCGGCTTGCCCACCGCTCCTTTTTTGGTGGTAATCAAAATAACACCGTTGGCACCGCGCACACCGTAAACGGCTGAGGCTGATGCATCCTTCAGGATGGAGAACGAAGCGATGTCTTCCGTGTCTACCAGGTCGAGGTCGCGCTCAACACCGTCCACCAATACCAGTGGAGAAGTATTGCCGGTAAACGAAGATACACCTCGGATGTAAAAATCGGCTGCACTGTTCTTGCCCGGCTCACCCGAACGGCTCATGGCGACAATACCTGAAAGCTGTCCAGCCAAAGCTGTAGAGAGGTTGGATGTGGGCACAATCAATTTCGTCACGTCCAGTGTAGAGATGGCTCCCACGACGCTTTCCTTGCGCTGGCTGCCATAGCCCACAACGACGACTTCGTCCAGCACCTCGTTGTCTGGCTGCAAAGTAACGTTGATACTGGTCTGGCCTACAAGCGCTACTTCCTGAGATTTGTAGCCGATATACGAGAAATCAAGCACTCCGCCCAGTCCTTCAACCGTGATGGAGAACTTACCGTCGGTATCGGTAATGGTTCCTGTCGTACTGTTGCGCAGATAAACAGTGGCGCCGACAGCCGGTTCATTGGTGTCGCCGGTTACCACGGTTCCGGTGATGGTGCGCTTGGTTTGTTGCTGCTCTACGCCTGCAACCGTTTCGCTTTCGCTGTCGCCCGTTCCTGTAACAGCCCGCAACGTGGTGGGCGAAAGAAGCAACGACAAAACAATACACGCTGCCATGTACTGTTTACTACGTAAGAATCGTTTCATTAGTTCATTGTTTTAGGGTTAGACAATAGGTTTATATTGGTTTGTTATTTCCAACGGGACGAGCGGAACTGTCCTTTTCCCGCCGCCCGGGTTGTTACAATCGGTCTTGTCTGCCCGGAAACTGTTGCTGGCGCTTGCCTCCCGAACAGACCTCCAATTACTACCAGAATTGGTGTCGGATAATGACAGGTACTCTATTTCCCATGGTTCTCTAGCAAATATGGTTATCCGCGCGACATAGACATTTGTCCTTGCCTTTCTGCCTGCGCTTTTTTATAGCAACTCTTTCTTGATGAATGCTCGCAATCAGGTCTACTGCTTGGCAGTCGGTTCCAGCGGGAATGAAACCCGGTTCCATATACTCGATGAAACCCAACATACCCTTTCTACAAAATTTCACTGGCTCTTTACGACATTCATTCTTTTACTTCTGCTTTTCAATTCATTTGCCAACCATGCGGGATTTTTACAGAAATTTGCGGCTCGTGAAAGCAACTGACAGCCGAAAGTGTTGTGCTTATCTGGCCTTCATAATGTCCGTGTTACCTTTGCACTATGAATGATGGCAATCATAGTATTGATTTGCATTTGATAAAAGTCTATAGGCTCTTCACCTATTTTTTTGTCATTTTCTACAAATATACGCAAATTTTATACACTACAAAGGATTTCTATAAAATAATTTTTATCTTTGTGTGAACTTGATATAAGAAACATAATTATTTCCCTGAAAATCAGAAATGTAAAAATAGAAGTGTCAAACTTACAATGACAAATATAACATTTAAGTGATTATCATCATATCCCAGGAACTAAAACCTTGTTTAAATTTTGAATTTTGAAAGTTGAAAAGTGTTTCTTCTTTTATAAAAAAGACTATTTTTAAGTTACCATACCTAAAACAATTATGTATTCAATGGATTCCGGAAAAACATGGAGCAAACCACGGAAGACGAACGGCCATATACAACCAACATATG